>JBBAPL010000191.1:0-8840 GCA_040400895.1 Aquabacterium sp.
TTGCCGCCGACGGCAGCCTGGTGCGCACCTACACCGACCTGACGGCCAGCGTGGCTGCCGAGGCGGCGCTGATTACCGCCCGCGACGAAGCCGAGCGCGCCCGGGAAGAAGCCGAGGCCGCCAACCGTGCCAAGTCCGACTTCCTGTCGCGCATGTCGCATGAGCTGCGTACGCCGCTGAACGCCATCCTCGGCTTTGCGCAGCTGCTGCAGGGCGATGCCACCGACCCGCCCAGCCCCGGCCAGCGCCAGCGGCTGGACGCACTGATGCGTGGCGGCCACCACCTGCTGGCCCTGATCAACGATGTGCTGGACGTGGCCCGTATCGAGGCCGGCAACCTGCAGCTGACGCTGGAGCCGGTGGACCTGGCCCACCTGGTGCCCGACGCCATGGCCATGGTGCAGCCGATGGCCCAGGCCCGGGGTGTGGTGCTGGCCGCCGCCGCAGGACTGCCGGCCGACGCCGGCGCGCTGGGTGCCGCAGCGCCCGCTGGGCCTTGGGTGCTGGCCGACGCCACCCGGCTGCGCCAGGTGCTGCTGAACCTGCTGTCGAATGTCATCAAGTTCAACCGCGACGGCGGCGACGTGCGGGTGCAGGTGCTGGCCGACGCGGACGGCGTGTGCCTGGAGGTGTCCGACCAGGGCGCGGGCATTCCGCCCGACCATGTGCCGCGGTTGTTCCAGGCCTTCGAGCGGCTGGACATGGAAGGCGCGGTCGAAGGCACCGGCATCGGCCTGGCGCTGAGCCGCAGCCTGGTCGCGCTGATGCACGGCACCATCGGCGTGCGCAGCACCCTGGGCGAGGGCAGCGTGTTCTGGGTGCGGCTGCCTGCCTGCCAAGCCCCGGATGGCACGCTGGCAGGGGCGCCGCCGCCCGGCCCGGCGCCGGTGGCACCACCACGGCAGCACGACGTGCTCTACATCGAGGACAACGAGGTCAACCAGGTGCTGATGCAGGGCATGCTGGCGCACCGGCCGGCCATCCACCTGCGTCTGGCGGCCCTGCCCGGGGACGGGCTGGCCATGGCCGCCGCCCAGGCGCCCGACCTGGTGCTGCTGGACATCCAGCTGCCGGTGATGGACGGTTTCGAGGTGCTGCGGTTGCTGCGCCAGCAACCCGCACTGCGCCACACGCCGGTGGTGGCCGTCAGCGCCAATGCCATGCCCGACGACCTGGCCGAAGCCCGCGCTGCCGGCTTCGCCGACTACCTGACCAAGCCGCTGGACATCGCCCGGCTGCTGGCCACGGTCGACCGCATGCTGCCCTGACGCGTCCGCGTCCGCTGCTCAGGTCGGCTTGTCCGCCAGCCGCACGTAGATCGGCGCAAAGGCTTCGGCCTGGGTGATCTCCAGCAGGTGTTCTCGCGCCAGCTCCAGCATGGCGATGAAGGTCACCACCAGCACCGGCGTGCCGCGCATGGGGTCGAACAGCTCGTGGAATTCGACGAAGCGCCGCCCGCGCAGCGTGCGCAGCACGATGGACATGTGCTCGCGCACGCTCAGCTGCTCACGGCTGATGCGGTGGTGCTGGTTCAGGCGCGCGCGGGCCACGATGTCCATCCACGCCGCCTGCAAGTCGGCCACGTGCACGTCCGGGAAGCGCGGCGCCAGCGCCTGCTCGATGTGCACCTGCGCGCGCAGGAAGTCGCGCCCGATCACCGGCAACTGGTCCAGCCGGGCGGCGGCCAGCTTCATCTGCTCGTATTCCAGCAGCCGGCGCACCAGCTCGGCCCGCGGGTCGGCGGCCTCGCTGCCGTCGTCGGTCTTCCTGGGTGGCAGCAGCATGCGGCTCTTGATCTCGATGAGCATCGCCGCCATCAGCAGGTACTCGCTGGCCAGCTCCAGGTTATGGTTGCGGATCTGGTCGACATAGGCCAGGTACTGGCGCGTCACGTCGGCCAGCGGGATGTCGAGGATGTTGAAGTTCTGCTTGCGGATCAGGTAGAGCAGCAGGTCCAGCGGGCCCTCGAAGGCTTCGAGAAACACCTCCAGTGCATCCGGCGGGATGTACAAGTCGGTGGGCATGCGGAACAGCGGCTCGCCATACAGCCGGGCCAGCGCCACACGGTCGACCGGCAGGCGCTCGGCGTCGGCCACGGCGGCGGCACCCTCGTCGCCAGGCAGCGGCGCCAGGGCCATCACCGGCGCGGGCACGGGCGGCAGGGCCGGGGGCATGTCACCGGCGGGACCGGCGGCCGGATCAGTCACGGCGGGACGGCTGCCGGTGGGCGGTCAGCGCTGCTTGGGGCGAGAGAAGTACACGTAGGGCGACTGCGGCACCTTGGCGTCGCTGTAGCCGGCCTGGGCGCTGCGGTCGAGCTGCTTGTCCCACAGCAGGGCGCGGCCGGCGCGCTGTTCGGCTTCCAGCGTCGGCTTCTTGGCCTTCAGCTCGCTGATGAAGTTGGTGACGTCGGAGGTGTAGGGCTTCCAGAACAGCGGCATGGGGCGGGCCTCGGGGCAGGATCAGGGGTAACCCGGTAGTTTACGGCGGGCCGCTGGGCCGGCGGCGCCAAGCGTGGCAGCATCGGCGGCATGGCAACTGAAATCGAGCTCAAGTTCCGCATCCCTGCGGCAAGGCTGGTGGCGCTGCGGCGTGCGGTGGCCACCGCCAGTGCCAACCTGCAGCCGCTGGCCGCGGCCTACTTCGACACGGCCGGCGAGCACCTGGCGAAGGCGCGCACGGCCCTGCGGCTGCGCCGCGAGGGCGGCAGCTGGGTGCAGACCCTCAAGGCCGAGGGCGCCAGCGCGCTGCAGCGGCTGGAGCACAACGTGCCCGTGCCCGGTGGCGACCGCCCTGCACTGGACATCACCCGCCATGACGGCACCCCGGCCGGCGCTGCACTGCGACGCCTGCTGGCCGACGCCGGCCAGCCTGCGCTGCAGGAACGTTACGCCACCACGGTCCAGCGCACCCGGCGCCTGCTGCGCAGCGGCGGCGCGGTGATCGAGCTGGCGTTGGACGAAGGCACGGTGCAGGCCGACGGGCGCAGCCTGCCCCTGTGCGAGATCGAGTTCGAACTGCTGTCCGGCCCGCCCCAGGCCCTGCTGGCGCTGGCCGGGCGCTGGGCCGCGCGCCATGGCCTGCTGCTGGACGTGCGCACCAAGAGCGAACTGGGCCACACCTTGGCCGCCGGCCTGCCCGGCAGCCCGCCCACCAGCGCCCGCCCGCTGCGCCTGGACCGGCACGCCAGCCTGGACGCCGCCCGTTCGGCGATGCTGGCCAACACCCTGCGTCAGGTGCTGGCCAATGCCAGCCAGATGGCTGCCGGGCCGTCCGAGCCTGAGCACCTGCACCAGTTGCGGGTGGGCCTGCGGCGGCTGCGCAGTGTGCTGCCGGCCTGCTGGCCGGCCGGCGACCCTGGCGCGCTGGCGGACTTGCAGCCGGCGCTGGCCGACCTGTTCCAGCAACTGGGCGCTGCCCGCGACGTGGATGCAATGGCCGATTGGCTGTGGCCCGCGCTGCAGGCCGCCGGCGCGCCGCCGCTGCAAGCGCCACCGCCAGTCGCGCCGGTGGCCGACCCGGCCACGCTGTTGCGCGCGCCGGCCACGCAGCAGTTGTGGCTGACCCTGCTCGGCCTGGGCCTGCCACCGTCGCCACCCGTCGCTGCGCCGCCGCTGGCCGCCACGGCGGTGCTGCCCGCCCCGTTGCAGAAGCTGCTGCGCCAGGTGCGGCGCGATGCGCGCCGCTTCAGCACCCTGGACGACGAGGCCCGCCACCGGCTGCGCCGGCGCATCAAACGGCTGCGCTACCTCACCGAGCTGAGTGCCGGGCTGTGGCCTGCCAAGCGGCTGGCCGTCTTCTTGAAACGGTTGAAGCCGGCGCAAGCCTGCCTGGGCGAGGTGAACGACACCGTGGTGGCGCTGGCACATTGCCGCACCCTGGCCGAGGCCGACCCGCATGCCTGGTTTGCGGTGGGCTGGCTCAGTGCCCGGCATGCGGCCTTGTTGCCCGGCTGTGCCGCCGCGCTGGACCGCTTGGCGCGCACGCAACGGCCCTGGCCGGCCCGCTGACCGGCTGATCAGCTGACCGGCTGATCGGCTGATCGGCTGATCGGCTGATCGGCTGGCCACCCGGAGACCGGGTGGTCAGGCGGCTTGTGCGGCGCGGCCCTGCAGCGCGCGCACCGCGTCCAGCAGTGCCGGGTCTTGCAGATGGGTGCCCAGGCCGGCCAGGGCTGGCAGCGCCAGATAGCTGTCCAGGTGGCAGAAGTCGGGGTCATCGGGCTGGCCGCGCTGCCAGTCGGCCAGCTGGGCGCCATCGGCTGGCCGGGCCGCATCGGCCAAGTCGGCCAGGCTGCCCTGGGCCAGGCGGTCGCCCAGCCGGGCGCCCAGGTAGACCAGCGCCAGGCGCGGCGCGCGCCGCGGGTCCACCAGATGGGCAGGGGTCACCAGCAGGCTGTCGACGTCACGCACCTCCTGCACGATGCTGGCCGGCAGGCCCCAGGCCTGCATCAGCAGCGCGCCCACCTCGCCTGCGCCCAGCCCCAGGGCCTGCTGCTCGGCGTCCAGGCGGTCCAGCAGGGTGGCATGCGGGCCCCAGGCCGGGCTGCCGGGCTGCAGCAGCACGGTGGTGGCCAGCGGGCCCAGGTGGCAGAGCACGGCCTGCGTGACCAATGCGCCTGGCTCGGCCAGGCCCAGCGGCGTGGCCAGGCGGCCGCACAGCTCGCTGGACAAGGTGCTGGCGCGCAGCAAGCGGTCGAGCCGCTGGCGGTGCGCCGGGCCGGGGCTGCCGAAGCTGTTGTGCAGCAGGTGTTGCAGACACAGCGCGCGTACGGTGTTCAGCCCCAGCAGGCTGACGGCCTGCACCACGCTGCCCACCGGCTTGCGCAAGCCGTACTTGGGCGAATTGATCGTGGCCAACAGCCGCGCGGCGATCTGTGCCTCGGCCATGATCAGCTCGGCCAGCGCGGTGGGGCGGGCGGCTTCCAGGAATTCGGCTGACACCAGCTTGTGCAGCGCCAGCGGCGGCGGCGGGATCTGTTGCAGCTGCTGCACCAGCCGGGCCACGCGGGCGTGTGGCAGGGTCTCGTGCGTGACCAGCCGAAAGGCGCGCAGCGCTGGGGGCAACGGGCTTGCCGGTGGCGGTGCGGCGGCAACCGCAGGCGCCACCGCCGGCGGCGGCTTGGGCGGTTCAACGGGTGGTGCGGCGGGCGGCGCTGCGTCCTCCGGCCCGCGCCGGGCCAGCGCGGCCACGGCGGCACCGGCCAACAACAGCACCAGTAGCGCGATCAGCAAGGTGGACACGGTGGCAGGGCGGGCTGGGTTGGGGAGACGGGCGAAGCGTCGATTCTGCGCAGCCGCCGCTCGGCAGAAGCACCGAACTGCCCCCCAAAACCCGGCCGCCTGCGGCGTTGGGCTCAGGCGGGTGGGGGCGTTGCCCGTTGCAGGGCCTGCGCCAGGCTGGCGGCGATGGCGCCCTCGCCCAGTTCGGCCGCAAAGCCCGAGCGCTGGATCAGGCCCAGCGGCTGCGGATTCACGTCGGCCAGCAGCAGCGCCACGCCCTGGCGCTGCAGCGTGCGGTGCAACTGCTGCAGCGCGTCGATGCCTGAGGTGTCGACCGAGATCAGCCGGTGCATCTGCAGCACCAGGCAGCGCGTGCCGGGCGGCAGTTGCGCGGGCAGCGCCTCGATCTTGCCCACTGCGCCGAAGAACAGCGAGCCGAACAGCTCGACCACCGCCACGCCCGGCGCCACGCCTTCGGCCAGTGGCTGCAGCCGGGCCGAGAACAGCTGGCCCATGCGGTAGATGAAGAAGCCGCAGGCCATCAGCAGGCCCACTTCCACTGCCACCGTCAGGTCGAACACCACCGTCAACCCGAAGGTGCCCAGCAGCGTGGCGCGGTAGGGCAGCAGGAAGTGCTTGAGCCGCGCGAATTCCCGCCATTCGCCCATGTTCCAGGCCACGAACAGCAGGATGCCGGCCAGCGCGGGCAGCGGCACATGCAGCGCCAGCGGCGCGGCCACCAGCACGATGGCCAGCAGGGTGAGCGCATGCACCACGCCGGCCATCGGCGTGGCCGCGCCGGCGCGCACATTGGTCACGGTGCGGGCGATGGTGCCGGTGGCCGGGATGCCGCCGAAGAACGGCGTCACCAGGTTGGCCACGCCCTGGGCCATCAGCTCCTGGTTGGGGTCGTGGCGCGGGTGCTGCGGCGCCATGTTGTCGGCCACCCGGGCGCACAGCAGGCTCTCGATGGCGCCCAGCAGCGCGATGGTGACGGTGGGAATCACCAGCAGCTTGGCGGTGGCCCAGCTGAAGTCAGGCAGCGCGAAGGCCGGCAGCGCCTGCGGGATGCCGCCAAAGCGCGTGCCGATGGTCTCCACCGGCAGGTGCAGCAGCCGCACCGCCAGCGTGGCGCCGACCAGGGCCACGATGGTGCCGGGCAGATGCGATGCCCAGCGCCGCAGGTGCGGCACCGCGCCCTGTGGCGCCACCGGCATGGTGTAGCTCTTGGGCCACAGCACCACGGTGGCCAGACAGGCCAGGCCCACCACCACGGCGGCCCAGTTGGTCTGACCCAGGTGTTGCCACAGCACGGCGATCTGGCTGAAGAAGTCGCCCGGCATCTTGTCGATCGGCAGGCCCAGCAGGTCTTTCAGCTGGCTCAGCCCGATCAGCACCGCAATGCCGTTGGTGAAGCCGATGACGATGGACACCGGGATGTAGCGCACCAGCGCGCCCAGCTTCAGCCAGCCCATCAGGAACAGCAGCACGCCGGCCATGCTGGTGGCGATCAGCAGGTTGGCCAGGCCGTAGCGCTCGACGATGCCGTAGACGATGACGATGAACGCGCCCGCCGGCCCGCCGATCTGCACCTGCGATCCACCCAGCGCCGAGATCAGGAAGCCGGCAATGATGGCGGTGAACAGCCCTGCCTCGGGCTTGACGCCGCTGGCGATGGCAAAGGCCATGGCCAGCGGCAGCGCCACGATGCCCACGGTGACACCGGCGCCCACGTCGGCCAGCAGGCGGGCACGGCTGTAGCCGGCCAGTGCCTGCAGCAGGCGCGGGCGGAACGGGTGCACCGGGACGGCAAATCGGATCACAAAGCGCGGCAGGCGCATGCGGCCTCCAGGCGACCATCCTACGGCGTGCGCTGCAGGCCGCGGCGCGGGTCGGTCGACATCGGGTTCCACACCGGCGTGCAGGCGAAGGGCGCACCAGCCACCGCGGGCTGCACCCGCACCTGCACCGCATGCACCTGCGGCTCACCAAACACCTGCAGGCGCCACAGCTTGGTGATCGGCCGCCCGCGTGCGGTCTCGAACGGCTGGTCGAAGGTGTAGACGTGGGCATCGCCATGCACCAGCAGCACCGGGTGGGGGGCCGCATCGGCCAGCGGCAGCAGGGTGTGCGCGATGGCCGGGTAGTCGGGCTGCAGGCTGGCGCGCCGCGGGCCGTCGCGCCGGTCATACGCCAGCGATTCGGCCTGCGTGGCCAGCACCAGCGCGCGGGCGCCGATGCGCTGTGCCAGCGCAAAGCTGTTGGCGATCCAGGCGCTGTTGGCGGCTTCGCGCACCTGGGCTTCGGCGCGCACGGCGGCGCGGTCGGCGTTGAAGCCGTTGGCCGGGCCCACGGTGTGGACCGTGGCGAACACCACGCCCTGGTGCTGCCAGCGCTGGTTCTCGCGGTAGGCGGCGTGGGCCGGCATGCTGTCGGGCTGCCGTTCCAGCGGGATCGGCCGCTGGCCCAGCGATTGGGTGCCGGCAAAGAAGCGCCGCCGCAGGGCCTGCAGCCGCGCCAGCGGGTCGTCGCCGCGGCGGTGGCAGTCCAGCCAGTCGTTGTCGCCCGGGGTGTAGACCAGGGCGCCGGCAAAGCGCTGGAAGTGTTGCCACTGGCGCTGGTACTCGGCGTCGCTGCAGGCGGCCTTGCCGTCCTTGAAGTCGCCCACATGGATGGCGAACGGCAGGCCGAGGTGGTTGATGCGGTCGATCAGGCTGCGGTACGCCGGCCCGGCGATCAGGTCTGGCCCGTAGGGCGCGTCGCCCAGCGCGATGAAGTCGAACGCCCCGGCGGCGGCCGGTTGCGCCCGGGCCAGGCTGCCCAGACCTGCCGCGCCCAAGCCTGCCGCACCCATCGCAGCCAGCAGGGCGCGCCGGCCGGGCGCCGCCGTCATCGCACCCGCATGCCGGGCACGGCACCGGGCCCGGGTTCCAGCACGAAGATGCCTGGCGTGCCCTTCTCGTCGGCATGGCTGGCGGCCAGCACCATGCCTTCGCTGATGCCGAACTTCATCTTGCGTGGTGCCAGGTTGGCCACCATCACGGTGAGCTTGCCCACCAGCTGCTCGGGCGCGTAAGCGCTGCGGATGCCGGAGAAGACCTGACGCGTGCGGCCTTCACCGACGTCCAGCGTCAGCTTCAGCAGCTTGGTGCTGCCGTCCACCAGCTCGGCGTTGACGATCTTCGCCACCCGCAGGTCGACCGCGCTGAAGGCGTCGATGCCGATCTCGGCGGCGATGGCTTCGCCACCCGGGTGCACCACCGGCGGGGCTGGCGGCGCGGGCGGGGTGATCAGCGCCTCGACCTTGGCCGCATCCACCCGCTGCATCAGGTGCTGGTAGTCGGCGATCTGGTGGTGGCCCAGGGCGCGGGCGGCATCGTCAAACTGCAGCGGCGGCACCTGCAGGAAGGCTTCGACCTTGGCCGCCAGCGCCGGCAGGATGGGCTTGAGGTAGATCGTCAGCAGGCGGAAGGCCTCGATGCAGACGGTGCACACGTCGTGCAGCGCGGCATCCTGGCCTTCCTTCTTCGCCAGTTCCCAGGGCTTGTGCTGGTCGACGTATTCGTTCACCCGGTCGGCCAGGGCCATCACCTCGCGCACCGCCTTGGCGAATTCACG
>JBBAPL010000192.1:0-8814 GCA_040400895.1 Aquabacterium sp.
TCGGCCACCAGCAGCTTCAGCCAGTCCAGCAGCTCGCTGGTGCTGGGCTTCTTCTTCAGGCCGGGCAGGTTGCGCACGTCGTAGAAGGTCTTCATGGCCGCGGCCAGCAGTTCCTTCTTCAGACCGGGGAAGTGCACGTCGACGATGCTCTTCATCGTGTCGGCGTCCGGGAACTTGATGTAGTGGAAGAAGCAGCGCCGCAGGAAGGCGTCGGGCAGCTCTTTCTCGTTGTTGCTGGTGATGAACACCACCGGCCGGTGCCTGGCCTTGACCAGCTCGCGCGTCTCGTACACGTAGAACTCCATGCGGTCGAGTTCGCGCAGCAGGTCGTTCGGGAATTCGATGTCTGCCTTGTCGATCTCGTCGATCAGCAGCGCCACCGGCTCGTCGCTGGTGAAGGCCTGCCACAGCACGCCCTTCAGGATGTAGTTGCTGATGTTGCGCACCTTCTGCACGCTTTCATCGTCGGCCAGCTGGCTGTCGCGCAGGCGGCTCACCGCGTCGTATTCATACAGGCCCTGTTGGGCCTTGGTGGTGCTCTTGACGTGCCACTGCAGCAGCGGCAGGCCGAGCGCTGCCGACACTTCCTCGGCCAGCATGGTCTTGCCGGTGCCCGGCTCGCCCTTCACCAGCAAGGGACGCTTGAGCGTGATGGCGGCGTTGACGGCCAGCATCAGGTCTTGCGTGGCGACGTAGTTGTCTGAACCTTGAAACTTCATGGCGGGTGCGGCCGGCAGGGCCGTGGCAGAGGGTGGAAGGGCAGTGTTGCTGGCGGGTCAGCCGATGCCAAATCAGTATAGGGGTGGCCTCTATAATCAGAAGTCGCCCGGTTGACGCCCCGCAAGGCGCGGCTGGGTTCATGGGCGCAGGCGCGGCGGGTCCGCTGCCCCGGCCCGTCCACCAGCGATCCATCCTGCCCGCCAGACAATGAACAACGCGTTTTCCATGCTTCCCCTGCTGCTGGCACTGGCCGGCGTCGGCACCGCCGCCCAGGCCCAGGCCCCCGCCGCCGGTGATGCCGCCAGGGGTGCCACCAAGGCCGCCATGTGCATTGGTTGCCATGGCATCGTCGGCTACCAGGCCACCTTCCCCGAGGTCTACAAGGTGCCGATGATTGCGGGCCAGGGCGCCAAGTACATCGTGGCGTCTCTGGTGGCCTACCAGAAGGGTGACCGCAAGCACCCCACCATGCGCGGCATTGCGGCGTCTCTGACGGAGCAGGACATGACCGACCTGGGCGCGTTCTACGAGCAGCAAGGCAAGGGTGTCGGCACCCCGGCACCCTCTGCGCTGGCCACGCCAGTGCCAGATGCCTTGAAAGACCGCATGGCCGCCTGCGTGGCCTGCCACGGCGCCAACTTCAGCGCGCCGCTGGACCCGGCCTATCCGCGCCTGGCCGGTCAGCATGCCGACTACCTGTATGCCACGTTGAAGTCTTACCACACCGACGGCAACCCGCACCTGGGCCGCTCCAACGCCACCATGCGCGCCCAGGTGGTGCAAGAAGCCGACGGCAAGAAGAAG
Organism: Aquabacterium sp.; assembly: GCA_040400895.1. Lineage (GTDB taxonomy): Bacteria > Pseudomonadota > Gammaproteobacteria > Burkholderiales > Burkholderiaceae_C > Pseudaquabacterium. The sequence goes on from JBBAPL010000192.1 coordinate 1,525, forward strand.
CTCACCTTCACCAATGCCGAGCTCAAGCAGGTGGCCCAGTACCTGAGCGCGCTGCCTGGCGACCTGCGGGTGGTGCCGCAAAGCCGCTTCCGCTGACAGCGACACGCGCTCAGCCCCAGAAGCCGCAGAAGTCTGCGGCTTTTTTAATGCCAATTCCGCGGGCTTGCCCGGATGCCGGCGCCGACAATCGCCAGTTCGATGAGCGGCGCGACACTCAAAAGAATCCAGGTGACCCAGCTGCGGCTGGGCATGTTCCTGCAGTCGCTGGAAGGCAACTGGCTGGACCACCCGTTCTGGAAGACGCGCTTCGTGCTGAAGGACCCGGCCGACCTGCAACGGTTGGTGGACAGCCCGGTGCGTGAATGCTGGATCGACGCCGCCCGCGGGCTCGACGTCGATGCCATCGAACCGGCGGCCTCGACGCCGCCCCCTCCACCAGCGCCGACGGCTGACCCGCTGCCACCGCCCGCGCCCTCTGCTGCGGCACGCCAGCGGCCATCCTCGACGCCCGCGCCCGCCGTCTGGCCGGCCGCGGCCCTGCCGGCCACGCCTCGCGCTCCGTCAGACGCATCTGCCGGGCCCATGCCGCGCCCCGCGCGGGTCGCGATGGCCGAAGAACTGCGCGAGGCCTCGCGCCTGTGCCAGCGCTCCCGCGAGGCGGTGACCAGCCTGTTTGCCGAAGCGCGCATGGGCCGCGCGCTGGAAGCCGAGCGCTGCCAGCCGCTGGTCGACGACATCACCCGGTCGGTGTTCCGCAATCCCGGCGCGCTGGTGAGCCTGGCCCGGCTGAAGACAGCCGACGACTATTCCTACATGCACTCGGTGGCGGTGTGCGCGCTGATGGTGGCCCTGGGCCACCAGATGGGTTTGGACGACGCCAGCTGCCGCGAGGCCGGCATGGCCGGCCTGCTGCACGACCTGGGCAAGGCGGCCATGCCGCTGGACATCCTGAACAAGCCGTCCAAGCTGACCGACGCCGAGTTCGCCGTCATCCGCACCCACCCGGAGCGCGGCTGGCAGATGCTGCAGGAGTCCCGCGGCGCCAGTGAACTGGCCATGGATGTGTGCCTGCACCACCATGAGCGCATCGACGGGTCGGGCTACCCGCACCGCCTGCCGGCCGACCAGATCAGCACCTTCGCCCGCATGGGCGCGGTGTGCGACGTGTACGACGCCGTCACCTCCAACCGCCCGTACAAGGCGGGCTGGGACCCGGCGGAGTCGATGGCGCGCATGGCGTCGTGGAAGGGCCACTTCGACGACACCATCTTCCGCCACTTCGTGCGCAGCCTGGGCATCTACCCCAACGGGTCGCTGGTGCGCCTGGCCTCGCGCCGCCTGGCGGTGGTGATGGAGCAGAACCCCAGTGCGCTGACCGCGCCGATCATCAAGGTGTTCTTCGACCTGGACCGGCAGTTGCCGATCCGCCCGCAGTTGCTCGACCTGTCGCAGGGCGCGCCCGACAAGATCACCGACCGCGAGGCGCCCGGCAGCTGGAACTTCTCCCAGCTCGACGCGCTGTGGGCCGGTGACGAGGCGGTGCGGCGCGGCAAAACCTGAGCGCCGGTCAAACCTTGGGTTTGAAGCGCCCCAGCAGCAGTGCATTGCTGACCACGCTGACCGACGACAGCGCCATTGCCGCGCCGGCTACCACCGGGCTGAGCAGGCCGAAGGCGGCCAGCGGGATGCCCACCACGTTGTAGGCAAACGCCCAGAACAGGTTCTGGCGGATGCGCCGGGTGATGGCGCGCGACAACTGCAGCGCCTGCACCACCAGCACCGGGTCGCCGCGCAGCAGGGTGAGGCCGGCGGTCTGCATCGCCACGTCGGTGGCGCCGCCGTCGGCATGCGCCATGGCCAATCCCACGTCGGCCGCCGCCAGCGCGGGGGCGTCGTTCACGCCGTCGCCCACCATGGCCACGCGCTGGCCGGGCGCCAGGCCGGCACGCAGCGCCGCGATGACCTTGGCCTTGTCGCCGGGCAGCACCTCGGCACGCACCTCGGCCATGTCGGTGAAGCCGACCTCGCGCGCCAGCGCCTCGGCCGCCCCGCGGTTGTCGCCGCTGACCAGCACCACGCGGATGCCTTCGCGCCGCAACGCGGCCACCGCGGCAGCGGCGCCGGGCTTGGCATGGTCGCCGAAGGCCAGCAGGCCCAAGGCACGCGGCGCTTGGCCGGCCTGTGTGGCCTCGGCCAGCCAGGCCACGCTGCGGCCCTGGGCGGCCCAGGCCTGGGCCTGGGCCTGCAGGGCACTGTCTGCCATGCCCAACTCGGCCATCCACACGCTGCTGCCGAGCTGCAGCGCGCGGCCGGCCACCGTGCCGGTGATGCCGCGGCCGGCCACGGCCTGGGGCGTGTCGGCCTGCAGCTTGGGCACGCCTTCGCCCTGGGCAGCCTGCACCACGGCGCGGGCCAGCGGGTGCTCGCTGGCGGCCTGCAGCGCGGCAGCCAGCGACAGCAACTCGGGCCTGCCGCCGGGCAGGGCCGGGGTGGCGGTGGCGTCCACCAGAGTTGGCCGGCCCTCTGTCAGCGTGCCGGTCTTGTCGAAGGCGACCACCGCCACGTCGCGCATCAGTTCCAGGGCCTGCGCGTCGCGCACCAGGATGCCATGGCGGGCGGCCAGACCGGTGCCCACCATCAGCGTGGCCGGCGTGGCCAGGCCCAGGGCGCAGGGGCAGGCGATCACCAGCACCGACACCGCGTGGATCAGCGCCGTGGCCCAGCCGACCTGGCTGAACAGTCCCCAGCCCAGCAGCGTGAGCAGCGCGGCGGCAAACACCGCGGGCACGAAGACGGCGGCCACCTTGTCGACGGTCTGCTGGATCGGCGCCTTTTTCGCCTGGGCCGATTCCACCATCTGCATGATCTGCGACAGCATGCTGGCTGCGCCCACCGCGGTGGTGCGCACCGCCAGCAGGCCCTCGCCATTGATGGCGCCGCCGGTCACCCGGTCACCGGGCTGGCGCGCCACCGGCAGGCTTTCGCCGGTGAGCAGGCTTTCGTCCAGGTGGCTGCGGCCTTCCAGCACGATGCCGTCGGTGGGCAGGCGCTCGCCGGGGCGCACCAGCACGGTGTCGCCGGGCTGCACCTCGGCCAGGGGCACGCTCACCTCCTGGTCGCCGCGGCGCAGGCGGGCCACGTCGGGCCGCAGCGCGCGCAGGCCGTCCAGCGCCACCAGGGTGCGGCGCTTGGCGCGCGCTTCCAGCCACTTGCCGAAGAGCACCAGCGTGATGACCACCGCCGCGCTCTCGAAGTACAGGTGCGGCATGCCCTGTGGATCCTGCTCCCACAACACCAGGCTCAGGCCATAGGCGGCGCTGGTGCCGGTGGCCACCAGCAGGTCCATGTTGCCGGCGCCGTTGCGCAGCGCGGCCCAGCCGGCCTTGAAGAAGCGCGCGCCGAAGTAGAACAGCACCGGCGTGGCCAGCAGGCACTGCCACAGAGCCGGCAGCATCCAGTGCGCGCCGATCAGGTCACCCGCCATCGGCAGCACCAGCGGTGCCGACAGCGCAGCCGCCACCGCCACGCGCCAGCCGTCGTCACCGCGGTGGGCGGCGGGCGCGGCCTGGGGATCGGTGACCAGCGTGGCTTCGTAGCCCGCCTGGCGCACGGCGGCCAGCAGGGCGGCATCCCCGGCGCTGCCGGCCAAGCGCTGCAGTTGTGCGGTGTTGGTGGCCAGGTTGACGCTGACGCCGCTGGCACCGGGCACCCGCGCCAGCGCCTTCTCGACCCGGCCCACGCAACTGGCGCAGGTCATGCCGTCGATCTGCAGGCGCACTGTGTCGGTGGGGATGGCGTAGCCAGCCCGGGCCACCGCCGCGGCCACGGCCTGGGCCGTGGCGCTTGCATCGGTCCGGTCGACGAGCAGGCTGGCAGAGTCGGTGGCGCCGTTGACGCTGGCCTGCTGCACCCCCGGCACCTTGGCAATTGCCTTCTCGACCCGCGCCACGCAACTGGCGCAGGTCATGCCAGTGATCGGCAACTGCAGGGTCAGGGTCTCGGTCATGCGGGCATCGTAGCCCCGGGCGCAGAATCCATCTTTGCGTCAAAACACACCGGAGCCACCATGATTGAACTGACCCTGCCCACCATGACCTGCGGCCACTGCGTGCGCACGGTCACAGAGACGGTGCAGAAGGTCGATGCCCTGGCCACGCTGAAGATCGACCTGCCGAACCACCAAGTGCAGATCACATCCACCCAGCCGGCAGCAGCCTTCACCGCCGCGCTGGCCGAAGAAGGCTACGCGCCCGTCTGATCCCGGACTCAAGCGGTGGCGCGTCTGCGCACTGCCTCGATGTAGGCCTGGCCGTCGGGCGGCAGACCGCTGCGCTGGCTGGCCCAGATCATCTCGCCCAGGCACTCCATCACCTCGTGGTGGGCTTCATGCAGCGCGTTGCGCCGCGCGGCCAGCAGGCCCACCGCCTGGCGGATGCCGGTGGGCTGGTCGATGCCACACTGCTCGGCAATGCTCAAGTGCATCGACAGGTGCAGGAAGGGGTTGGTGCGGCCGTCTTCGACGCTGTAGCTGGCGGCCACTGCGGCGTCCGCATCGGCCAGGTCGGCGTGGTACTCCGGGTGCTCAGTCACCCAGTCGGCCGCCATCGCCTCCATCGGCGTCAGCGGCAGGCCGGCGCGCTGCTTGCGCCAGGTCTCGCAGAAGAATCTGCGCACATCATGCTGGGATGGCTGGAACATTCCACAATTGTCTGCCCATCCGGACTCCAACCCATCGACTGGACCCCATGCCCCTGACCCCCGACAGCCTGGCGCAGCTTTTCACCGCCGCCCGCAGCCAGAACGGCTACCTGCCCACACCGGTGGCCGACGACACCCTGCGCCAGCTCTATGACTTGCTGAAGTTCGGCCCCACAGCGGCCAACAGCTGCCCGGCGCGCTTCCAGTTCGTGCGCACGGCCGAGGCCAAGGCGCGCCTGCTGGCCTGTGCATCGGCCGGCAACCAGGCCAAGATCAACGAGGCGCCGGTGACGGTGATCGTGGGCATGGACCTGGAATTCCACGAGAAGCTGCCGCAGCTGTTTCCGCATGTGGATGCACGCGCCTGGTTCGCCGGCAAGCCCGCCTCCATCCAGGAATCGGCCTTCCGCAACAGCAGCCTGCAGGGTGGCTATCTGGTCCTGGCCGCGCGGGCGCTGGGGCTGGATTGCGGGCCGATGAGCGGCTTCGACGCCGCCAAGATGGATGCTGCGTTCTGGTCCGGCACCGCAGTCAAAACCAACTTCATCTGCACCCTGGGCCATGGCGACCCGGCCAAGGTGTTCGCGCGCAGCCCGCGGCTGTCGTTCGACGAGGCCTGCGCGCTGGTCTAGCCGGCGCCGGCCTCGCCGTCTTGTGCGGGGCGGGCGTCGTCCGGGTGGGTGCCCTGCCAACCCTGGCGGTTGCGCCGGCCGGTCTGCTGGGCACGCTCCTGCGCCCACAGCGTCTCCAATTGCTGGCGGCCCTGCTTGGCCAGGGCGATCAGCTTGCGCTCATCGCCCAGGTGCGGCGCCATCTGCTCGATCAGGTCGATGGTGTGGGCACGGAAGCGCAACGCCTGGTTGCGCGCCTCGTGCGGCTGCCAGCCCATCAGCTGCAACACCTGCCGACCGCTCATCAGCGACGCATCGAGCACCTCGCGTTCGATCATGGTGACGCCTAGCTGGCGCAGCCGGTAGAAGTGGGTGACGTTGCGCGCCCGCGCCACCACCTGCAGCTGCGGGAAGTGTTCCCGCACCATTTCGGCCACCTTCAGGCTTTGTTCCATGTCGTCGATGGCCAGCACCAGCACCCGGGCCTGCGCCGCGCCTGCGGTGCGCAGCAGGTCGAGCCGCGTGGCGTCGCCATAGAACACCGGCCAGCCGAAGCGGCGCACGGTTTCCACCTGTTCGGCGTCGTGGTCGAGCACGGTGGCACTCAGCCCGCTGGCATTGAGCAGCCGTCCCACGCCCTGGCCGTAGCGGCCGAAGCCGGCGATGATCACCGGCGCAGCCTGCGGCTCGCTGATCTCGGCCGGCTTGGGCGCGCCGTGGCGCGCCAGGCGTGGCACCCACCAGCGGTCGGCCACCAGCAGCAGCAGCGGGGTCAGCAGCATCGACACGGCCACCGCCGCCACCAGGAAGGACGACTGCTCGGCACTGATCACGCGCGCCTGCTGCGCGGTCTGGAACACGACGAAGCCGAACTCACCGCCCTGCGCCAGCAGGATCAGGTAGACCGGCCGCTCCAGCAGCGGCAGGTCGGTCCAGCGGGCCAGGGCCAGCAGCACGCCGGCCTTCAGCACCAGGAAGCCCAGCACCACGGCGGCCATCACCAGCGGGTGGGCCAGCACCACGGCGAAGTCGATGCTCATGCCCACGGCGATGAAGAACAGGCCCAGCAGCAGGCCCTTGAAGGGCTCGAGGTCGGTTTCCAGCGCACGCCGGTATTCGCTCTCGGCCAGCAGCACGCCGGCCAGGAAGGCGCCCAGCGCCATGCTCAGGCCCACGCTCTGCATCAGCGCGGCGGTGGCCACCACCAGCAGCAGCGCGGCAGCGGTGAAGATCTCGGGCGTGTCGCTGCGGGCGATCCAGCGCAGGGCTGGGCGCAACAGCAGCCGCCCGCCCAGCACGATGGCGGCGATCACGCCCAGCGCCTTGCCGGCAGCCAGCCAGCCGCTGCCCGCCTGCGCTGCGCCGGCCGCACCGGCCACCGCCAGCAAAGGCACCAGCGCCAGGATGGGGATGGCGGCGATGTCCTGCAGCAGCGCCACCGACAGCACGCCTTGGCCCGACCGGGTGGCCATCAGGTTGCGCTCGGCCAGGGCACCCAGGCCGATGGCGGTCGACGACATACCCAGCCCGAGGCCGGCCACCAGCGCCAGGCGCCAGTCCACACCCAGCGCCAGCGCCACGCCGCCCATCAGCGCGGCCGAGCCCAGCAGCTGCACGCTGCCGCCGCCGAAGATCGGCCGGCGCATCGCCCACAGCCGGCGCGGTTCCAGCTCCAGGCCCACCAGAAACAGCATCAGCACCACGCCGAACTCGGCAAAGTGCAGCATCGCCGCCGGATCGCTGACCAGCTTGAGCCCCCAGGGCCCGATGACGATGCCTGCACCCAGGTAGCCGATGATCGCGCCCAGGCCCAGCAGCCGCGCCAGCGGCACCGCCAGCACCGCGGCGGCCAGATAGACCAGGCTGGTGGAAATCCAGTTGCCGTGTTCCATGTTGGCCGTCCCTCAGTCTGCGGGCCGTGCGTCGGCGGGCACCTCGCAGGCCGCGGCGTCCATGCTGGCGATCTCGGGCCAGTCGGGCC
>JBBAPL010000193.1:0-8805 GCA_040400895.1 Aquabacterium sp.
TCACCGGCGGCAGCGCCAGCTCTTCGGCGATGTTGGTGTTCTTGATCTCCAGCGCCTGGTCCAGCGTCTTGCCCTTGACCCATTCGGTCACCAAGCTGCTGCTGGCGATCGCCGAGCCGCAGCCATAGGTCTTGAACCGCGCGTCCTCGATCAGCCCGGTGGCCGGGTTCACCTTGATCTGCAGCTTCATCACGTCGCCGCAGGCAGGCGCGCCCACCATGCCGGTGCCCACGTCGGCGTCACCCTTGTCGAAGCCGCCCACGTTGCGCGGGTTCTCGTAGTGGTCGATGACCTTGTCGCTGTATGCCATGTCAAATCTCCAGACTTAGTGTGCAGCCCACTGGATGCTGCTGATGTCGATGCCGTCGCGGTACATGTCCCACAGGGGCGACAGCTCGCGCAGTTTCGCCACGCGGTCCTTCAGGGTGCTGACGGCGTAGTCGATCTCGTCTTCGGTGGTGAAGCGGCCGATGGTCATGCGCAGGCTGCTGTGGGCCAGTTCGTCGCTGCGGCCCAGGGCGCGCAGCACGTAGCTGGGCTCCAGGCTGGCCGAGGTGCAGGCCGAGCCGGAACTGACGGCGATGCCCTTCACGCCCATGATCAGCGACTCGCCTTCCACATAGTTGAACGAGATGTTCAGGTTGTGCGGCACGCGGTGCTGCATGTCACCGTTGATGAACACCTGCTCGATGTCGGTGAGGCCGCTGACCAGCTTGGTGTGCAGCGCACGGATGCGCTCGCTCTCGGCGACCATCTCCTGGCGCGCGATCTCGAAGGCCGTGCCCATGCCGACGCACTGGTGCGTGGGCAGTGACCCCGATCGCATGCCCCGCTCATGGCCGCCGCCGTGCATCTGCGCTTCCAGCCGCACGCGGGGCTTGCGGCGCACGTACAGCGCGCCGATGCCCTTGGGGCCGTAGGTCTTGTGCGACGCCAGGCTCATCAGGTCGACCGGCAGGGTGGCCAGGTCGATCGCCACCTTACCGGTGGCCTGGGCCGCATCCACATGCAGCAGGATGCCGCGCTCACGGCACAGGGCACCGATCGCCGGGATGTCCTGGATGACACCGATCTCGTTGTTGACCAGCATCACCGCGGCCAAGATGGTGTCGGGCCGCAGCGCCGCCTTGAACTGGTCCAGGTCCAGCAGGCCGTTGGGCTGCACGTCGAGGTAGGTGGCCTCGAAGCCCTGGCGCTCCAGCTCACGCACCGTGTCCAGCACCGCCTTGTGCTCGGTCTTGACGGTGATGATATGCTTGCCGCGGCCCTTGTAGAAGTGCGCCGCGCCCTTGATGGCGAGGTTGATGCTCTCGGTGGCGCCGCTGGTCCAGACGATCTCGCGCGGGTCGGCATTCACCAGCGCGGCCACTTGCTCGCGGCTGGTCTCGACGATGGCCTCGGCCTCCCAGCCCCAGGCGTGGCTGCGGCTGGCGGGGTTGCCGAAGTGCTCACGCAGCCAGGGGACCATCGCGTCGACGACGCGGGGGTCGACAGGGGTGGTGGAGCCGTAATCAAGGTAGATCGGGAAGTGCGGTGTCATGGTGTCTCGCAAGAAACAGGGAGCAAGGCGGACAGCGGCGGCGCGGTCACTTCGACAACGCGTTGCCGAGGGCAAACACCGAGTTGGGCGCGGTGATCTTGATGGGCTTGACCACCGGCACGGTGGAGATGGCGCGCTTGATCGGCGCCTCTTCGATCGACACGCCCTTGGCCAGCTGGTCTTCCACCAGTTTCTTCAGCGAGATGGAATCGAGGTACTCGATCATCTTCTGGTTCAAGCTGGCCCACAGGTCATGGGTCATGCAGCGGCCGGCGTCCTCGCCCATGCAGTTTTCCTTGCCGGCGCAGCCGGTGGCGTCGATGGGCTCGTCGACCGCCACGATGATGTCGGCCACGGTGATCTCGTCGCTCTTGCGGCCCAATGAATAGCCGCCGCCCGGGCCGCGGGTGGATTCGACCAGCTCATGCCGGCGCAGCTTGCCGAACAGTTGCTCCAGGTAGGACAGCGAAATCTGCTGGCGCTGGCTGATCGCCGCCAGGGCAACCGGCCCGTTGTTCGAGCGCAGCGCCAGGTCGATCATCGCCGTGACGGCAAAACGGCCTTTGGTGGTCAATCGCATGGGGATTCTCCTGAGGGGCAACGGTTCGGAAGCTGCCGGCCCGGGAGAGCCAGCCGGTACCCGACTGATGCAGTCAACTATACCGGAAGCCGACTGTTTTGATCAACCTTTCCCAAGCCGCGACCCTCAGCCAGCCAGGGACAGGCGGCGTCGAATCTCGGTCAGCAGCCCGTCGCAGGCCGGCTCGATCAGGTCCAGCGCCAAGTCGAAGCCAGCCACGGCGCCGTAGTACGGGTCTGGCACCTCCTCGGCACCCAGCTGCGGCGCATGCGCCAGCAGCAGTTGCAGGCGGTGCTGGCCATCTGGCGGGCAGCGCTTCTGCAGGGTGGCCAGGTTGTCGTGGTCCATCGCCAGCAGCAGGTCGAAGCGGGTGAAGTCGTCGGCCACCAACGGCCGGCTCTTCAGCCCGTCGAGGGGGTAGCCGCGCCGCGCTGCCTGCGCCACCGCCCGCGGGTCGGCCGGTGTGCCCTTGTGGAAGCCGTGTGTGCCCGCCGAATCCACCGCCACCACATCGGCCAGGCCAGTGCGATGCAGCTTGGCGCGCAACACCGCCTCCGCCATGGGCGATCGACAGATGTTGCCGGTGCAAACCATCAACAGCCGCAGGCGGGCGGCATCACGGCGTCGGAACCAGCGCGCAATCATGGCCATCAGGATAGCCGACACCCGACGAACCGCCGTGCGCGGCGGGTGATCACCACCGGACAGCCCCAATCGAGTTTTCCCCACAAGACAAACATCAAACTGCAGGCCTGCGCGCCGATAACCCGGATTGACCGACCGGCTTCTACCGGCAATTTCGAGGATCCCCATGCGCAACAACGGCCCCGTGACCCAGCGTGAATACACGCTGCCGCCAGGCACCACCCTGGTGTCGACCACCGACCTGCAAAGCCGCATCACCTACTGCAACCCGGCCTTTGTCGAGGTGAGCGGCTTCGACCGGGACGACCTGATCGGCCAGCCGCACAACCTGGTGCGCCACCCCGACATGCCGGCCGAGGCCTACCGGGACATGTGGGACACGCTGAAGGCCGGCCAGCCCTGGACGGCCCTGGTCAAGAACCGCCGCAAGAACGGTGACCACTACTGGGTGCGCGCCAACGTGACACCAGTGCTCGAAGGTGGGCGCGTCAACGGCTACATGTCGGTGCGCACGGCACCCAGCCGCGACGAGGTGGCCGCAGCCGAGGCGCTGTACGCCCGCATGCGTGAGGAGGCCGCGTCCGGACAGTTGGTCCACACCCTCCACGGTGGTGACCTGCGGGAGGCCGGGCTGGGCGCGTCGATCAAGCGCCTGCTGCAGCCCGGCATCGGCATGCGCCTGACCACCACCGCCATGGCGGGCACGCTGGCGGTGGGCCTGTCGTCGAGCGTGCTGGCGCAGTGGGGCCTGTGGGCATCGGTGGCGGTCAGCCTGCTGGTGGGCGCCGGCGTGGCGGCCTGGCTGCGCCAACTGGCCCTGGTGCCGCTGCGCAACGCGGTGGCCGCAGCACGGCGCATGTCGGCGGGTGACCTGTCGGGCGTGCTGGTGGCCGACCGGCAGGACGAGGTCGGCCAGCTCAACCGCGGGCTGACCCAGCTCAACGTCAACCTGCAGGCCATCGTGGGCGATGTGCGTCGCGAGGTGGAAGGCATCACCCTGGCGTCCAGCGAGATCGCCAAGGGCAACCACGACCTGGGCACGCGCACCGAAGCGCAGGCCAGCAACCTGCAGCAGACGGCAGCGTCGATGGAACAGATCACCGGCACCATCCGCCAGACCGCCGAAACCGCCGGCGCCGCCGCGCAGATGGCCGGCGAAGCCGCCGCGGTCGCCGAGCGCAGCGGCCAGGCCGCCAGCGACGTGGCCCAGCGCATGGGCGAGATCCGCCAGTCGTCGCAGCGCATCGCCGAGATCATCGGCACCATCGACGGCATCTCGTTCCAGACCAACATCCTGGCGCTGAACGCCGCGGTGGAAGCCGCCCGTGCCGGCGAGGCCGGACGCGGCTTCGCGGTGGTGGCATCCGAAGTGCGGGCTTTGGCCCAGCGCACCAGCAGCGCGGCGCGCGAGATCAAGGTGCTGATCGAGGACTCGTCCACCAAGGTCGAGGCCGGCACCCGTCTGGCTGAGACCACCGGCGAGACCACCCGCCAGACCCAGGATGCGGTGCGCCGGGTGCATGCGCTGATCACCGAGATCAGCCACGCCACCAGCGAGCAGAGCAAGGGCGTGGCGCAGGTGAACGCCGGCGTCACCGAGCTGGACAGCATCACCCAGCAGAACGCGGCGATGGTGGAAGAGCTGTCAGCGGCCGCCTCATCGCTGCATGTGCAGGCCGAGGTGGTGAGCCAGGCCGTGCGGATCTTCAAGACCGCAGGCTGAGCCCGGACACGGACCCGCCTGAGGCGGGTCTGTGCCTGGCGAAGCGGCCGAGCTCTGCGAGGCCGTGGGAGAGCCCGGACACGGACCCGCCTGAGGCGGGTCTGTGCTCAGGCGTTGCGGCCGCGCGTTGCGAGGCCGTGGGAGAGCCTGGCCTCAGCGGGTGCCGGTCAGCGGCAGCACGTTGCTGTCGTGCCCGGCGGCGCCGAACGCCTGCTCGCGCAGCAGCGCCAGTTGGTCGCGCACGCGGGCGGCCTTCTCGAATTCCAGATTCTTGGCGTGGTCGAGCATCTGCTTTTCCAGCAGCTTGATGCGCTTGGCCAGGTCCTTCTCGCTCATCGCCTCGACCTCGGCGGCCTCGACCAGGCCGCGCACCTTGCTCTTGTCGTCCTGCGCGCTGATGACGCCGTCGATCAACTCCTTGACTTCCTTCTTCACGCTGCGCGGCGTGATGCCCATGGCCAGGTTGTGGGCGACCTGCTTTTCGCGCCGGCGCTCGGTCTCGCCGATGGCCTTGTTCATCGAGTCGGTCATCTTGTCGGCATAGAGGATGGCGCGGCCGTTGAGGTTGCGCGCCGCCCGGCCGATGGTCTGGATCAGGCTGCGCTCGGAGCGCAGGAAGCCTTCCTTGTCGGCGTCGAGGATGGCCACCAGGCTCACCTCGGGGATGTCCAGCCCCTCGCGCAGCAGGTTGATGCCCACCAGCACGTCGAACAGGCCCAGGCGCAGGTCGCGCAGGATCTCCACCCGCTCCACGGTGTCGATGTCGCTGTGCAGGTAGCGCACCTTCACGCCGTTGTCGGTCAGGTAGTCGGTCAGCTGCTCGGCCATGCGCTTGGTCAGCGTGGTGATCAGCACGCGCTCGTGCAGGTCGACGCGGATGCGGATCTCCTGCAGCACATCGTCGACCTGGTGGCCGGCGGGGCGCACTTCCACCATCGGGTCGACCAGGCCGGTGGGCCGCACCAGTTGCTCGACCACCGCGCCGGCATGGGCCTGCTCCCAGGCCGCGGGCGTGGCCGAGACGAACACCGCCTGGCGCATCTTGCGTTCGAACTCGTCGAACTTCAGCGGCCGGTTGTCCATCGCGCTGGGCAGGCGGAAGCCGTATTCCACCAGCGTGGTCTTGCGCGCCCGGTCGCCGTTGTACATGCCGCCCAGCTGGCCGATCAGCACATGGCTCTCGTCGAGGAACATCAGCGCATCGGGCGGCAGGTAGTCCACCAGCGTGGCCGGCGGTTCACCCGGCGCGGCGCCCGACAGGTGCCGGCTGTAGTTCTCGATGCCCTTGCAGTGGCCCACCTCCTGCATCATTTCCACGTCGAAGCGGGTGCGCTGCTCCAGGCGCTGGGCCTCCACCAGCTTGCCGTCGCCCACGAACTGGGCCACCCGCTCGCGCAGCTCGATCTTGATGGTCTCCACCGCCGCCAGCACCCGTTCACGCGGGGTGACGTAGTGGCTCTTGGGGTAGACGACGAAGCGCGGGATCTTCTGCCGCACCCGACCGGTCAGCGGGTCGAGCAGGCTGAGCGTCTCGATCTCGTCATCGAACAGCTCCAGCCGCAGGGCCAGCTCGGAATGCTCGGCCGGGAAGATGTCGATGGTGTCGCCCCGCACCCGGAAGCTGCCGCGGCTGAAGTCCACGTCGTTGCGGCTGTACTGCATGCGGATCAGCTGGGCGATCACGTCGCGCTGGCCGATCTTGTCGCCCACCCGCACGATGAAGCGCATCTGGGTGTAGTCCTCGGGCTTGCCAATGCCGTAGATGGCGCTGACAGTGGCCACGATCACCGTGTCGCGCCGCTCCAGCACGCTCTTGGTGGCGCTCAGGCGCATCTGCTCGATGTGCTCGTTGATCGAACTGTCCTTCTCGATGAACAGGTCGCGCTGGGGCACGTAGGCCTCGGGCTGGTAGTAGTCGTAGTAGCTGACAAAGTACTCCACCGCGTTGCGCGGAAAGAACTCACGGAACTCGGCATACAGCTGCGCGGCCAGTGTCTTGTTGGGTGCAAACACGATGGCCGGGCGGCCCATGCGGGCGATCACGTTGGCCATGGTGAAGGTCTTGCCCGAGCCGGTCACGCCCAGCAGGGTCTGGTAGGCCAGGCCGTCGTCGATGCCCTCGCACAGCAGGCGGATCGCCTCGGGCTGGTCGCCCGCCGGCGGGTAGGGCTGGAACAGCTGGAACGGCGAGTCGGGGTAGCTGACGAACTCGCCTTCGGCCGGCACGGGCAGGTCATCGACCGGTTGTTCGGCCCGCGGGGGCAAGGCAGCAAGGTCGGTCATGGGCACATCCTTCGTCAGCGGGCGCGTTGGTGGGTGAAGGGTCACTCGGCCCTAAAATCACGGGTTTTCACGCTGGCGGCGCCCTGCAAACGCACACCGCAAGCAACCCGACAGCGTAGCGCAGCCGGCGGTTTTCAGCCGGCGCCTGCGCCGGGCGCCTCGCGCGCCGTGCCACTTCCACTGACAACGTCCCTTCAGGATCGAACCCCATGTCGCTTTTTTCCGCCGTCGAACTGGCCCCGCGTGACCCCATCCTGGGCCTGAACGAGCAGTTCAACGCCGACCCCAACCCGGCCAAGGTGAACCTGGGCGTGGGGGTGTACTTCGACGACGCCGGCAAGCTGCCGCTGCTGGCCTGCGTGAAATCAGCCGAGCAGCAGCTGAACGACGCCGCCAAACCGCGCGGCTATCTGCCGATCGACGGCATCGCCGCCTACGACAAGGCGGTGCAGGGCCTGGTGTTCGGATCGTTCCCTGATGGCCAAGCGGCCCTGGACGCCGGCCGGGTGGCCACGGTGCAGGCCCTGGGCGGCACCGGCGGCCTGAAGGTCGGCGCCGACTTCCTGAAGAAGCTGAACCCCGCCGCCAGCGTGCTGATCAGCGACCCGAGTTGGGAGAACCACCGCGCGCTGTTCACCAACGCCGGCTTCCCGGTGGCCACCTATGCCTACTACGACGCCGCCAACCGGGGCGTCAACTTCGCCGGCATGCTGGCCGACCTGCAGGCCGCCGCTGCCGGCAGCATCGTGGTGCTGCATGCCTGCTGCCACAACCCCACCGGCTACGACATCACCCCGGCGCAGTGGGACGAGGTGATCGCGGTGCTGAAGGCGCGCGGCCTGGTGCCCTTCCTCGACATGGCCTACCAGGGCTTCGGCGACGGCATCGCCGAAGACGGCGCGGTGATCCGGCAGTTCCTGGCCGCTGGCGTGGAAAGCTTCTTCGTCGCCACCTCGTTCTCCAAGAGCTTCAGCCTCTACGGCGAGCGGGTCGGCGCCCTCAGCGTGGTCTGCGCCAACAAGGACGAGACCACCCGCGTGCTGTCGCAGCTGAAGATCACGATCCGCACCAACTACAGCAACCCGCCAACCCACGGCGCCCAGGTGGTGGCCACGGTGCTGGACACGCCCGCCCTGCGCGCCCAATGGGAGGATGAACTGGCCGGGATGCGCGTGCGCATCCAGCAGATGCGCACGCTGCTGGCCGAGAAACTGGTGGCCGCGGGTGTGCAGCAAGACTTCAGCTTCATCACCCGGCAGCGCGGCATGTTCAGCTACTCCGGGCTGACCAAGTCGCAGATGGAGCGGCTGCGCAGTGAATTTGGCGTCTACGGCGTCGACTCGGGCCGCATCTGCGTGGCCGCGCTGAACACCCGCAACATCGACCAGGTGGTGGCGGCCATCGCCAAGGTCATCTGATCGCAGCGCGGCTGTTCTGCAAGCCCGGCCTGGCCGGGCGTTTTTGTTTCCGCACACCTGCCATTGTCACCACCGCGACAGCATGGCCATTTGCCGGGTTGGATTGCGTGTTTTCACGGAAGCTGCGGCGCCTGTTGCAATGCAACATCGGCCCAGGAGCTGCATAATTGCTGCACCGCACAATTCAATGATGAATTGTCAGCTGCGATTCAGCGCCCACGCCACATGATCGTTCACACGGTCAGACAACGCGCCCACCCACGGAGCCCAGACGCCCATGCTTTACCAGCTGTATGAAACCCAACGTGCGCTGATGGCGCCGTTCTCCGAATTCGCCAGCGCCACGGCCAAGCTCTACAACCACCCGCTGTCCCCGTTCAGCCACACACCGATGGCGCAACGTGTGTCGGCCGGCTTCGACCTGGCCCACCGGCTGGCCAAGGAGTACGAGAAGCCCGAATTCGGCATCCGCGGCGTGGAAGTCAACGGCATCGAGGTGGCCGTGCAGGAGCAGGTACCGATCACCAAGCCCTTCTGCCGGCTGCTGCGCTTCAAGCGCTTCTCTGACGACCCGGCTGTGCTGGACCTGATGAAGAACCAGCCGACGGTGCTGGTG
>JBBAPL010000194.1:0-8794 GCA_040400895.1 Aquabacterium sp.
AACTCTCGACCTATACCTTGGCAAGGTATCGCTCTACCAACTGAGCTAATCCCGCGTAGCGTCCAGTGACCTGGAAAATTGCCCGCTTCGCTTTCTGTTCTGCATCCAGCGAAGCTCTTATTCTAGAAGCTTTTTTGTTGTCCTGGCAAGCCTCTGAACAACTTTTAGTGCGGCAAGGTGTCCGATGACCCGGCAGCGGCAGCCACGTCCGGCTTGGGCGCCTCCACCTTCGCAGGCACTGGCTCATCTTCCGGCAGCGACGGCGGCATGGTTTCCAGGGCGATTTCCAGCACCCGTTCGATCCACCGCACAGGCACGATCTCGAGATGGTTCTTCACGTTCTCGGGAATGTCCTGCAGATCCTTGACGTTCTCTTCCGGGATGAGCACGGTCTTGATGCCGCCCCGGTGGGCCGCCAGCAGCTTTTCCTTCAGGCCGCCGATGGCGGTGATCTCACCCCGCAGGGTGATCTCGCCGGTCATCGCCACATCGGCCCGCACCGGAATGTTGGTCAACGCCGAGACGAACGCGGTGGCCATGGCCGCGCCCGCACTCGGGCCGTCCTTGGGCGTGGCACCGTCGGGCACGTGGATGTGGATGTCGCGCTTCTCGAACATCTCGTCCTTCACGCCCAGACGGCGTGAGCGGCTGCGGATGACCGAGCGGGCTGCTTCCACCGATTCCTTCATCACGTCGCCCAGCGAGCCGGTGCGGATGATGTTGCCCTTGCCGGGCATCACCGCCGCCTCGATGGTCAGCAGGTCGCCGCCCACTTCGGTCCAGGCCAGGCCCACCACCTGCCCCACCTGGTTCTTCTTCTCCGCACGGCCGTAGTCGAACTTGCGCACGCCCAGGTAGTCGTTCAGGTTCTCGTCGGTGACGATCACTTTGCCGTCGACCTTCTTGAGCTGGATGCTCTTGACAGTCTTGCGGCAGATCTTGGAGATCTCGCGCTCCAGCGAGCGCACGCCAGCTTCACGGGTGTAGTAGCGGATGATGCCGCGGATGGCCGACTCGGCCACGTCCAGTTCCTCGTCCTTCACGCCGTTGTTCTTGCGCTGCTTGGGCACCAGGTAGCGCTGCGCGATGCTGACCTTCTCGTCCTCGGTGTAGCCAGACAGGCGGATCACTTCCATCCGGTCGAGCAGCGCCGGCGGAATGTTCATGCTGTTGGACGTGGCGATGAACATCACGTCCGACAGGTCGAAGTCGACCTCGACATAGTGGTCGCTGAAGGTGTGGTTCTGCTCGGGGTCCAGCACCTCCAGCAACGCCGAACTCGGATCGCCACGGAAGTCCATGCCCAGCTTGTCAATCTCGTCGAGCAGGAACAGCGGATTGCGCACGCCCACCTTGGTCAGGCTCTGCAGCACCTTGCCCGGCATGCTGCCGATGTAGGTGCGACGGTGGCCGCGGATCTCGGCTTCGTCTCGCACGCCGCCCAGGGCCATGCGCACGAACTTGCGGCCAGTGGCGCGCGCCACGCTCTGGCCGAGCGAGGTCTTGCCCACGCCCGGTGGGCCGACCAAGCACAGGATCGGCGCCTTGACCTTGTCCACGCGCTGCTGCACCGCAAGATATTCAAGGATGCGCTCCTTGACCTTGTCGAGGCCGTAGTGGTCCTCGTTCAGTACTTCCTCGGCCAGCGGCAGGTCGTGCTTGACCTTGCTCTTCTTGGCCCAGGGCAGCCCGATGAGGGTGTCGATGAAGTTGCGTACCACGGTGGCTTCGGCTGACATCGGCGACATCAGCTTGAGCTTCTTCAGCTCGGAGTCGGCCTTCTTGCGCGCCTCCTTGCTCATCTTGGCGGCTTCGATCTTTTTCTCGAGTTCTTCGAGATCGGCGCCCTCCTCGCCATCGCCCAATTCCTTCTGGATGGCCTTGACCTGCTCGTTCAGGTAGTACTCGCGCTGGCTCTTCTCCATCTGCCGCTTGACGCGGCCGCGGATGCGCTTTTCCACCTGCAGGATGTCGACCTCATGCTCCAGCAGTTCCAGCAGCTTTTCCAGCCGCTTGGCCACCACGAACAGGTCGAGCACGCTCTGCTTAGCTTCCAGCTTCAGGGGCAAATGTGCGGCGATGGTGTCGGCCAGGCGGCCGGGGTCGTCGATGCCGGCGATGCTGGTCAGGATCTCCGGGGGGATCTTCTTGTTGAGCTTGACGTATTGGTCGAACTGCTGCGTCACCGCGCGGCGCAGGGCTTCCACTTCCGGCGACGGCTCACCGGCGGGCTGCACCGGCACCACGTCGGCCGTGAAGTGTTCGGCGGTGTCGTGGATGGCCTTGGTCTCAGCGCGCTGCACGCCTTCAACCAGCACCTTCACCGTGCCATCGGGCAACTTCAGCATCTGCAGGATGCTGGAAACGCAGCCGATCTCGAACATGTCCTCGGGCTTGGGCTCGTCCTTGCCGGCGGCCTTTTGCGCCACCAGCATGATCTGGCGACCGGCTTCCATCGCGGCTTCCAGGGCCTTGATGGACTTGGGCCGGCCCACGAACAGCGGGATGACCATGTGCGGGAACACGACCACGTCACGCAGCGGCAGCAGCGGCAGCGTGATGGGGTCAGACGGAAGAACGGGATGTCCAGACATGAGGGAAACCTCTCTTTCTCAAACCGACATGGGGCTTGAGCGGGGGAATGCAAGGTTGGGGGCGGCGGCTGGGCCGGCAACCCCGTTGGCCTGGATCACAGGGGCGGCAGCGGCACTCAGGCGCTGGCCTTTTGTTCGCGGTAGACGAGCAGGGGCTTGGCGCCCTCTTCGACGATGTGCTCGTCGATCACCACCTTCGCCACGCCGTCCATCGTGGGCAAGTCGAACATGGTGTCGATCAAGGCGTTTTCCATGATGGAGCGCAGCCCGCGCGCGCCAGTCTTGCGCTTGAGCGCCTTGCGGGCGATGGCCGCAAGGGCCGAAGGGCGTACTTCCAGTTCCACGCCATCCATGCCGAACAGCTTCTGGTACTGCTTGACCAGGGCGTTGCGCGGCTCGGTCAAGATCTGGATCATGGCCGACTCGGTCAGTTCACCCAGGGTGGCCACCACCGGCAGGCGGCCCACCAGCTCAGGGATGAGGCCAAACTTGATCAGGTCTTCGGGCTCAGCCTCGCGGAACAGGTCGGCCGCACGCTTCTCGGTCTTGCTGTGCACGCTGGCGCCGAAGCCGATACCCGACTTCTCGGTGCGGTTCTGGATCACCTTCTCCAGGCCGTCGAACGCGCCGCCGCAAATGAACAGGATGTTGGTCGTATCGATCTGCAGGAAATCCTGGTTCGGGTGCTTGCGCCCGCCCTGCGGCGGCACGCTGGCCATCGTGCCTTCGACCAACTTCAGCAACGCCTGCTGCACGCCCTCGCCCGACACGTCGCGGGTGATGCTGGGGTTGTCGGCCTTGCGGCTGATCTTGTCGATCTCGTCGATGTAGACGATGCCACGCTGGGCGCGTTCCACATCGTAGTTGCAGTTCTGCAGCAGCTTCTGGATGATGTTCTCGACGTCTTCGCCCACGTAGCCCGCCTCGGTCAGCGTGGTGGCGTCGGCGATGACGAAGGGCACGTTCAGCAGTTTGGCCAACGTCTGCGCCAGCAAGGTCTTGCCACTGCCAGTCGGGCCGATCAGCAAGATGTTGCTCTTGGTGAGCTCGACCTCTTCCTTGGCATTGGCCGCGATGAACTTCAACCGCTTGTAGTGGTTGTAGACCGCCACCGACAGGGTGCGTTTGGCCGAATCCTGGCCGATCACGTATTGGTCGAGCGTGGTCTTGATCTCCAGCGGCGCGGGCAGATCCGACTTGGCGGCCTTGGCACCGGCTGCCTCGGCCGGCGCCTCGTCACGGATGATGTCGTTGCACAGCTCGATGCACTCGTCGCAGATGAACACCGACGGGCCGGCAATCAGCTTCTTCACCTCATGCTGGCTCTTGCCGCAGAAGCTGCAGTACAGGACTTTTTCGCCAGAGGCGCCCTTCTTGTCGGCCATGTGTGGGGGTGTCTTTGCGCAGCGGTGGAGGTAGGAATTCGATGATAGAGCAAAGCCCGCGGCGGCCTTTCAGTCACCGTGGGCGGATGATCAGCCGCGGTGTTCAGCCACGTTTGGCAATCACCTGGTCGATCAGCCCGTAGGCCTTGGCCTCTTCGGGCGACATGTAGTAATCACGCTCCATGTCGGCGGCGATCTTCTCGAACGTCTGGCCGGTGCGGTCGGCATAGATGCGGTTGAGCTGCTCGCGGGTCTTGATGATCTCGCGCGCGGTGATCTCAATGTCGGTCGCCTGGCCCTGCGCACCGCCCGAGGGCTGGTGGATCATGATCTTGGCGTTGGGCAGTGAAATGCGCTTGCCCTTGGCGCCGGCCATCAGCAGGAAGCTGCCCATGCTGGCGGCCATGCCCATGCACAGCGTGCTGACATCGGGCTTGATGAAGTTCATCGTGTCGAAGATCGACAGGCCGGCGCTGACGCTGCCGCCCGGGCTGTTGATGTACAGGAAGATGTCCTTGTCGGGGTTCTCGCTCTCCAGGAACAACATCTGCGCCACCACCAGATTGGCGGTCTGGTCATTGACCGGGCCGACCAGGAAAACGATGCGCTCGCGCAGCAGGCGGCTGTAGATGTCGTAGGCGCGTTCGCCCCGTCCCGATTGCTCGATGACGATGGGCACCATGCCCAGGGCTTGCGTCTCCAATGCACTCATGGTTGTCCTCGAAAGAATTGTCTGCGCTGATTATGGCCCCCGGCTCAGGGGCTTGCAGGCGATGAAAAAAGGGGTGCCGACCGGTCAGTCGTGCACCCCTGGCAACGGTCTGCCCAGCCTGCCGGCCACCCTTGGCAGGGCGGCGGCGGCGCGGGTCAGGCCGTCATCAGTTCGTCGAACGGCAGGGCCTTGTCGGTGATCTTGACCAGGCTCAAGACATGGGCGGTGACGTTGTTCTCGATCACCACGGCTTCCACCTCGGCCATGCGCTGGCGGTCCGACAGATACCAGCGCATCACGTCGGCGGGCTTCTCGTAGCTCTGGCTCATCTCTTCGATGTGGGCCTGCAACTGCTCGGGCTTGGCCTGCAGGTTGTTGGCGCGCACCAGTTCGGCCACCACCAGGCCCAGGCGCACGCGGCGCTCGGCCTGGGGCTGGAACAGCTCGCTGGGGATCGGCGCCTTGTCGGCGTCCTTGATACCGCGCTGCTTCAGATCTTCACGGGCATTGGCCACCAGGCGCTCCAGCTCGCTGTCGACCAGGGCCTTGGGGATGTCGAGCGTGGCGACCTGGATCAGGGCGTCCATGGCCGCGGCCTTGTTCTTGCCCAGCACGCGGAACTTGACCTCGCGCTCCAGGTTCTTCTTCACGTCCGCACGCAGGCCGTCCACCGTGCCGTCGGCAATGCCCAGGCTCTGAATGAAGGCTTCGGTCAGCTCGGGCAGGTTCTGGGCTTCGATCTTCTTCATCGTCACCAGGAAGTCGGCTTCCTTGCCGGCCACGTCCTTGCCGTGGTAGTCCTCGGGGAACTGCAGGGGGAAGGTCTTGTTGTCGCCGACCTTCATGCCGCGCACGGCCTTGTCGAATTGTTCGAGCATCTGGCCTTCGCCGATGATGAACTGGAAGGCGTCCGCCTTGCCGCCAGAGAACGTCTCGCCGTCGATCTTGCCCTCGAAGTCGATGGTGACACGGTCGGTCTCGGCGGCGCCTTCGGCGGCCGGGCGCTGGGCGAAGATGCGGCGCTGCTTGCGCAGGATGTCGACCGTGCGGTCGATGGCGGCGTCGGTCACTTCGCTGTTGAAGCGCTCGACGTCCACGGTCGACAGGTCGCCCAGGGTCACGTCCGGGTACACCTCGAAGGTGGCCTCAAAGGCCAGCTGGCCTTCAGGTGCGCCGTCCTTGGGCGACACGCGGGGCACGCCGGCCACGCGCAGTTGCGCTTCGTTGGCGGCGCTGGCGAAGGCCTGGCCGATCTTGTCGTTCATGACCTCGCTCTGCACCGAGTAGCCATAGCGCTGGGCCACGACCGACATCGGCACCTTGCCGGGGCGGAAGCCGTCTGCCTTGACGGTGCGGGACAGCTTCTTCAGCCGGGTCTCGATCTCGGCGTTGAGGTCATTGGCCGGGATCAGCAGGGTGATGCGGCGCTCGAGCTTTTCAAGGGTTTCGACAGTGACGGCCATTTGATGCTCCCGATCTGGGACTCGCTGGAAAGGTTGGGGCTGGTGCGCGGGGCCGGACTCGAACCGGCACGCCCGTGAAGGCGTCAGGACCTAAACCTGGTGCGTCTACCGATTTCGCCACCCGCGCGGGAAATCTTTGAGGGCAGCAAGCCTGAACGACCGCGTGCAGGCTTGCCGGACACGCCGGAAAACCGGCGATTCTAGCCCGCCGCCGCCCCCGGACCTGCGGGGTCTGGGCGCCGCACCCGGAACCACGCCGCATACATGGCCGGCAGCGCCAGCAGGGTGAGCGCCGTGGCCACGATCAGCCCGCCCATGATGGCCACCGCCATCGGCCCCCAGAACACGCTGCGGGTCAGCGGGATCATCGCCAACACCGCCGCCGCCGCCGTCAGCACGATGGGCCGGAAGCGGCCGACCGTGGCCTCGACGATCGCGTCCCAGGCCGGCAGGCCATGGGCGCGGTTCTGCTCGATCTGGTCGATCAGGATCACCGAGTTGCGCATGATCATGCCCATCAGCGCAATCACGCCCAACAGCGCCACGAAGCCGAACGGCCGGTTGAACAGCAGCAGCGCCGCCGCCACGCCGGCAATGCCCAGCGGCCCGGTCAGGAACACCAGCATCGCCCGCGAGAAGCTGTGCAACTGCAGCATCAGCAGCGTGAAGATGATGAACAGCATGATCGGCAGGCCGGCGATGATGCTGCCGGTGCCCTTGCTGCTCTGCTCCTGCGCGCCGGCGATGCGGATGTCGTAGCCCGGCGGCATCGACGCCTTCAGCGCCTGCAGCTGCGGCCACACCGCCTGGGTGACGGTGGGGCCCTGCACGCCGTCGATCACGTCGCCCTGCACGGTGATGGCGAACTGCCGCCCCTCACGCCACAGCACGCCGGGCTCCCAGGCCAGGTCGATCTTGGCAATCTGGGTCAGCGGGATGCTGCGGCCGGTGCTGGTGGGCACGAAGGCGTTGCCGATGTCGGTCAGCACGTTGCGCTCTTCCAGCGGCTGGCGCAGCACGATGTCGATCAGCTTGTCACCCTCGCGGTACTGGCCCACGGTGGTGCCGCTGAGGCCGCCGCGCGAGCCCTGGGCGATCGACTGGCTGGTCACGCCCAGCGCGCGGGCCTTGTCCTGGTCGACTGCCAAGCGCAGCGTCTTGATCTGCTCGTTCCAGTTGTCGTTGACGCCGCGCATGGCTGGGTGGCCGGCCAGGATGGCCTTGACCTGGTCGCCGTACTGGCGCACCACCGCGCCGTCGTCACCCAGCACGCGGAACATCACCGGGTAGTCCACCGGCGGGCCGTTGGGCAGCACCTTCACCCGGGCGCGGGCGTCCGAGAACTCCTCGGCCAGCAAGGCCGGCAGCTTCTGGCGCAGACGTTCGCGCGCGGCCAGGTCCTTGGGCAGCAGGATGGCCTGGCTGGCGTTGCTCTGCGGAAAGATCTGGTTCAGCGGCAGGTAGAAGCGCGGAACGCCGGCACCGATCCAGAAGGTGACGCTCTCCAGGTCGGGCTCCTTCAGCATGCGGGCCTCGAAGCGGCGCGCCAGCGCCTCGGTCTCGCGCTGGGTGCTGCCCTCGGGCAGCCACAGGTCGACCAGGATCTCGGGCCGGCTGGAATCGGGGAAGAACTGCTGCTGCACCTTGCCCAGCGCGAAGATGCCGCCGCCGAACAGCGCCACCGTCAGCGCCAGCGTGATCCAGCGGTGGCGCACGCAGGCGTCCACCAGCTGGCGGAACCGCGCGTAGAACGGCGTGTCGAACAGCCCGTGCGGCTGGCCGTCCACCTGCTTGCGGGTGCGCAGCAGCCAGGCGCCCAGGTAGGGCACGAAGTACACCGACACCACCCAGCTGATCACCAGCGCCGCCGACGTGACGGCGAAGATGGCGAAGGTGTATTCACCCGTGACCGACTTGGCCATGCCGATGGGCAGGAAGCCGGCCGCGGTGATCAGCGTGCCGGTCAGCATCGGCATGCTGGTCACCTCGTATGCATAGGTGGCGGCGGCCTTCTTGTCCCAGCCTTCCTCCAGCTTGCGCACCATCATCTCCACCGCAATGATGGCGTCATCCACCAGCAGGCCCAGGGCGATGATCAGGCTGCCCAGGCTGATCTTGTGCAGGCCCACGCCCCAATAGAACATGGTGATGAAGGTGATGGCCAGCACCAGCGGGATGGTGATGCCCACCACCAGGCCGGGCCAGATGTCGATGCTGAACTTCAGAAACCCGGGCTTGGTGTGCAGCCCCAGGCTGAGGAAGCTGACCGCCAGCACCACCAGCACCGCCTCGATCAGCACCTTGACGAACTCATTGACGGACCGGGTGACGGCTGCCGGCTGGTCCTGCACCTGCTCCAGCGTGATGCCGGCGGGCAGGTCGGCGCGCAGCTGCGCAGCACGGGCCTGCAGCGCATGGCCCAGGCTGACGATGTCGCCACCCTTGGCCATCGACACGCCCAGCGCGATCACCGACTTGCCCTGGTGGCGCACCTTCACCGCCGGCGGGTCGATGGTGCCGCGGCGGATGTCGGCGATGTCGCCCAGGCGCAGTGTGCTGGCCTGGCCGGTGGCGCTGTTGACGGCGCGGATCGGGAACTGCCGCAGGTCGTCCACCGAGCGCAGCGCGCCCCGCACCCGC
>JBBAPL010000195.1:0-8729 GCA_040400895.1 Aquabacterium sp.
CATGGCAGACACCAGAGCTTCCCCCTCAAGTCTGCGCCTCAGGACAAGACATGACGACTGTGAAAACCTGCCTCGCGCAAAAACCGCAACCCGTGGTGCTGGTCACCGCTGCACCGGATGACAAGGTGTCGACCGCATTGCTGTCGATGCGCGACAAGCGTGTGCGTGCCGTGCTGGTGATGGACGCCGGGCGATTGCTCGGCATCGTCACCCAGGGCGACTGCGCCATCAAGGTGCTGCTGCCGGGCCTGGACGCCCGACAGGTGGCGGTGCGCGACATCATGACTTCCAACCCGATGACGGTGCGGCCGGGCGACCCGATCGAGGCCTGCATGGGCCTGATGGCGACACGCAACTTCCGCCATCTGCCGGTGCTGGACGGCGACCAGGTGGTGGGCGTGGTGTCGATCGGTGACGTGGTGAAGGAAAGCATCCGACAGATGGGCCAACAGATCAATTTTCTGGAAACCTACATCAAGGGCCACGGCGCCTGAAGCTTCAGGCCGGTCGGGGCGTTCTGCATCCCGGCCAACAAGCCAGGGCAAGCTTGACAGGAGATACTTGACGTCTAAACTATTGATGTCTCATTGATCTCGGGCCTGCCAGCCCTGCGCCCCATGAAGATCGTCTGCATCGGCGGCGGCCCCGCCGGCTTGTACTTCGGGCTGTTGATGAAGCTGCGGCACCCGGCGCACCACATCACCGTGGTCGAGCGCAACAAGCCCTACGACACTTTCGGCTGGGGCGTGGTGTTTTCCGACGCCACCATGGACAACATGCGCCGGTGCGATCCGGTCACGGCCGCCGAGATCGAGCAGGCCTTCAACCACTGGGACGACATCGAGCTGCACTTCAAGGGCGAGGTCTTCCGGTCGGGAGGCCATGGCTTCGTGGGCATCGGCCGCAAGCGGCTGCTGAACATCCTGCAGGCGCGCTGCGAGGCGCTGGGGGTGGAACTGGTGTTCGAGTGCGAGGCCGGCAGTTCCGACAAAGCCCCCGACGCCGACTACCCCGATGCCGACCTGGTCATCGCCAGCGACGGCATCAACAGTCGGGTGCGCACCGCCCATGCCGAGGTCTTCCGCCCCGACATCGTCACCCGGCCCAACCGGTTCATCTGGTTGGGCACACAGCGGCTGTACGACGCCTTCAACTTCCTGTTCGAGAAAACCGAACACGGCTGGTTCCAGGCCCATGTCTACAAGTTCGACGCCACCACCTCCACCTTCATCGTCGAATGCCCCGAGCATGTGTGGCTGGCCCATGGGCTGGACCAGGCGACGACCGACGAGTCGATCGCCTTCTGCGAGCAGCTGTTCGCCGGCAACCTGCGGGGCCAGCCGCTGCTGAGCAATGCACGCCACCTGCGCGGGTCGGCCTGGCTCAACTTCCAGCGCATCACCTGCGCGCAGTGGTCCTTCTTCAACGGCCGCAGCCAGGTGGTGCTGATGGGCGATGCCGTGCACACCGCGCACTTCGCCATCGGCTCGGGCACCAAACTGGCCATCGAAGACGCCATCGAGCTGGCCGGCCTGCTGCATGCCGCCGGCCATGGCGCCGACGGCCTGCCGGCGGTGCTGCAGCAGTACCAGGCCGTGCGCAACGTGGACGTGCTGCGCCTGCAGAACGCCGCCTGGAACGCGATGGCCTGGTTCGAGGTGTGCGGCGAGCGTTACTGCGACCAGCTGCCCGGCCCGCAGTTCATGTACAGCATGCTGACCCGCAGCCAGCGCATCAGCCACGAGAACCTGCGCCTGCGCGACGCCGCCTGGCTGGGCGGTTTCGAGCGCTGGTTTGCGCAGCAGGCCGGGCTGGATGTGGCCGACGGCCGCCCCGCGCCACCGCCGATGTTCACGCCCTACCGCGTGCGGGGCCTGACGCTGAAGAACCGGGTGGTCGTCTCGCCGATGGCCCAGTACAAGGCGGTGGACGGCATCCCCGGTGACTGGCACCTGATGCACCTGGGCGCCCGCGCCGTGGGCGGCGCCGCACTGGTGATGGCCGAGATGACCTGCACCTCGGCCGACGCCCGCATCACGCCCGGCTGCCCCGGGCTGTGGACCGACGAACAGGGCGCGGCGTGGCAGCGCATCGTCGACTTCGTCCACGCGCAAGGCTCTGCGGCCATCGGCATGCAGATCGGCCACGCCGGCCCCAAGGGGTCGACCAACGCGCCGTGGGACGGCGCTGGCGCCGACCAGCCCCTGGCCGCTGGCAACTGGCCGCTGCTGTCGGCGTCGGCCGTGCCCTATCTGCCCGACGGGCAGGTCCCTCAGGCGATGAGTAGGGCCGACATGGACCGGGTGCGTGACGAGTTCATCGCCGCCACCCGCCGCGCCGCAGCGGCCGGCTTCGACTGGCTGGAGCTGCACTGCGCCCACGGCTACCTGCTGTCGGCCTTTTTGTCGCCGCTGACCAATCGCCGCGGTGATGCCTACGGCGGCAGCCTGGACAACCGCCTGCGCTACCCGCTGGAAGTGTTCGCCGCCGTGCGCGCCGCCTGGCCGGCTGACAAGCCACTGTCGGTGCGCATCTCGGCGGTCGATTGGGTGGACGGCGGCACCACGCCCGATGACGCGGTGGCCATCGCCCGCGCCTTCAAGGCCGCTGGCGCCGACATGATCGACTGCTCGTCGGGCCAGGTCAGTGCCGACCAGAAACCGACCTATGGCCGCATGTACCAGGTGCCGTTTGCCGACCGCATCCGGCAAGAGGCCGGCATCGCCACCATCGCAGTTGGGGCCATCTCCGAGGCCGACCATGTCAACAGCATCATTGCCGCCGGCCGGGCCGACCTGTGCGCCGTGGCCCGCCCGCACCTGGCCAACCCGGCCTGGACGCTGACCGAAGCCTCGCGCATTGGCTACACGCCAGTGGCCTGGCCGCAGCCCTACCGGTCGGCCAAGTCTCAGCTGGAAGCCGGCTTCGCCAGGGTGGCCGCCGCGCAGGCGGTCGGGAAGGTGGAGTCGTGAAGAACGACGTTAGCCGCGCCCAGTTGCAGCAGGCCGACCAGCTCGGCCACGAGGCCCGTGCCGATGGCGGCGACCATGCCGCGCTGAAGCTGTGGCTGCGCTTGCTGGCCACATCCACGCAGATCGAGACCGAGATCCGCCGCCGCCTGCGTGATCGCTTCGGCATCAGCCTGCCGCGCTTCGACTACCTGGCCCAGCTGTACCGCCAGCCCGACGGCCTGAAGATGAAGGACCTGTCGCGCCAGCTGATGGTGACCGGCGGCAACGTGACCGGCCTGACCGACGAGCTGGAGCGCGAAGGCCTGGTCGAGCGGGTGGGCAGCCCCACCGACCGGCGCAGCTGGATCGTGCGCCTGACCGACCCCGGCCGCACCGGCTTCCAGGCCATGGCCGCCGAGCACGAGCAGTGGGTGCTGGAGCTGTTCGCCGGTCTGGATGCCAAGGCGGTGCAGCAGCTGCATGCCCAACTGGGCGTGCTGCGTGTGCACCTCACCCAACTGCAACAACCAACCGCTTCCGGAGATAAGCCATGACCGACAACGACAGCCCTCGGGTCGATCCAGCCTTGCTGGCGGGCAACCGCCGGCCCTTGGCCGGCTACCAGGCCACGCACTTCCAATGGCAGGTTCAGGCCGGCGTGGGCACCATCACCCTGCACCGGCCCGAGCGCAAGAACCCGCTGACCTTCAGCGCCTATGCCGAGCTGCGGGACCTGTTCAGCAACCTGCGCCTGGCCGACGACGTGCATGCGGTGGTGGTCACCGGCGCGGGTGGCAACTTCTGCTCGGGCGGCGATGTGCACGAGATCATCGGCCCGCTGATCCGGCTGACAGCGCCCGAACTGCTGGCCTTCACCCGCATGACGGGCGACCTGGTCAAGCACATGCGTGGCTGCCCGCAGCCGGTGGTCGCGGCCATCGACGGCGTGTGTGCCGGTGCCGGCGCCATCATCGCCATGGCCAGCGACATGCGCCTGGGCACGGCCAAGGCCAAGGTGGCCTTCCTGTTCAACAAGGTGGGCCTGGCCGGCTGCGACATGGGCGCCTGCGCCATGCTGCCGCGCATCGTCGGCCAGGGCCGCGCCAGTGAGCTGCTGTACACCGGCCGCAACCTGGGTGGTGAGGAGGGCGAGCGCTGGGGCTTCTTCAACCGCCTGTGCCCGCCGGATGAGGTGCTGGCCCAGGCCCAGGCGCTGGCGGCTGATTTGGCGGCCGGTCCCACCTTTGCCAACGGCATCACCAAGACCATGCTGCAGCAGGAATGGGCGATGACCATCGAGCAGGCCATCGAAGCCGAGGCCCAGGCCCAGGCGCTGTGCATGCTGACGCAGGACTTCCACCGGGCTTACCACGCCTTCGTGGCCAAGCAAAAGCCGGTGTTCCAGGGCGATTGAGCGGAGACCCACGATGACCGACAAACCCCACCAGGCCATTCTTCCCGCCGGCTGGCCGCGCCCCAAGGGCTATGCCAACGGCGTGGCCGCCACCCAGGCCACCGGCCGCCAGGTGTTCATCGCCGGCATGGTCGGTTGGGATGCGCAGGGCATCTTCCAGACCGACGACTTCGCCGAACAGGCACGCCAGGCGCTGGCCCATGTGGTGGCGGTGCTCACCGAGGCCGGTGGCGCGCCGCACCACATCACCCGCATGACCTGGTACGTGACCGACAAGCGTGAATACCTGGCCGCCGGCCGCGCCGTGGGCCAGGCGTTCAAGGACCTGATTGGCCACTTCGACATCGCGATGACGGCGGTGCAGGTGGTGGCGCTGATCGAGGACCGCGCCAAGGTCGAGATCGAGGTCACCGCCGTCATCCCCGACTGAGAGTTCGAGAGCTTGTGACGACCCGAGGAGCCGCCCCATGCAGCCCAGCGCCCATGTCGACACCTTCGCCAGGGACCGGCTGCCGGCGCCCGCGGACCAGCCCGAGTTCCTGTTCGAGCTGCCCGAACTGCAGTTTCCGCCGCGGCTGAACTGTGCGGCCATGCTGCTGGACGACGCGCTGGCGCGGGGCTGGGGCGACCGGCGCTGCGTGGTCGGGCCCGACGGCGAGGCCTGGACCTATCGGCAGCTTCAGCGGGAAGCCAACCGCATCGCCCATGTGCTGGTCAACGACATGGGCCTGGTGCCAGGCAACCGGGTGCTGCTGCGCGCCGCCAATTGCCCCATGCTGGCTGCCTGCTGGTTCGCGGTGATGAAGGCCGGCGGCATCTCGGTGGGCACCATGCCGATGCTGCGCGCCAAGGAGCTGGGTCAGATCATCGCCAAGGCGCAGGTCACGCATGCACTGTGCGACGCCGCGCTGGCCGACGAGCTGGCGCTGGCCGCCGCCGTGCACCCGGTGCTGCGCGAGGTGCTGCACTTCGGCCTGCCCGCGGAGTCCGGCGTGGAGGCCCGCGCAGCCCGTCAGCCCGATCATTTCCCAACTGTGGACACCGCGGCCGACGACGTGGCCCTGCTGGCCTTCACCAGCGGCACCACCGGCAAGCCCAAGGCCACGGTGCACTTCCACCGCGATGTGCTGGCCGCCTGTGCCTGCTTTGCGCCGCATGTGCTGCGGCCGCGGGCCGACGATGTGTTCATCGGCAGCCCGCCGCTGGCCTTCACCTTCGGCCTGGGTGGGCTGCTGCTGTTTCCGCTGAGCGTGGGTGCGGCCACGGTGCTGCTGCCGAAGGCGGGGCCCAACGAACTGCTGGACGCCATCCCGCGCTTCGGCGCCACGGTGCTGTTCACGGCGCCCACCTCGTACCGGACGATGGCGGCAGCCGCAGGTGAGCGCCGCTTGTCGGTGGACCAGGGTGGCACGCTGCGCAGCTGCGTGTCGGCCGGCGAGGCGCTGCCGGCCGCCACCCGCGCGTTGTGGACAGACGCCACCGGCATCACCCTGATCGACGGCATCGGCGCCACGGAGCTGCTGCACATCTTCATCTCGGCCGATGAGTCGGCATCCCGCCCCGGCGCCACTGGCAAGCCCATCCCTGGCTACCGCGCCTGCGTGGTCGGTGCCGACCTGCAGCCGGTGCCGCCTGGCACCGTGGGCCGCCTGGCGGTCAAGGGCCCCACCGGCTGCCGCTATCTGGA
Organism: Aquabacterium sp.; assembly: GCA_040400895.1. Taxonomy (GTDB): domain Bacteria; phylum Pseudomonadota; class Gammaproteobacteria; order Burkholderiales; family Burkholderiaceae_C; genus Pseudaquabacterium. The sequence goes on from JBBAPL010000195.1 coordinate 6,053, forward strand.
CGATGCGCGCCAGGCGCAGTATGTGCAGGGCGGCTGGAACCTGACCGGCGACGCCTACCTGCAGGACGCCGACGGCTACTTCCACTACCAGAGCCGCACCGACGACATGATCATCAGCGCGGGCTACAACATCGCCGGGCCCGAAGTGGAAGACTGCCTGCTGCACCACCCGGCGGTGGCCGAATGCGGCGTGGCGGGCATGCCGGACGACGAGCGCGGTCAGATCGTCAAGGCCTGGGTGGTGCTGAAGCCGGGCGTGGCGGGCGATGCCGCCTGCGTGCGGGCGCTGCAGGACCACGTGAAGGCCAACATCGCGCCCTACAAGTACCCGCGCGCCGTGGACTTCGTCGACAGCCTGCCGCGCACCGAGACGGGAAAGCTGCAGCGGTTCCGGCTGCGGGGAGGCACCTGAGCGGGATCCGGAACCCGGATCGACGCATCATGCCGGCAGCGCCCGCGCCAAGTACACCCCTTCGCGCCCGACAATGGCCACCCGCGCCGGCATCAGCACCGTGCAGCCATCCGCTGGCGCATGGATGGCGTCGGGTCCGTCGGTGGCGATCAGCTCGCCCGGGCCAAACGTCTCGAAGCCGACCAGCGGCCGGCTGAAGCAGAAGTCCGGCGTCTTGATCACCCAGGTCTGCAGCAACTGGTAGCGATGGGCCGGCGCGGCTGGCGCCCGGTCTTCTGTCGCGATCAGGCCGAAGTGGGCCAGAAACTGGCGCGCCACGCGGATGGCCCGGTCGGCGCTGGCCTGCTGGAAGTGCTGGCCGCATTCGGCGACCAGCCCCACGCCGTGGAAGTCGTCCGTGCCGTGGGGACCATGCTGGATCAGCGGCGTGCCGCTGCCCAGGCCCTGCGGCATCACCAGGTGCACCGCGGGCTCGCCGATGGCAATGGCCGCCGCGGCGTTGCGCGGGCGGTCGGGGTAGACCCAGAACGGCTGCACCGGCTGGCTGGTGCTGTGGATGTCGAGGATGTGGTCGGCCACGGCCACCACCGGGCGCATTTCCCGCGCGCGGGCCAGCTCGGGGCTGTGCTCCGGCCCGTCGAGCCAGGCGTCGCTCCAGATGCGGTTGAGGTTGTGCACCAGCTGCCGGCTGTCGAACGGCTGAAGGGTGGTGAAGGTCTCGTAGGCCGCCACGTTGGCGAAGCTGACGGTCAGCCTGCCGATCAGCGGACGCACGCCGGTGTCCAGCAGGTGGCAAGCGGCCACCATGCCGCAGAACTCATTGCCGTGGGTCAGCGCGTTCACCAGCACATGCGGGCCCGGTCGGCCGCTTTGGAAGCGGTGCACGTAGGGCACACCGGTGTTGCCGGCGCGGTAGGCAGACAGGTCGCGGGGCAGCACCTCGAAGGCTGGCGTGGTGGTCATGGGCGGGGCCGTGTTGGTCAATGGTGCGCCGAGCTTAGCCGGTGCTCACAGCACCCGGCGCGCGCCCGGCAGTCGCCGCAACCAGCCCGCCAGCAGGAACGACAGCACCGTGCCAGCGGCCAGCACCAGGGCGAACTTCCACACCGGTGGCAATGGCCAGCCAGCCAGCAGCACCGACAGCCCGACGATCACCGGCGCATGCACGATGAACGCGCCATAGGCGCAGGCGTCCCAGCGCTGCCAGCGCACCTGCGGTCTGTGGTACCGGGCCTGGAAGCCCACCAGCAGCCGTGCGATCACCCCCAGGCCACGAAGGGTTCCCAGAAGGCGTAGACCACCGCCGCGGCGCCCAGCCCGCCACTGAAGTCCACTGCCCGACCGGCCAGCGCACCGGTGGCTGCAGCCGTGGCCACCAACACCGGCACGGTGTAGAGCGAGACCCGTCCCCAGCGGCGGGCCTGGGACCGGTCCACCCGCTCCAGCCAGCGGTGGCGCCAGGCAGCGCAGCCCAGCGCGAACAGGAAGACATCGGACGCACAGTGGCCGATCTGCAGGCCCAGCCGGTTCTCGCCGACGGGCACCCACTGGCGGATCACCAGCGCCGCCGCCCCCACGCCCAGCGCGGCCAGCAGCCAGGCCCTGTCGCCGGGGACAGGGGCCGGCGCCTTCGCTGGCGCCACCCCGCGCAGCAGGTCCGCCGCGGCCGGCGTCGCGTTTCGCAGCCCACGCCAGGCCAGCCAGGCCGCTGTGAACAGCAGCAGCAACCAGGCAAACCAGAGCGGTCCGATCACGAACACTCCGTTCTCGATCAACCGCAGCCAGCCCGGCCAGAACGGCCGGCCCTGCTGGATGCCGGCCAGTGCCACCGCCAGCGGCCCCAGCACGAACCCGAACACCAGCAGTGGCACACCCAGCCGCAGCAGCCGGTCAACCACGAAGCGGCGCCACCCCTTGGCCGCCAGTGCCGGCGGTGTGAAGTAGCCGGCAAGCAGGAAGAACAGGCCCATGAAGAAGGCCTGGTTCACGCTGCAGAACAAGGTCAGCAACAGGCTGAACGGTGCACCGCCGTCGGTCACCTCGCGGTAGAACCAGCCGCCGCTGCCGCCGTAGGTGATGGCGGTGTGGTGGGCGATCACCAGCACTGTCAACAGGGTGCGCAGGCGGTCGATGAAGACGAGCCGGCCAGCGCCCATGCCAGCCAGGCCAGGCGCCACCCGCTCAGGCCTTGTCCGCGGACTGATGCAGCATCTGCTCCAGCGTCAGCCCGGTTGACCGCAAGAACCCCTCAATCGCCGCCGCAGG
>JBBAPL010000196.1:0-8620 GCA_040400895.1 Aquabacterium sp.
CAAGAGCGGCAACCTGGTGTTCCGCCGCACCGCGCGCAACTTCAACCCGGCGGTGATCATGGCCGGCAAGATCAGCGTGGTGGAGGTCGAGGAGATCGTCGAGACCGGCAGCCTGGACCCGGACGCGATCCACCTGCCCGGCATCTACGTCAGCCGCCTGGTGCTGAACGCCACGCCCGAGAAGCGCATCGAGAAGCGCACCACCAAGCAGAACCCGAAGGGAGTTTGACCATGGCCTGGACCCACGATCAGATGGCGGCGCGTGCCGCCCAGGAACTGCAGGACGGCTTCTACGTCAACCTCGGCATCGGCCTGCCCACGCTGGTGGCCAACTTCGTGTCGCCCGACATCGAGGTGTGGCTGCAGAGCGAGAACGGCATGCTGGGCATCGGCGCCTTCCCCGACGAGAGCGAGGTCGACCCCGACCTGATCAACGCCGGCAAGCAGACCGTGACCACGCTGCCGGGCAGCAGCATCTTCGGCAGCCACGACAGCTTCGCGATGATCCGCGGCGGCAAGATCAACCTCAGCATCCTGGGTGCGATGCAGGTCAGCGCCAAGGGTGACCTGGCCAACTGGATGATCCCCGGCAAGATGGTCAAGGGCATGGGCGGCGCCATGGACCTGGTGGCCGGCGTGGCCCGGGTGCTGGTGCTGATGGAGCACGTGGCCAGGAAGAAGGACGGCAGCATCGACCTGAAGATCCTGCCCGAGTGCAACCTGCCGCTGACCGGCCTGGGCGTGGTCAACCGCATCATCACCGACCTGGCTGTGCTGGACGTGACGCCGGCCGGGCTGAAGGTGGTGGAACTGGCGCCGGGCGTGACGGGTGAGGAACTGCAGCAGAAGACCGGCGCGGCGCTGATCTTCTGACCGGCAGGCGGCGCTGCGGCGCTGCCTCAGCGCCGCGTGGCCATCGCCCGGGCGCAGTCGGCCACCAGTTCGGGCCCCCTGTAAATCAGGCCGGTGTAAATCTGCACCAGGTCGGCGCCGGCGTCGATCTTGGCCCGGGCATCGCGGCCCGACAGCACGCCACCCACGCCGATGATCGGGTAGCCCGCGCCCAGCGCTGCGCGCAACTGGCCGATCACCCGGTTGCTGGCGGCAAACACCGGCCGCCCGCTCAGGCCGCCGGCCTCGTCGGCATGCGGCAGGCCGGCCACGGCATCGCGCGCGATCGTGGTGTTGGTGGCGATCACGCCGTCGATGCCGTTGTGGCGCAGCGTGGCGGCGATCACGCCGACCTGCGCCTCGTCCAGGTCGGGCGCAATCTTCACGAACATCGGCACCTGGCGGCCGTGCTGCGTGGCCAGTTGCTGCCGCCGCTGCTGCAGCGCGCCCAGCAGGGCGTCCAGCGCTTCGTCGCTCTGCAGCGCGCGCAGATTCTTGGTGTTGGGGCTGCTGATGTTCACCGTCACGTAGTCGGCATGCGGGTACACGCCGTCCAGGCAGGCCAGGTAGTCGCTGGCCGCGTCTTCGATCGGCGTGGCGGCGTTCTTGCCGATGTTCAGGCCCAGGATGCCGCCCGCCGCGCGGAAGCTGCGCGCGCGCTGCACGTTGGCCAGGAAGGCGGCCAGGCCGTCGTTGTTGAAACCCAGGCGGTTGATCAGCGCGTCCTGGGCCGGCAGTCGGAACATGCGCGGCTTGGGGTTGCCCGGCTGGCCCTTGGGCGTGACCGTGCCCACCTCGATGCAGCCGAAGCCCATCGCGCCCAGGCCGTCGATGCAGCGGCCGTTCTTGTCCAGCCCGGCGGCCAGGCCGATGCGGTTGGGGAATCGCAGGCCGGCCACCGTCACCGGGCTGTCCACGCGGGGCTGCTGCCACAGGCATTGCAGCGGCGTGTTCTGCAGCGTGGCGATGGACTCCAGCGTCAGCTCATGGGCACGCTCGGGGTCGAGCCCGAACAGGAAGGGGCGGGTCAGCGCGTAGGGGATCAAAGCCATAATTTCGGATTGTCCCTTGTCCCCACGCACAGGCTGCGCCAGCCCACTTCTGCACCATGAACCAGGATGAACTGAAGGCCCTCGTCGGCCGCGCTGCGTTGGATTGCGTGGTGCCCGGCACCGTGGTGGGCGTGGGCACCGGCTCCACCGTCAACTGCTTCATCGACGCGTTGGCCACGGTCAAGGACCGCATTGCCGGTGCCGTCAGCAGTTCGGTGGCCAGCACGCAGCGGCTGCAGGCCCATGGCATCCGGGTGCTCGACGCGAACGAGGTCGAGCGCATCCCGGTCTACATCGACGGCGCCGACGAGATTGATCACCAGGGAAACATGGTCAAGGGCGGCGGCGCCGCGCTGACGCGCGAGAAGATCGTGGCCGACCTGGCCGCGCGCTTCATCTGCATCGCCGACCAGAGCAAGTTGGTGGACGTGATGGGCCGTTTTCCGCTGCCGGTGGAAGTGATCCCGATGGCGGCGGCCCAGGTGGCGCGCCGCTTTGCTGCGGCCTATGGCGGCGCAGCCACCGTGCGTGCCGGGGTCACCACCGACAACGGCAACCTGATCCTGGACGTGCGCGGCCTGCAGATCACCGACCCGCTGGCGATGGAAACCGAAGTCAACCAGTGGCCCGGCGTGGTGACGGTGGGCCTCTTCGCCCGCCACCGTGCCCGGCTGTGCCTGCTGGGCACGCCCGCTGGCGTGAAGGCGCTGTCATTCGACTGAACGTGCCGCCCGCCGCACCGCGCGGCTGGTGAACCGCGCCACGTCCAGCGCGTCGACCAGCGCGGCCGGTGCGGGCAGCGGGTCGCCGGTCAGCCAGGACACCAGGAACTCAGCAGCCAGTGCGGCCTGGGTGATGCCGCGCGAGCCCAGCGCGGTGAAGACATACAGGCCCGGCTGGCGCTGCACATGGCGCGGCTGGTCGGGTGGGCGCGCGCCGGTGGCGCTGGCGTCGGGCAGGGGGCCCAGCAGCGGCAGGCGGTCGTCGGCCAGCAGGCGCCAGCCGACGCGCCCGGCCAGCAACGCGGGGTCGATGTCGGGTGCCCAGCCGGTCAAGCGTTGCAGCGTGGCCAGGTTGTGCTGGTGGTCGGACCAGCGCACGGCGGGGTCACCATCGGCGCGCTGCGTGGTGGCGCCGCACAGCAGGCGGCCGTCGGCCAGCTGCAGCACATAGCCGGCATCGGCCAGTGGCTGGGGCAGGGCGGGCGCGCCGGCCAGGCCGGCGGGCAGCACCGTGGTCTGGCCGCGCGCCAGGTGCACTGGCCAGGCTGCACCGGCGCCGGCCAGGCGCTGGGCGTCGGCGGCGTTGCACAGCACCACCGCATCGGCCTCGGCCAGCACCTGGCCTGCCTCGCCCAGCAACTGCCAGCCAGCCGCGCTGCGCTGCAGTGCCTGCACCGCCTGGTTGTAGACGGTCGCGATGCCGGGCTGCTGCAGCCAGTGCGCGCATAGCGCAGCAGGCGCCACCCAGCCGCCGCCAGGGTACATCCAGGTCGCGCCGCTGCCACGTGGTGCCACCTGCAGGTAATCGGGCGGCAGTGCCAGCGCGGCCAGCAACTGCTGCATGCCGTCGGCCGACAGGGACTGCTCACCCCGCAGCAGCCCGCCGACGGCGCCGGGTACCAGGCCTGAGTCCACCAGCGGCCGCAGCACCCGCGTGGTGTGCAGCGCGGCGGCGCGCAGCCATCGGGCATGGATGCCGTCTTGCCCGTGCACCACGCCGTGGAACAGGCCGGCGGCCTGACCGGACGTGGCTTGCGCCGGGCCGCCCGCACGGTCGATCACCTGCACCGCCAGGCCGCGCCCTGCCAACGCAGCGGCCACCGCCGAACCTGCCAGGCCGGCACCCACCACCGCGACCGTCTGCACACCGGCCTGCGGCTGGCGCCCGGGTGGTGCGCGCGGGCTGACCCGCGGCGCGAAACGGCCCACCGTCATCTCGGGCTGGCTGCCGTGGCCGGGAATCGCCTGCACGCTGAAGCCGGCCGCCTGCAGTCCCAGGCGCAGGGCAGGGGCCACGTGACGGGTGGCCACGGTGGCGCCTGGTGCGGCCAGCCGTGTCAGCTGGCGCAGCCGCCACCGGTCCCACAGGTCCGGGTCGTTGCCGGGGGTGGCACCGCCGAGGTGGAAGGCATCGACGCCGGCCACCAGCTCGGGCAGCACCTGGTCACTGTCGCCAAAGGCCAGCAGCAGACGCACCCGGCCACCGTCGAAGTCGAGCAGGTGCATGTCGGGCGTCAGCGGCGGCCACTGGCGCACCAGCGCGGCCGACAAAGCGGCCGGCAGCGCCGGCAGCGCCGACGGGGCATGCGCGCGCGCCAAGTCGGCAGCGCGCGAAGGCTGCGGGTCGATGGCGACATACCAAAGCCGGCTGCAGCGCTGCGCATCCTGCCGCCAGGCGTGCCAGGTGGCCAGGAAGTGGTGGCCCAGGCCGAAGCCGGTCTCCAGCACCACGAAGCGGCTGCGGCCGGCCCAGCGCCCGGGCAGGCCGCTGCCGTGCAGGAACGCCTGGCCTGCCAGGTTCTCCGCGCTCGCCTCGTCTGCCTCAGGCAGATTCATGGGCGCGGGCTGCAGCGGGCCCCAGCTCACGCCAGCGCGCCGGCGCTGCCACCCGCCGCCTGGCGCGCCAGCCAGCGCAGCAGGGCCGGGCCGGCGGTGGTCAGGCCACGGTAGGCCAGCACCGCGTCGCTCATCGACGCCAGCGCGTCATGCACCCGGGCGGCTTGGGCCGGCTGGTCAAAGGCGGTGGGGAGCGGCGTCACGTTCACCAGAATGGTGAAGACCGACTGCCGCACGCCGGGCACCGGGATGAAGGTCTGGCGCTCGGTGCGCCACCAGGTCTGGGTGGCCAGTTCGTCGTCGGTCAGTCCAGGCGCCCATCGCTCCGGCGCCACCCGCTGCGGGTGGCCGTGCAGGCGCGGGTGGGCGGTCAGCGTCCAGACGAAGCGTTCCCAGGGCTCGGCCGATGTCACCAGCTTCACCAGGTGCGGCGCGGCGCCCACGATCAACCGGTTGTCGGCCACCGGCGCGTGGGCGTCGCCGAAGCTGCGGCCGATCTTGTCTTCAGGCGCCCACATCGACGGCAAGGCCACCGCCAGCCAGGGCAGGGTGCCGTTGGCACCGTCGACCACCGCGAAGTCTTCGGCAAAGGCCAGTGCCAGCAGCGCCGCGCGGCGCCAGGGGCGGGGCATCGTGACCAGCAGCGCGCCCACTTCGGGCCAGCCGCTGCGGCTGCGTTCAACCGGCTGATCGTCGCTGTCCAGCGCCCAGCCCAGCGCGGGTGCGTGCCAGCTGGCGTTGTCGATCTGCAGCGCGCCAGGTTGCTCGGCGGCCGCGTGGGCGGCCAGCGCCGCCAGCGCCGGGCCGGCGTCGAACCCGGGTGCCTGCAGCAGCGCCTGGTCGCGGAAGGCGCCCAGCACCGCGAGCTTTTCGCGCAGGTGGCGGGCCTGGCTGCGCTGCGGCCCCAGGGTCGGCGTCAGCTGCACGGCACCCGGCTGCAGCCGGCGCAGCCCGGGCTGCATGCGGTGCGGCACGTGCACGGCAGCGTCGAAGTCGAAGGCCATGGCGGGAACGGTAACACCGGCGCAGATAGGCGCAAACACGCAGCAAACGCGCAACAAAAAAGGGCACCGAAGTGCCCCTTGCGATGCGCCGCGGCGGCGTCAGACGCGCTTGCGGTACTCGTGCGTGCGGGTGTCGATTTCGATCATGTCGCCCTGGGCGACGAAGATCGGTACCGGGATCTCGAAGCCGGTGGCCAGCTTGGCAGGCTTGAGCACCTTGCCCGAGGTGTCGCCCTTGACGGCGGGTTCGGTCCAGGTCACTTCACGCACCACGCTGGTGGGCAGTTCGACCGAGATGGCCTTGCCGTCGTAGAACACCACTTCGACCGGCATCGCGTCTTCCAGGTACTGGATCGCGTCGCCCATGTTCTCGGCTTCCACCTCGAACTGGTTGTAGTCGCCGTCCATGAACACGTACATCGGGTCGGCGAAGTAGGTGTAGGTGCACTCCTTCTTGTCCAGCACGATCTGTTCCATCTTGTCGTCGGCCTTGAACACCGTCTCGGTGGCCTGGCTGTTCAGAAGGCTCTTGAGCTTCATGCGTACGGTGGCCGAGTTGCGGCCACCCCGGCTGTATTCGGTCTTGAGCACGACCCACGGGTCCTTGCCCTGCATGATGACGTTGCCGGCGCGGATTTCTTGAGCGACTTTCATGGGAGTTCCCGGGGTGTGGACTGGCGCTGGGCAGCGCCCTGGCATGCCAGTCGGTGTGAAGCAAAGCCCACGATCTTAGCCGGATTTCCCGCTCCAGCGGGCCACCGTGAAGGCCAGCAGCTGGGTGACCAGGTCGGCCTGGGCGTGCAATCCGGCCTGCCAGGCCAGGTGCTGCGTGCGCCAGGCGGCCAGGTCGGGCAGCTGCAGCGGGCCGGGGGCCAGGCCGTTGACCACCTGGTGGGCCTGCCGCAGCGCGGCCGCCAGGGCGGGGGCGCAGCCGGCCAGGGCGAGGTCGAGCCAGGCATCCAGCTTGGTGGCATGGGCGCCGTCGTCCTGCGGATAGATCTGCCACAGCACCGGGCCGGCGCCCAGCAGCTGGGCGCGCACGAACGAGTCTTCCCCGCGCACCAGTTTCAGGTCGGCGGCGGCCAGCAGCTGGTCGAAGTCGGCCAGCGGCAGCCAGGGCAGCGGCTGCAGCCGCAGGCCGGGCGGCAGCGGTTGCCCGGCCAATTGCGCCTGCAGCGGCCCCTGCGGCACCCACAGCAGGCTGGGCCGGTCGGCCAGCGCGGCCAGCAGCGCTGGCAGCGCCGGGCTGGCATAGCCGAACAGCAGCACGCTGCGCTCACCGGCCACCGGCGCCCAGCCGCGTTGCGCCAGCCAGGCGGTCGTGTCAGCCGGGACCGGCGCTGGCGGGTGGCGCAGCAGGCCGCCGGTGGCCGGTGTGAAGCCGGGGTAGAAGAACCACTTGTCCAGCCCGGCGCCCGGCCCGCTGAACTGCGGCGAGCGCAGGCCGTGGCTGCGTTCGACATAGCCTTCTGCGCTGAGGTACTCCAGGTTGATCCACACCGGCGCCGCCTGCTGCGCCGCCATGCGGGCGACGAAGGCATCGGGCAGGTGGCAGCCGAAGGCCTCGACCACCACGTCGCCCGGGTCGCCGGCCTGCAGCGCATCGGCCCAGGGCCGCACCTGCACACCGGGCGCGCCGTGCGGCGCCAACCAGGCCAGCGCACTGGCGTCGTCGATCCACAGCCGCACCGCCAGCCCGCGGGCGGCCAGCGCGCTGCACAGGCGCCAGCACACGCCCACGTCGCCGAAGTTGTCGATCACCCGGCAGAACACGTCCCAGCGCAGGCCCGTCTGCAAGTCACCCGTGTGCCGATGCATGGGGGGATTATCGACAGCGGCAGAATCCGGCACCGCCCGCCCTGCCACCCATGCCCGATCCCGCCGCCCCTGCCGACACCCCGCCCGCCCCGGCACCCGACCCCGACCAGGTGCGTGAACGCCTGCTGGTCGAGGTGGCCGCGCTGCCCGGCCTGCCGGGCGTCTACCGCTATTTCGACGCCCAGGGCAACGTGCTGTACGTGGGCAAGGCGCGCAGCCTGAAGAAGCGGGTGGCCAGCTACTTCCAGAAGGACCACGGCGGCACCCGCATCGGCCACATGATCAGCCGCATTGCGCGCATGGAAACCACCGTGGTGCGCACCGAGGCCGAGGCCCTGCTGCTGGAAAACAACCTGATCAAGACGTTGAACCCGAAGTTCAACATCCTGTTCCGCGACGACAAGAGCTACCCGTATCTCAAGCTGCAGCGCCATCCGTTCCCGCGCATCGCCTACTACCGCGGCGCGGTCGACCGCAAGCACACCTACTTCGGCCCGTATCCCGGCGCCTGGGCGGTGAAGGAGACCATCCTGCTGCTGCAGAAGGCCTTCAAGTTGCGCACCTGTGAAGACACGGTGTATGCCAACCGCAGCCGACCCTGCCTGCTCTACCAGATCCGCCGCTGCTCGGGCCCCTGCGTGGGCCTGATCACGCCGGCCGACTACGGCCGCGATGTGAGCAATGCCGAGCGCTTCCTGCTGGGCGCCACCGACGAGGTGATCGGCACCCTGCAGACGCAGATGATGGCCTATGCCGACGCGCTGGAATTCGAGCGTGCCGCCGAGGTGCGCAACCAGATCAGCGCGCTGTCGCGCGTGCTGCACCAGCAGAGCATGGAAGAGAGCAGCCTGACGTCGGTGCGTGACCGCGACGTGGACGTGCTGGCCGTCAAGGTGCAGGGGGGTCGGGCCTGCGTCAACCTGGCCATGGTGCGTGGCGGCCGCCACCTGGGCGACCGGGCCCACTTTCCAGCGCATGTGGAAGACGCCGCGGCGCTGACCGCCGACGAGGCCGACGAGCGCCAGGCCGCGCTGACGGTCGAGCAGCAGGTGCTGGAGGCCTTCATCGCCCAGCACTACCTGGGCGTGGCGCCGCCGTCGCTGTTGGTGCTGAGCTGCCCGGTGGCGCCCGAACTGCTGGCCGCGCTGAGCGAGCAGACCGGCAGCAAGATCAACGCCCAGCACCAGCCGCGCGAGCAGCGCAAGACCTGGCTGGAGATGGCCGAGAAGGGTGCGCAGATCGCGCTGGCGCGGCTGTTGTCGGAAGAGGGCAGCCAACGCGAGCGCACCCGCGCGCT
>JBBAPL010000197.1:0-8588 GCA_040400895.1 Aquabacterium sp.
CGGCCACGACCGTGGCCTTGGGGTAGGCCCGCAAGGTCGGTGCGGGGACGTCAATCAGCGTGGGCACGTCGTCAGGGCAGAAACCCAGCAGGTCGGTGTCGCGTGTCGGCCGGTGCGGCTCTGGCCGTACCCGCGCTGGAAGAGCAGCGCGCCCTTGCGCAGGAAGTTCGGTGCGTGCTCGGAGACGGACAGCCGGTCGAGCAGGCGTTCCAGGCCGTACCGGGACAGGGTCAGGTTGAAGTCTTGCTTCGACGTGTCTGTGTGCTGCTTGAGCCTGGCGCGGATCGACGCGGCGCGGTTCGCGGTCATGCCGTGATGGCCTCGATGTAGGGCCGCATCACATTGGCAACGCGGCCGCGCGTGGCATGGCGCCACAGGTCGTCCAGCGTGAACTTGCGCTGGCTCCAGCCATCGCGCAGTGCTTCCAGCGCCACATCCAGGCCGATCTTGTTGCGGAACCGGAAGCAGTCGACGATGGTTCGGGCCGCGTTGAAGACCGGCACCTCGACGCCGTCGATCGTCAGGCGATCGACGCCATCTGCCCGTGCCGCGTCCGACATGCGCACGACACGGATCGCAGGCTGGTCGAGCCTGGGGCTCACCATGTGCGGCGGGATGGCGATCCAGACCTCATGGGGGGCTTGGGTGCCGATCTTGTGCACCCTCAGAGCCGACAGCAGGCAGACCACGCCTTTGGGCACGCGCGCCGAGACTTCCGCCAGCGAGCGGTGCTCGCTGATGGCGGCACCCGGAATGCCGTACAGACCGCGCGCCACGCGTTCGAGCTTGCCGGCCTGGACCAGGCGCGTCAGGGCAATGGTCGGCAGGCCTTGCTGCGTCAGGTCACGCGCGCGCAGCAGGGCCCGGGCGCGGGCGAGGCGCAGCACCTGCTGTTCGTGGGTGGAGGCGGTCGCCGCGTCGGTAGCCTTCATGGCTGAAGTGTGTTGCGAAAATACTTCTAGCGTCAATGACTACAGTCATAACGCAACATCGCTGTTCGTCACCTGGCGAGTTCTGTTTGCCTCGAAGGACGACGACCAGTAGGGGCTGCACGCTGCTGATCAGGCCGTCGATGGGTGCGACGGTGACGGTGTTGCCGACGGCACGTGCGAGCGCGGGGTCCCTGCGGATGAAGGCATCGGCCTGAAGCGGGGTCAGGGCGATGGACTCGGCCAAGAAGGTGTTGGTCCAGCCGAGAAATTCGGCGATCTTCCGGGCGAGGCTTTCCAGCAGACGGACGGCAGGAGACGCCCTGGGACTACTCCAAATTTTGCACCTGAACTTCGAGTACGAAGCTAAGTGCTTGTCGTGCCTTCATATTCCGTTGTCCTCGCCTCAGAAACCCCACAGAACACCCCACAGGTTGAACCTGCAGGGACGAGCTGGGCGCTTCCTGCCAGAGCTTGCAGAGACGGAACTGTAGCTTGTGCCGGCTAGGCACGGCCGTCGCGCAGGGGCGATGCGCATCGGCATTGAGCGACGTGTCGCTGAGCATCTTTGACTGACAGGCACCTTTGGTCGCTGGGCCTCGTGCTGCACACATCAGCCGCCGCCCGCTCTTTATGAGTTCTTGATGCCGATCGATCGGATCTCTATACCGATTTGATGCGCCAGTTCCTAAGCTCTCCAGCAAGTAACGGATACCTGGAGGAACCATGGACTTCGCCTACCTGGCAGCGGCTGCTGTCATGTTCATTGCCCTGCTCGGCACGGTGATCGGCTGCGACAAGCTGGGGGTGCGCAAATGAGCGGGCTCTACTGGCTTGCGGGCTCGGCATCTCTCGGCCTGCTCATCTATCTGACCTACGCCCTGCTGCGGGCGGAGGAATTCTGATGAACACCCAAGCGTGGATCCTTCTGGCCGCCTACCTTGGCGTGCTGCTGTTGTTGGCTTGGCCGCTCGGCAAGTGGCTGGTAGCGGTGGCCGATGGCCGCTTCCCGCGCTGGATGGCGCCTCTCGAGGCTGTCGAACGTGGCCTGTACCGGCTGGCCGGCGTCGATGCGTCGGCCGGCATGGGCTGGCGCCAATACGCCATCGCGCTCCTCGTCTTCAACTTCCTTGGCGTGCTCGCGGTCTACGCATTGCAACGCTTCCAGGGGGTGTTGCCGCTCAACCCAGCTGGCATGGCTGGGGTCAGCGCCGACTCGTCCTTCAACACCGCCATCAGCTTCGTCACCAACACCAACTGGCAGGGCTACGGCGGTGAAGCGACGATGAGCTACCTGACGCAGATGCTTGCGTTGGCGGTACAGAACTTCCTCTCCGCCGCGACCGGCATCGTGGTGGTCTTCGCGCTCATCCGTGGTTTCGTCGCGCGCTCGTCGGCGTCGATCGGCAACTTCTGGGTCGACATCACCCGTGTCACGGCCTACGTGCTGCTGCCCTTATCTCTGGTGTTTGCCGTCTTCCTGGTGAGCCAGGGGGTAATCCAGAACTTCTCGCCGTACAAGGAAGTGGCCACGCTCGACGTGACCAGCTACCAGACGGCCAAGAACGGGCCCGACCGCCAGCCCCTGAAGGACGACAAGGGCGCGCCGGTCATGGAGGACGTCAAGTCGACAACGCAAACCCTCGCGATGGGCCCGGTCGCTTCGCAGGAAGCCATCAAGATGCTGGGCACCAACGGCGGCGGCTTCTTCAACGCCAACTCGGCACACCCCTACGAGAACCCGTCGGCGCTGACGAACTTCTTCCAGATGCTGTCGATCTTTCTGATCCCGGCCGCGCTGGTGTTCATGTTCGGCCGCATGGTCGGCGACCCGCGTCAGGGCTGGGCCGTTCTGGCAGCGATGACGGCCATCTTCGTCGTCGCGGTCGTCGTCGTCGTCTCGCAGGAGCAGCAAGGCAACCCGCTGCTGGCAGCGCTCGGGGCCGACCAGGGTGCCAGCGCCACGCAGCCTGGCGGCAACATGGAAGGCAAGGAAGCGCGCTTCGGCATCGCTGCCACGGGCCTGTTCGCGGCCATCACCACGGCCGCCTCCTGCGGCGCCGTCATCGGCATGCACGACTCGTTCACGCCGCTGGGCGGTGCCGTGCCCCTGGTGCTGATGCAGCTGGGCGAGGTGGTCTTCGGCGGCACCGGCACGGGCCTGTACGGCATGCTGATCTTCGCCATCCTGGCGGTGTTCATCGCCGGGCTGATGATCGGCCGCACGCCCGAGTACCTGGGCAAGAAGATCGAAACCTACGAGATGAAGATGGTGTCGATCGCCATCCTCGTGACGCCCATCCTGGTGCTGGCAGGCACCGCCGTGGCCGTGCTGGCCGATGCCGGCAAGGCCGGCGTCGCGAACCCAGGTGCGCACGGCTTCTCGGAAATCCTCTACGCGTTCACCTCCGCCGGCAACAACAACGGCAGCGCCTTCGCCGGCCTGTCGGCGAACACGCCCTTCTACAACACGCTGCTCGCCATCGCGATGTGGTTCGGCCGCTTCGGCGTGATCGTCCCGGTGCTGGCGATTGCCGGTTCGCTTGCGGCCAAGAAGCGCATGGCGGTGACGGCGGGCACGCTGCCCACCCATGGCCCGCTGTTCGTGGGCCTGCTCATCGGCACCGTGCTGCTGGTCGGCCTGCTGAACTACGTGCCGGCGCTGGCTCTGGGGCCGGTCGTCGAGCACCTGGTGCTTTGGAAGTGAAACCATGACAACAACTGCATCCACCTTCTCCCTGCTGGACCCTGCACTGGTCAAGCCCGCCATCGCCTCGGCGTTTGGCAAGCTCGACCCGCGCGTGCAGTGGCGCAACCCGGTGATGTTCGTCGTCTACGTCGGCAGCATCATCACCACCATCCTGTGGATCCAGGCGCTGGGCGGGCAGGGTGAAGCCTCGCAAGGCTTCGTTCTCGCCATCGCGCTGTGGCTGTGGTTCACCGTACTCTTCGCCAACTTCGCTGAAGCCATGGCCGAGGGCCGCAGCAAGGCGCAGGCCTCGTCGCTGCGGGGCATGAAGAAGAAGACGATCGCCAAGAAGCTGGAGAAGCCCGTCCACGGCTCGTCCTGGCACCCGCAGGAGGCGGATGAACTGCGCAAGGGCGCCGTCGTGCTCGTGGAGGCCGGCGACGTCATCCCGCTGGACGGCGAGGTGATCGAAGGCGTGGCCTCGGTGGACGAGAGCGCCATCACCGGCGAGTCGGCACCTGTCATCCGCGAGTCCGGCGGCGACTTCTCTTCCGTCACGGGCGGCACCCGCGTGCTGTCGGACTGGCTGGTGGTGCGCATCAACGTCAACCCGGGCGAGAGCTTCCTCGACCGCATGATCGCGATGGTGGAAGGCGCGAAACGCCAGAAGACGCCCAACGAGATTGCGCTGACCATCCTGCTAGTGGCGTTGACCATCGTCTTCCTGGTGGTGACGGTGACGCTGCTGCCGTACTCCATCTTCAGCGTCGAGGCCGCCAAGGCTGGCACCCCGGTGACGGTGACGGCACTCATCGCGCTGCTGGTGTGCCTGATCCCGACCACCATCGGCGCGCTGCTGTCGGCCATCGGTGTGGCCGGCATGAGCCGGATGATGGCGGCCAACGTCATCGCCACTTCGGGCCGCGCGGTGGAAGCTGCCGGCGACGTGGACGTGCTGCTGCTCGACAAGACCGGCACCATCACTCTGGGCAACCGCCAGGCCTCGGCTTTCGTGCCGGCCAAGGGTGTCGCGGAGCAACAGCTGGCCGATGCGGCGCAATTCGCGTCGATGGCCGACGAGACGCCTGAAGGCCGCAGCATCACGGTGCTGGCCAAGCAGAAGTTCAACCTGCGCGAGCGTGACCTGACCGCGCAGAAGACGGAGTTCGTGCCCTTCACGGCGCAGACGCGCATGAGCGGTGTCGACATCACCGCCTTGGACGGCACCGTGCGGCAGCTGCGCAAGGGCGCCGGCGAGGCCATCCGCAAACACGTCGAAGCGCTGGGCGGCAGCTTCCCGGCCGACGTGCAGACCGCCACCGACGACGTGGCCCGCAAGGGCAGCACGCCGCTGGTGGTGAGCGACGGAACCCGCGTGCTGGGCGTCGTCGAGCTCAAGGACATCGTCAAGGGCGGCATCAAGGAACGCTTCGCCGAGCTGCGCCGCATGGGCATCAAGACCGTGATGATCACCGGCGACAACCGGCTCACGGCAGCCGCCATCGCCGCCGAGGCCGGCGTCGACGACTTCCTGGCCGAGGCCACGCCCGAGGCCAAGCTGAAGATGATCCGCGACTATCAGGCCGATGGCCGGCTGGTGGCGATGACAGGTGACGGCACCAACGACGCCCCAGCATTGGCCCAGGCTGACGTGGCGGTGGCCATGAACACAGGCACGCAGGCGGCCAAAGAGGCCGGCAACATGGTCGACCTCGACAGCAACCCGACCAAGCTGCTGGAAATCGTCGAGACCGGCAAGCAGTTGCTGATGACGCGCGGCTCGCTGACCACGTTCTCGATCGCCAACGACGTGGCCAAGTATTTCGCGATCATCCCGGCGATGTTCGTCACCACCTACCCCGCGCTGGGTGCCTTGAACGTCATGGGTCTGGCGAGCCCCAACTCGGCCATTCTGTCGGCGGTGATCTTCAACGCGCTGGTGATCGTCTTCCTGATCCCGCTGGCGCTCAAGGGCGTGGCCTACCGCGCCATCGGCGCCGCCGCATTGCTGCGCCGCAACGTGCTGATCTACGGTGTCGGCGGGCTGATCGTGCCCTTCATCGGCATCAAGGCGATCGACCTTCTGCTCTCGGCTGTCCATCTCGTTTGAAGGAAACACCATGACCTCCATCCTTCGTCCGGCCCTGGTCCTGTTCGCGGTGCTGACCGCACTGACCGGTTTGGCCTATCCGCTCGTCGTCACCGGCATCGGCCAGGCGGCATTCCCCGAACAGGCTGCAGGCAGTCTGATCCTGCGTGACGGCAAACCCGTTGGGTCGTCGTTGATCGGTCAGAACTTCAGCGACCCCAAGTACGTCTGGGGCCGTCCTTCGGCCACCGGGCCGTACCCCAACAACGCCACTGCCTCCAGCGGCTCGAACCAGGGCCCCCTGAACCCGGCGCTGATCGACGCGGTCAAGGGCCGCATCGAGGCGCTTCGGGCAGCGGACCCGGGCAACACGGCGCAGGTTCCTGTCGATCTGGTCACGGCGTCAGCCAGCGGTCTGGATCCGCACATCAGCGTCGCCGCCGCGCAGTACCAGGCGGCACGGGTGGCCAAAGCTCGTGGCCTGCCTGCGGCGCAGGTTCAGCAGTTGATCGAGAAGCACACCGAGGGTCGCCTGTTCGGCTTCCTGGGCGAGCCGCGCGTCAACGTGCTGCAGCTCAACCTGTCGCTCGACGCGGCACGCAGCTGAGTTGCGGAACTGGCGTGGTGCAGCACCGCACCCTGTCGAACAACCATGTCCTCCGTCGACGTTTGGGGCATCTTGTTGGCCTTGATCGCCATCGTCATACCGCTGGGTCTGGCTTGGCTGCTGTTGACGTGGCGAGATCGCAAACGCGATCCCAGCGCTGGATCGCCGGCGCGGCGCCGCCGTTGATGACGACGACGCAGTGGGTTTGAGGAAAGCCGAAGTACATGATCATCAACTGCGTCGCCTACCAAGAGGGGGCCCGACTCGTCGATCTTCCGGTCGATGACATCAGCGACTACCTGGACAAACCGGGCTGCTTCGTCTGGGTCGCGCTGCGTGACCCGACGCCGCAGGAACTCGACGCCATGCGGCGGGAGTTCGACCTGCACCCGCTGGCGGTGGAAGACGCCAGCCACGGCCATCAACGGCCCAAGGTCGAGGAGTACGGCGACTCGCTGTTCGTGGTGATGCAGCTGATCGAGTGGGTTGGCGGCGAGATGAACCTCGGCGAGGTCGTCGTGTTCGCCGGCCCGAACTACGTGCTGTCGGTGCGCCGGGGCAGCAAGCAGCACTTCCTGGGCGTGCGCGAGCGCTGCGAGCGTGAACCTGAGTTGCTCAAGCAAGGCTCGGGCTACGTGCTGTACGCGCTGATGGACGCGGTGGTGGACCGCTACTTTCCGGTCCTGGAAGTGCTGCAGTCGGAGCTGGAGAGCATCGAGGAAGGCATCTTCGTGCGCGGCGCGTCGCGCCAGAACATCGAGCGCCTCTACGCGCTCAAGCGCAAGCTGCTGCTGCTGGACCATGCCGTGTCCTCGATCTTGCAGTTTTCGGGCAAGCTGTATGGGGGACGTGTGCCGGCCGTGTGTGCCAACAACCAGCCGTACTTTCGGGACATCAGCGACCACCTGTCGCGCATCGATGCCCAGGTGGATTCGAGTCTCGACACCATCGGCACCGCGATCCTGGTCAACCTGTCGATGGTGACCATCGAACAAGGCGAGGTCACCAAGCGCCTGGCCGCGTGGGCGGCGATCTTTGCGGTGGCGACGGCGTTCGCCGGCATCTGGGGCATGAACTTCGAGTTCATGCCCGAATTGAAGCTGAGGTGGGGCTACCCCGCGGCGCTGGCCGTGATCGCAGGCGCCAGCAGCTTCCTGTGGTGGCGCTTCCGGCGCTCGGGCTGGCTCTAGGCATATCGTGCGCCCATGACGGACGACCAACGCCCCGACCCCGACGCCCTGCTGGCGCAGATTCAGCAGGACGAGCAACGCGAAGGGCGCGGGCGTCTGCGCATCTACTTCGGCTCGTCGGCTGGCGTTGGCAAGACCTACGCCATGCTCGTGGCCGCGCGCAAGCTCGCGTCGGAGGGTGTGGACGTCCTGGCCGGCGTTGTCGAGACCCATGGTCGCGGCGAAACCGCTGCGATGCTGGAGGGTCTGCCCGTTCTGCCACCAGCGCAGATCGTGTACCGCGGCAAGGTACTGGCCGAGTTCGACCTGGATGGCGCGCTGGCCCGCAAGCCGGGCCTCATCCTCGTCGATGAACTGGCGCACTCCAACGTGGCAGGCTCCCGCCACTCCAAGCGCTGGCAGGACGTGGAAGAACTGCTGGCCGCGGGGATCGACGTCTACAGCACGCTGAACGTGCAGCACCTGGAAAGCCTGAACGACGTGGTCGGCGGCATCACCGGCATCGTCGTGCACGAGACCCTGCCCGACACCTTCTTCGACCGCGCCGACGAGGTCGTGCTGGTCGACACGCCGGCCGACGAGCTCATCGAGCGGCTGGCGGCCGGCAAGGTCTACATGCCGGCGCAGGCCGAGCGCGCGGCCAAGAACTTCTTCCGCAAGGGCAACCTGATGGCCCTGCGGGAGTTGGCCTTGCGCCGCACTGCCGACCGGGTGGAAGACGACGTGCAGGCCTACCGCGTCGACCGGTCGATCGGCCAGGTCTGGAAAACCGAAGGTGCCTTGCTGTGCTGCATCGGCCCGCAGGAAGGCGCCGAGCATGTCGTGCGCAGTGCGGCTCAGCTGGCCAGGCAGTTGGCTGTCACCTGGCATGCGGTCTACGTCGAGACGCCGGCCCTGCAGCGGCTGGACCCCGGCCGCCGCGAGGGCATTCTCCAGACCGTCAAGCTGGCGCGCGAGTTGGGCGCGAGCACGGCAGTGCTGTCGGCCCAGACCGTCGCTCAGGCCTTGGTCGAGCACGCGCGCCAGAACAATCTGTCCGGACTGGTGCTGGGCCACAGTGGGCAGACGCCGTGGTGGCAGCGCC
>JBBAPL010000198.1:0-8547 GCA_040400895.1 Aquabacterium sp.
CGGTGCTGCAACTCCAGTCCGCGGGCCCAGTCGTCCCAGGTGTGCACGCTGCCGCCGAAGCCGTGCAGCAGGATGACGGCCGGCGCGTCCTTCGGGCCGCTGTCGCGCACGTGCAGGCGCATGCCGTCCACGGTGATGAAGTCGGCCG
The DNA here is from genome assembly GCA_040400895.1 of Aquabacterium sp. Taxonomy (GTDB): domain Bacteria; phylum Pseudomonadota; class Gammaproteobacteria; order Burkholderiales; family Burkholderiaceae_C; genus Pseudaquabacterium. The sequence continues at coordinate 149 of JBBAPL010000198.1, forward strand.
GGCCGTTGGCGTAGGTGGCCTCCAGCTTGGCGCGCGGGATGTCGGGCGTCCAGGCCCACCAGCCGACCCCGGCCAGCAACAGCAACACAGAGAGACCGAGCATGCGGATTCAGCCAGGCGCGCGCGTCAGGCGGCGCGGAGTGCGCCGCTGCTGTCGCGCACCACCAGCGTGGTGGCCAGCTGGGTGCTGTGGCGGCGCTCGCCGGCCAGCTGCGACAGCAGCGACTGCACCAGGGCCTGCCCGGCGTCGGCGATCGGCTGGCGCACGGTGGACAGCGACGGGTGGAAGTGCTCGGCCAGCGCGATGTCGTCGTAGCCCACCACCCGCACGTCCTCGGGCACGCGCATGCCACGCTGGCGCAGGGCGCTGATGGCGGTCATCGCCATCAGGTCGCTGGCGGCGAACAGGGCGTCGAAGACCACGCCCTGCTGCTGCAGCAGCGCCAGCTCCTGCTGGATGCGCTCGGTGACGAAGGGAACGGCGCGGCTGAGGGTGGCGTCCGGCACCAGCCCGGCGTCGGCATGCGCGGCCAACCAGCCGGCGCGGCGCTGGCCGATCTCGGGCAGGTCGGAGTCACCCATGAACAGCACCCGCTGCGCACCGCCGGCCAGCAGGTGGGCGGTGGCCATGCGCCCGCCGCTGAGGTTGTCGCCCCCCACGGTGGCATACAGCTGCTGCGGCAGCTGCGCACCCCACACCACGAAGGGCACGCCCTGCACCGCCATGCTGTTGAGCTGGTCGTGGTGGCGCCACTGGCCCACCAGCACGATGCCCATCGCCCGGCCGGTGTGGAACACCTGCGCGGCCTGGTCGAGCCGGTCGGCGTCGACCCGGGTCAACAGCATGTCGTGGCCGCGCGCGGTCAGCGCGTCGGCCAGGCTGCCGATCAGGCTGAGGAAGAATGGGTCGGACAGGTGCTGGCGGGTGTTGGGGTCGTACGGAACGATCACCGCGACGGTATTGTTGTGGCCCAGGCGCAGGTTTTGCGCGCCGATGTTGATGCTGTAGTTCAGCGACCGCGCCAGCTCGGCGATGCGCCCGCGGGTCTCGGCATTCACCAGGGTGCTGCCGGCCAGCGCGCGCGACACGGTGGACACCGACACGCCAGCCAGCCGGGCGATGTCGGCCATCTGCACCTTGGACGGACGGGCGAGGCTGCCGGATGGGGCAGGGGCGGGCGGGGGCGGCAAGGGGCGCGGCATCGGGAAGCAGGCGCGGCGTGGCGCCGGGTCGCGAATGGGAACGATTGCATCATGCCAGAGCGCGGTGTGACGTTCTGCGCAGACAGGGACAGCCGGGCCGAAGGCGGGCAATTCACTGCACCGGGCGCCGCCGGCTCGGGCTAAGCTGCCAGCCGCTGGCGCCCGGTGGCACCGGCACTGCTGGCCGGCCCCCCGGCCCGAGGCTGAACCCGATGAACACACAACTGCTGCTTGCCCTGGGCTTGGCCGCGGGCGTTGGCGTGGTGGTGCTGGCACTGCTGCTGCGTGGGCGCCGCCAGGCCCCACCGGCCCGCGCGGCCACCCCCCCTGCCGAAGCCTGCGCACCGGTGACCGACGCTGCATCTGCGCGCCTGGCCGAGCCGGCGCAAGACGCCTCGGCCGCGCATCTCCAGGCCCAGCGCCAGGCCGCCACCGAGGCGCTGCGCCAGGCGCGCCAGCGCAAGTCCGACGAGGCCGCCCGGCTCGACGCCGAGCGCGCCGCCCAGGCCCGCGCCGATGCCGTCGCCCGGGCCGATGCGGCTGCGCGTGCAGAAGCCGCTGCCCGGGCCGAGGCCGCAGCCCGCGCCGAAGCCGCGGCTCGCGCCCAGCCGCGCCCGCCGGTCGTCGCCAGACCGCCGGCCGCCGCCCCTGTGCTGCCCCCCACCGAGCCCGCCCGCCCGGCGCCCATGCCGGCCGCCGCCGGCCAGCCCATTTCCGCCCCTACGCCCCCACGCCAGCCCGTGGTACTGCTGGCCGACGACTCCAAGGTGGTGCGGGTGAAGACCGGCCGGCTGCTGGAAAAGCAGGGCTGGCGCGTGCTGCTGGCCGAAGACGGCGCGGCCGCGCTGCTGGCCTTGGAGACCGAGACACCCGACCTGCTGATCACCGATGTGGAGATGCCCGAGGTCGACGGCTTCGAGCTCACCCGCCGGGTGCGGGCCCACCCGCGCTACGCGCGCCTGCCGGTGATCATGATCACCTCGTCGGACGAGCGCCACCGCCCCGAGGCCAACGCCGCCGGCGTGAACCTGCTGCTGGGCAAGCCCTATGCCGAGGAGACGCTGCTGGCCCAGGTGCAGGTGATGCTGGCGGCCGCGGTCACCCAGCGGGCCAGTGCCAGCCTGGCGGTGCACTGACCACGGCCCAGACGCACGGCGCGGCCCGCGGCCGATAATCGCGGGTTTCCACCTCACCAGGTTCGGCGCGCAGGCCCCCAGGCCGCGCGCCGATGTGCCATGTCCGATCCGACCCCCGCCAGCGCCTCGGCAGCTTCCCCCGCCAGCACGCTGACCAAGGAGGTGCGCCGCCGCCGCACCTTCGCCATCATCAGCCACCCCGACGCCGGCAAGACCACGCTGACCGAAAAGCTGCTGCTGTTCTCCGGTGCGATCCAGATCGCCGGCTCGGTGAAGGCGCGCAAGGCGTCGCGGCACGCCACGTCGGACTGGATGGAGATCGAAAAGCAGCGCGGCATCTCGGTGGCCAGCTCGGTCATGCAGATGGAGTACCGCGGCTGCGTGATCAACCTGCTCGACACCCCCGGCCACCAGGATTTCAGCGAAGACACCTACCGGGTGCTGACCGCGGTGGACGCCGCGCTGATGGTGATCGACGCGGCGAACGGTGTGGAACCCCAGACCAGACGCCTCTTGCAAGTCTGCAGGGCCAGAAACACGCCCATCCTCACCTTCGTCAACAAGATGGACCGCGAGGTGCAGGAGCCGCTGAACCTGATGGACGAGATCGAGCGGGAGCTGGGCATGACGGTGGTGCCCTTCACCTGGCCGGTGGGCATGGGCAAGTTCTTTGGCGGCGTGATGGACCTGCGCAAGAACCAGATGCGGGTGTTCAAGCCGGGCGCGGACCGGGCGAACGACAACGACGAGATCATCGACGGCCTGGCCAACCCGCTGCTGGCCGAGCGCTTTGGCCAGGCCTTCGAGCAGGCCAGCGGCGAGATCGAGCTGGTGCGCGATGCCGCGCCGGCCTTCGACGAAGCCGAGTTCCTGGCCGGCCGGCAGACGCCGATGTTCTTCGGCTCGGCGGTCAACAACTTCGGCGTGCAGGAGGTGCTGGACGCACTGGTCGACCTGGCACCGCCGCCCGGCACGCGCCCGGCCATCCAGCGCGAGGTGGGGCCCGAGGAGAGCAAGTTCAGCGGCGTGGTCTTCAAGATCCAGGCCAACATGGACCCGGCGCACCGCGACCGCATCGCCTTCCTGCGGGTGGCCAGCGGCAAGTTCACCCGCGGCATGACCCTGAAGGTGGTGCGCTCGGGCAAGACCCTGCGGCCCAACACCGTCGTCACCTTCATGAGTCAGCGGCGTGAGCTGCTGGACGAGGCCTATGCCGGCGACATCATCGGCATCCCCAACCACGGCGTGCTGCAGCTGGGTGACACGCTGACCGAGGGCGAAGCCCTGCAGTTCACCGGCCTGCCGTTCTTTGCACCCGAGATGTTCCGCATGGTGGAGGTGGCCGACCCGCTGAAGACCAAGCAGCTCAAGGCCGGCCTGCAGCAGCTGGGTGAAGAGGGCGCGATCCAGGTCTTCAAGCCGGTGTCCGGCAGCGTGCTGATGCTGGGCGCAGTGGGACAGTTGCAGTTCGAGGTGGTGGCGCACCGGCTGGAGCATGAATACGGCTGCAAGGCCCGCATCAGCCCCTGCCGCTTTTCCATCGCCCGCTGGGTCACCTGTGATGACGCTGATGGCGGCGAGCGTGAGCTCAACCGCTTCATCGAGGGCAACAGCCACCGCATGGCCTACGACGCGGTGCATGCGCCCACGCTGCTGGTGGAGTACGCGCCCGAGCTGCGCGCCATCGAGAGCAACTGGCCCAAGATCAAGTTCCACGCGCTGCGCGAGCACGCGGGGCTGGTGTTCCAGAAGCGCATGGGGGACTGAGGGCCCCGCGAACACGGGGGTGCCCGCGCCGGGGGCTGAGACGGTGCGGAGACGGTCGATGCGGACACTGCGGCGATGGCAACAGGCCATGCACCCGACCCAGGACGCCCCCGTGCCGACCACCGCCACCCTCCTCCGCCCTGCCGATGCCGGCACCCGCAGCCGCCACCGCGCCCTGACGCCGCTGTGCGCCCTGCTGGCTGCCATCGGCCTGTGCCACCCCGCCAGCGCCGACACCTGGACCTGGACGGGCGCCGCCAGCGGCAACTGGTCTGACCCGGCCAACTGGGCCGAAGGCCTGCCCGCCAGCGCCGCCGACACCGCGCTGCTGCTGGACGCCGCCGCCCGGCCCGCCAGCTTCAACGACCTGGCCGGCGGCCTGGTGCTGAACCGGCTGACGCTGGGCGCGAACGCCGCCACGCCCACGCTCAGCGGCAACGCCCTGCTGTTCCAGGGCAGCAACCCGCTGCTGCGCATGCTGACCACCACCGGCAACGCAACGGTCAACAACGCCTTGCAACTGGGCAGCAATCTGACGCTGGAAGGTGGTGCCGGTGTCGACCGGCAGTTGCTGCTGCGCGGCGTGGTCAGCGGCAGCGTCGGCCTGCACCTGGCCAGCGGCTTTGCGGTGCTGTCGGGCAGCAACACCTTCACCGGCGCCACCACGGTGGCCGCCGGTGGGGCGCTGGGTGTGGGGCTCCGCGGGCTGGCGGCCAGCAGCGGCGTCAGCGTGGCGGCAGGGGGTGAGCTGCAGATCGTGAATACCACCGCCGGCACCACCTTGAACCTGCCGATCCAGCTGGCCGGCACGCTGAGCAGCAGTGCCCGGCGGGTGAACTCGGTGGTGGGGCCGCAGGCCGGGGCCTTCGTCGACGGGCCGATCACGCTCACCGGTGCCAGCGCGGTGCGGGTGCTGGGTGCCACCGGCACCGGTCTGAACGGTGCCGAGCTGCAGGTGCGCGGCGCCATCGCCCGCGCCGGCCACGCCCTGACGCTGGGCACCGCCGGCGTCAACAACGACCTGCGCATGGGCGCCATCGGCGGCGACGGCGCGCTGTTGCTGCAGCCGGCCGGCGGCACCATCACCGTGGGCGTGGTCAGCGGCCATGGCGACGTGCTGGCCTCGGGCGCCGGTGGCAGCGTCACGCTGGCCAGCCTGTCGGGCGACGGCCGACTGCAGGTGGATTTCGACAGCGCCATCGGCAACCCGGTGACGGTCACCGGCGCGGTCAGCGGCAACCGGCCCATCGACGTGGTGAGCGGTACGCTGCGACTGCGCAACGCAGCGCACAGCTTCAGCGGCCTGATCACCCTGCACGCCAACGGCACGCTCGTGGCCGGGCGCGACAGCCAGCTGGGCGACGCGGCCAACAGCCTGCGCTTCGACGGCGGCGGGCTGCTGAACCTGAGCGACGGCGTCCAGGGCCTGGGCCGCGCCATCACCACCACCGGCGGCGTGGGCACGGTGGCCTTTGGTGGCAACGGTGTCAACACCGTCAGCAGCGTGGTCTCGGGCGACGGCGGCCTGGGCGTGTCAGGCGGCCTGATCACGCTGAGCGGGGCCAACAGCTTTGCCGGCGGCCTGGTGGTGAACACCAGCACCATCGTGCGGTTCTTCGACGACGGCAACCTGGGCCAGGCCGGTGGCGGCATCACCCTGGTGGGGTCGCTGTCGCTGCCCGATGGCTATGCGCTGAGCCGGCCGCTCACGCTGGCCAGCACCAGTGCCGGGATTTCGGGCACCGGTGACCGTGTATTGGCTGGGCCCATCAGCGGCAACGGCCGGCTGAACCTGGGCGGGCCGGCGAGGTATGTGGTGGCCGGCACGGCCACCCACAGCGGTGGGGTGACGCTGGCCGGTGAATCGACCGGCTTGGCCGCCGTGCTGGTGATCGACAGTGACGCCCGCCTGGGCGCTGCCAGCGGCGTGCTCAACATCGGCCGCAGCAGCGGCATCTTCGTGCTGCCCGGCACGCTGGAGGCAGCTGCCAACCTCGACATCGCCGCCAGCCGCAGCACCAGCTTCCGCAACATGACGGTGGACACCGCCGGCTTCGACGTGACCTTCCACCAGCCGATCAGCGGCCGGGGCATGACCAAGGCCGGTGAGGGCACCTGGCGGCTGAACACCGCCAACACCGACAGCAGCGGCAGCAACGACGTGGCCGTGCGCCAGGGCACGCTGCTGCTGGGCATCGACGAGGCGCTGGGCAGCCGCTCCTCGGTGCAGGTGGATGCCGGCGCCCGGCTCGACCTGGCCGACCGCCTGCTGACGCTGGACGGGCTGAACACCGCCGCCGGCAGCACGGTGGCGCTGGGCAGCCAGGGCACCGCGCGGCTGGCGCCCCGCACGGGCAGCGTCCTGGGCGCGCTGACCGGCGCGGGCACGCTGGTGGTGGGCCGCGATGGCTTCTCGAACAGCGAGGTCATGCTCGGCGCGGCCAACAGCTTCAATGGCAGCATCCAGGTGGGCCACGGCGCGGTGCTGACCGTGGCGCATGCCGGCGCCCTGGGCGCAGCCGGCAACACGCTGGTGCTGGACAACGGCACGCTGCAGGCCATCAGCAGCTTGGCCGCGCCATTGGTGGTGGCCGACAGCATGGCGCTGCAGATCGGCGCGGGGGGTGCCCGCTTCTCGGCCAATGGCCAGTCCATCCTCATTGAGCGTGCCCTGAGCAGCAGTGCGCCGCTGCGCATCGAGGGTGGCAGCCGGCACGGCGACCCGGGGCCGAAGTTCGACGTGCGCCTGGCCAACGCGGGCAACAGCTTCGTCGCCGACCTGCAGCTGGGCGACCCCAGCCGCTTTGGCGATGCGGCGCTGGGCATCACCGCCGACGGCGCCCTGGGTGCGGCGGGCAACCGGCTGACCCTGGGGGCGGGGCAGTTCGACGGCGGATCGATGCGCTATGCGCAAGGCGGGCTGCGGGCCTGGGCGCCGCTGGCCCTGGCCGCGGGCCGGGTGGTCATGCTCGACGGTGAGTCGGGCAGCACTGCTGGCTGGATCGACACCAACGGGTTCACCGTGGCGCTGCAAGGCGGCATCGGTGAGCTGCAGGGCCGGCTGGGCCTGCTGAAGGTGGGCGAAGGCACGCTGTTGATGAATGGCCGCAACACCTACACCGGCTCCACCGAGGTGGCCGAGGGCTCGCTGGGCGGGCATGGTGAACTGGGCACGCTGTTGATCGGCGCCGCGGTGCTGGCGCCGGGCGAGAGCGCCGGCCTGCTGACCATCCGCGAGAACCTCAGCTTCAGCGGCGGCGGCCAGCTTTGGATGGAGCTGGGCGGCCTGTCACGCGGCACCGGCCACGACGCACTGGACGTCGGTGGCAGCGTCGACCTGGGCGGCGATACGCTGCTGCGCCTGTCGTTCATCGGCGGCTTCCAGGCGCAGGCCAGCCAGCAGTTCCAACTGCTCGACGACGGCACCGACGTGTTCGGCACCTTCGCCAACGTGGCCGACGGTGCACGGCTGCTGACCGACGACGGCGCCGGCAGCTTCGTCGTGCATTACGGTGCCAGCCAGGGCCTGCGGCTGACTGACTTCCAGGCCACCGCGCCGGTGCCCGAGCCCGGCACCTGGGGGCTGATGGCGCTGGGGCTGCTGGGGGTGGGCGCGGCCGCACAGCGGCGGCGCACGCAGGCGGGCTGATCAGCGCTGCCGTAGCGCGCCAGATTGGCAGCGCTGGCGCATGAGCGGCGTCAAGAGCTTGGCGATGGCATCTGCACCGAACCCTGACGGTCCGCGCACAAGTTCCTGCGATTGGGCAACCCCCGCGCCGAGATTGTTGCCGTGGCAACGCATGTCTTCCATGAGACCAGACTGCCAAAGAGCTGGCTTCCGCCAGAGCCGGCCCTCGGCCACGACCGGTCGCTCGCCACGCGCGCCCAGTCGTGGCCTCGACGAGCAACTGAACGGCAGTTTTCTGGCGACGAGTCTGGGCCCGTCTTCGGATTGACCCGGCCATCAACAGTCAATTGGCGGTGCCGCTGGTCAACGGTCGTTTGACGCCTCGACCGATCCACAGCCGCCCTTTGACTCTGTTGACCGCGAGTCTGAAAGCAGTCATCCAGTGACACAGGTACTGCGGGCGCCCTGGCCTTTGACACCGCGCCGTTCTCGCCGATCGCAGAAGCAGACCTTGTCAGAGCGGGCGGACAGCGCTTCAAGAAGCCAGGTCACGATTCCGAACACTGGCCGGCATGCTGTCGCGCCAACCATGCGGCATGCGTTGACGCGCCGCTGGCGTCCCATCCAGTGGTGTAAGTCTTTCGCCGCGCGGCGAGACGCGTAGG
>JBBAPL010000199.1:0-8535 GCA_040400895.1 Aquabacterium sp.
CACCAGGTGCCCACCAAGAGCTGCGTGCTGACGCATGTCACCAACACCCTGCAGGCGATGAACCAGGGCGCGCCGGTCGACCTCGTGTTCCAGAGCATCGGCGGCACCGAAGCCACCAACACCAGCTTTGGCCTGAACCTGGCGCTGCTGGACGAAGCCCACGCCGCTGCGCTGTCGTTGCAGCGCGGGCCGTTGGGCGACAACGTCATGTACTTCGAGACCGGCCAGGGCAGCGCGTTGTCGGCCAACGCCCACCATGGCGTGGACCAGCAGACGCTGGAAGCCCGCGCCTATGCAGTGGCGCGGCGCTACCGGCCGCTGCTGGTCAACACCGTGGTCGGCTTCATCGGGCCTGAATACCTGTACGACGGCAAGCAGATCATCCGCGCCGGGTTGGAAGACCACTTCTGCGGCAAGCTACTGGGCCTGCCGATGGGCTGCGACATCTGCTACACCAACCATGCCGAGGCCGACAGCGACGACATGGACAACCTGCTGGTGCTGCTGGCCACCGCCGGGCTGAACTTCATGATGGGCGTGCCGGGTGCGGATGATGTGATGCTGAACTACCAGAGCACCTCGTTCCACGACGCGCTGTTCGTGCGGCAGTTGCTGGGGCTGCAGCGCGCGCCGGAGTTCGAGGCCTGGCTGCAGCGCCAGGGGCTGACCGATGGCCAGGGTCGATTGAAACCATTGTCGGCTCGGCCGGTACTCAGCCAGAGCTTCAGCCCCTGGCTGCAAGGACCGCCAGCATGACCAACTTGCCGCAGCCATCCAACCCGCCCCCAGACCCCTGGGCCGAGTTGCGCCGCCACACGCCGGCCCGCATCGCGCTGGGCCGCACCGGTGCCGCCCTGCCCACGTACGAGGTGCTGCGCTTTGCCGCCGCCCATGCCCAGGCACGCGATGCGGTGCATGTGGCGCTGGACGTGCCAGCGCTGCAGGCCGACCTGTCGGCGGCGGGTTGGGCCAGCACCGTGGTGCACAGCCGCGCGTCCCACCGTGACGCCTACCTGCGCCGCCCCGACTGGGGCCGCCGCCTGGCGCCCGACAGCGCCGACCTGCTGCAGGCCAACGCCGTCGGCCCGGTCGATCTGGCCATCGTGCTGGGTGATGGCCTGTCGGCGGTGGCCCTGCAGCGGCATGCATTGCCGGTGCTGCAGGCCCTCAATCTGGCGCTGGCCGGCAGGCTGACACTGGCGCCCGCTGTCATCGCCACCCAGGCCCGAGTGGCATTGGGCGATGAGATCGGCGCGCTGCTGCAGGCCCGCCTGGTGTTGGTGCTGCTGGGCGAACGGCCGGGCCTCAGCTCGCCCGACAGCCTGGGCGCCTACCTCACCCATGCGCCTCAGGTCGGTTGCCACGACGCCCTGCGCAACTGCGTCAGCAACATCCGCCCCGCCGGCTTGCCGCCGGTGGTGGCGGCGCAGCGCCTGGCCTGGCTGGCCACCGAGGCGTTTCGCCGCCGCCTGACCGGCGTGGGCCTGAAGGACGACAGCGCCACCGCCTTGCTGGCGGCACCGGGCGCCGTGCCATGACCGGCACGCTGGCCGTCTTCGACCTCGACCACACGCTGCTGACCGGCGACAGCGACGTGCTGTGGTGCGAGTTCCTGGTGGCGCAGGGCCTGCTGCCACCAGACCAACTGGCGCTGAACGCCCGCATGGAGGCCGACTACCGCAGCGGCACGGTGTCGGTGCAAGCCTTCTCCGAGTTCTACGTCGGCACGCTGGGCGCGCGCAGCCCGGCCTTCTGGGCACCGTGGCGGCAGCGCTTCCTGCAGGAGGTGGTGCTTCCGCGCATCCCGGCGGCCGCCGTCGCCCTGGTGGCCCGGCACCGCACTGCCGGCCACACCCTGGTGATGAGCACCGCCACCAACCGGGTGATCACCGAACTGACCGCCGCCGCGCTCAGCATCCCGCATCTGATTGCCACCGAAGCAGCCCTGGCCGACGGCGCGTACACCGGCCGCACCGAGGGCGTGCTGAACATGCGCGAGGGCAAGGTACAGCGCCTGCAGGCCTGGTTGGCCGGCCGCGGTCTGGACGATGCCGCACGCCAGCAGGCGCTGGCGTCGGCCCACTTCTACAGCGACTCCGCCAACGACCTGCCGCTGCTGCGCAGCGTGGGCCACCCGGTGGTGGTCGACCCCGATCCCCGCCTGCTGGCCGAGGCACTGGCCTGCGGCTGGCCGGTGTTGCGGCTGGACCGCACGACCTGAGACCGACTGCATGGCCACCCTGCCCCCGATCGAGCTGCAAGCCCCCGACATCCACCCGTTCGCCAACGGCAACACCGGCGTGCCCTACGTGCACCGCTTCGATTCCGGCCTCCCTGGGCCGGTGGTGATGGTGCAGGCACTCACCCACGGCAATGAGCTCTGCGGCGCCATCGCGCTGCAGTGGCTGTTCAACCAGCCGCTGGGCCCGCTGCGGGGCAGCCTGGTGCTGGCCTTTGCCAACGTGGCGGCCTTCGAGCGCTTCGACCCCGCGGCGCCGCATGCATCCCGCTGCGTGGACGAAGACCTGAACCGGGTGTGGGCCGATGACGTGCTGTTCGGTCCGCGGGACTCCGTCGAGTTGCGGCGCGCCCGCGAACTGCAGCCCTTCGTGGATGCGGCCGACCTGCTGCTCGACATCCATTCGATGAGCGAGCCCTGCCGCCCGCTGATGGTCTGCGGCACGCAGGACAAGAACGCCGGCTTCGCGCGTCAGCTGGGCACACCGGCCGACCTGCTGATCGACACCGGCCACCCGGCCGGCCTGCGCATGGTCGAGCGCGGTGGCTTCGGCGACCCTGCCAGCCCACGCAAGGCCTTGCTGGTGGAGTGTGGCCAGCATTGGGAACGCAGTGCCACCGACGTCGCCATCGACACCGTCGTGCGCTTCCTGCACCTGACGGGCATGGTGGATGCGGTGTGGGCTGCGGCCCGCACGCGGCTGCCGCTGCCGGCCGAACAGCGCCTGGTGCGCGTGACCGAGGCGGTGGTGGCGCGCAGCAGCGGCTTCCGCTTCCTGGTGCCCACCGACGGCCTGGGCGTGGTGCCGCGCGCCGGCACGCCGATCGCCGAAGACAGCGGCCATGTCTGGCTGAGCCCCTACGACGGCTGCGTGCTGGTGATGCCGTCCACTGCCCATGCCAAGCCGGGCAACACCGTGGTGCGGCTGGGCCGGTTCGAGCCGGCCGCAACGGCTGCCTAGACCAGCACCCGCTCGATGCCGCCGGCGTTGGCGCGGCCCACGTAGTCTTCCATCCAGGTCTCGCCCAGGATCTTGCGCGCCATCTCGACCACGATGTAGTCGGCCTCGAGCAGGCCGGTCTGCATGTCGTCCTGGTAGCGGCTCAGGCCCTGCAGGCAGCTGGGGCAGCTGGTCAGGATCTTCACGTTGGCATCGGCGGCCACGCTGCCCGTGGCGCGCAGTGCCGCCTCGTCCTTGCGCAACTCTTCTTCCTTGCGGAAGCGCACCTGGGTGCTGATGTCGGGCCGCGTCACGCCCAGCGTGCCGCTCTCGCCGCAGCAGCGGTCGCTCTTGAGCACATTCGGGCCCACCAGCGCCTTCACCGTCTTCATCGGCTCCTGCAGCTTCATCGGGCTGTGGCAGGGGTCGTGGTACAGGTAGCCTGCACCGGCGGTGGGCAGGGTGATGCCCTTTTCCAGCAGGTACTCGTGGATGTCGATGATGCGGCAGCCGGGGAAGATCTTGTCGAACTGGTAGCCCTGCAGCTGGTCATAGCAGGTGCCGCAACTCACCACCACCGTCTTGATGTCCAGGTAGTTCAGCGTGTTGGCCACGCGGTGAAACAGCACCCGGTTGTCGGTGATGATCTTCTCGGCCTTGTCGAACTGGCCGCTGCCGCGCTGCGGGTAGCCGCAGCACAGATACCCCGGCGGCAGCACGGTCTGCACACCCGCATGCCACAGCATGGCCTGGGTGGCCAGGCCCACCTGGCTGAACAGGCGCTCTGACCCGCAGCCGGGGAAATAGAACACGGCTTCCGTCTCGGCCGTGGTGGCCACCGGGTTGCGGATGATGGGCACGTAGTCCCGGTCTTCGATGTCCAGCAGCGCACGCGCCGTCTTCTTGGGCAGGCCGCCCGGCAGTTTCTTGTTGATGAAGTGGATCACCTGCTGCTTGATGGGCGACGCACCCAGCGTGGCCGGCGGCGCGCTGGTCTGCTTGCGGGCAGCCAGCTTCAGCACATCGTGGGCGAACCGCTGGGCTTTGAAGCCGACATCCACCATCGCGCTGCGCACCAGCTTGATGGTCTGCGGGTTGGTGGCGTTGAGCATCAGCATGGCCGCGGCATTGCCGGGGCGGAAGCTCTTCTGCCCCATCTTGCGCAGCAGGTTGCGCATGTTCATCGACACGTCGCCGAAGTCGATCTTCACCGGGCAGGGGCTCAGGCACTTGTGGCAGACCGTGCAGTGGTCGGCCACGTCCTCGAACTCTTCCCAGTGCTTCAGGCTCACGCCGCGGCGGGTCTGTTCCTCGTACAGGAAGGCCTCGATCAGCAGGCTGGTCGCCAGGATCTTGTTGCGCGGGCTGTACAGCAGGTTGGCACGTGGCACATGGGTGGCGCACACCGGCTTGCACTTGCCGCAGCGCAGGCAGTCCTTGATGCTGTCGGCGATGGCACCGATGTCGCTCTGCTGCATGATCAGCGACTCATGCCCCATCAGACCGAAGCTGGGCGTGTAGGCATGGCTCAGGTCGGCCGCGTGCACATCGTCGCCCAGTCGCTTGAGCGCGTCGCCGCGCAGCAACTTGCCCTTGTTGAACCGGCCTTCGGGGTCGATGCGGGCCTTGTAGTCGGTGAAAGCCGCCATCTCGGCGTCGCTCAGAAATTCGAGCTTGGTGATGCCGATGCCATGCTCGCCGCTGATCACGCCACCCAGGCTGCGGGCCAGCGCCATGATGCGGGCCACCGCCTCGTGGGCCGTCTGCAGCATGGCGTAGTTGTCTGAGTTGACCGGGATGTTGGTGTGCACATTGCCGTCGCCGGCATGCATGTGCAGCGCCACCCACACCCGGCCGCGCAGCACCTCGGCATGGATGCGCTCGAACTCGGCCATGATGGGCGCGAAAGCGGCGCCGGCAAACAGCAACTCGCAGGGCTGGAGGACCTGCAACTTCCAACTGGCGCGCAGGCTGTGGTCCTGCAACTGGTCAAAATGGCTGCGGCCGCCTTCACCGCCATCGGGCGCCGGGGTCACGTCCAGGTTGTGCAGCCAGTGCAGCCACTCAGCCCGCACTGCGCGCAGGGCGCCCAGGGCCCGCTGCACCCGGTCTTCCAGCAACTCGGCGCTGGGGATCTCGCTGGCGTCGTCGGTCTGGCCCAGTGGCAGGCTGCCGGTGGACAGGAATACCTCCAGCCGATCGACCAGTTCCAGCTTGTTGCGCAGGCTCAACTCGATGTTGATGCGCTCGATGCCCAGGGTGTATTCACCCATGCGCTCCAGCGGGATCACCACGTCCTCATTGACCTTGAAGGCGTTGGTGTGGCGGGCGATGGCTGCGGTGCGCTTGCGGTCCAGCCAGAACTTCTTGCGTGCGTCGGCGCTGACGGCCACGAAGCCTTCACCCGACCGGCTGTTGGCGATGCGCACCACCTCGCTGGTGGCCCGCGCCACGGCGTGCTCGTCGTCGCCGACGATGTCGCCCACCAGCACCATCTTGGGCAGGCCGCCACGCTTGCTCTTGGTGGTGTAGCCCACCGCCTTCAGGTAGCGGTCGTCCAGGTGTTCCAGGCCGGCCAGGATGGCTCCACCAGGCTTCTTGGCTTCCTCGAACAGGAAGTTCTTGATCTCGACGATCGACGGGACGGAGACGATGGGGTTGCCGAAGAATTCCAGGCACACGGTGCGCACATGCGGCGGCATCTTGTGCACGATCCAGCGCGCGCTGGTGATCAGGCCGTCGCAGCCTTCCTTCTGGATGCCGGGCAAGCCAGCCAGGAACTTGTCGGTGACGTCCTTGCCCAGGCCTTCCTTGCGGAACACCGAGCCGGGGATGTCGAGCCGCTCGGTCTTTTCCAGGTGTTTGCCGCTGGCGTCGAACCAGCGCAGCTCAAAACTGGCCAGCGGGATGTCGTGGATCTTGCCCAGGTTGTGGTTCAGGCGCACCACCTCCAGCCACTTGGCCTGGGGAGTCACCATGCGCCACGACGCCAGGTTGTCCAGCGCCGTGCCCCACAGCACCGCCTTCTTGCCGCCGGCGTTCATCGCGATGTTGCCGCCGATGCAGCTGGCCTCGGCGCTGGTGGGATCGACCGCGAACACATGGCCGGCGCGTTCAGCCGCGTCGGCCACGCGTTGGGTGACCACACCGGCACCCGTCCACACCGTGGCCACTTTCCGGTCCAGGCCCGGCAGGTCGACGAATTCGACCTCGGTCATCTGTTCGAGCTTCTCGGTGTTGATGACCGCGCTCTTCCAGGTCAGCGGCACGGCGCCGCCGGTGTAGCCGGTGCCGCCGCCACGCGGGATGATGGTCAGGCCGAGTTCGACGCAGCCGGCCACCAGCGCGGCCATCTCGGCCTCGGTGTCGGGGGTCAGCACCACGAAGGGATATTCCACCCGCCAGTCGGTCGCGTCGGTCACATGGGACACCCGCGACAGGCCATCGAACTTGATGTTGTCCTTGGCCGTGGCGCGGCCCAGCGCCTTGCGGCTGCGGGTGCGCAGGCCCGCCACGGTGGCAAAGTGGCCAGCAAAGCGTTCCACCGCAGCGCGCGCCATCTGCAGCAGTTCACCCACATGGCCATCCCGCACCGCGTCAGCATCGGGCGTGCGGCGCTGAGCCACCTCGGTCAGGCGGTGGTGCAGGGCGTCGATCAGCAATTGCCGGCGCTTGGGGTTGTCCAGCAGGTCGTCTTCGAGGTAGGGATTGCGCTGCACCACCCAGATGTCGCCCAGCACCTCATAGAGCATGCGGGCCGACCGGCCGGTGCGGCGCTCGTCGCGCAGCAGGTTCAGCAGTTCCCAAGCCCGTGCGCCCAGCAGCCGCACCACGATCTCGCGATCGGAGAACGAGGTGTAGTTGTAGGGGATCTCGCGCAGGCGTGGCGCGTGCGGCATCAAGTCCGCAGACACGGGGCGCTGGGCCAGTTGGGTCAGGTCGATCGGAGCATTCATGGGGCGCGGGTGCCGGATGCAGGGTTGACGGTCAATGACGCCGTGGCAGGCACCGGAGAACCTATGATTATCGCAGCGCAGCACCCTTTGCCGGTGGCCGCCGGCTGCCGGCCCGCACCGGCTGACGGGTTAATCCGGTTGCGGGGATGGGTAGCCGCATGACAGAAACGCGACTGTCACAGAACACCGACACACTCTGGCGCTTTTCTGGCCCGACGCCTTCACGGAGATGACATGAAACTGAAACTTCACGCCGCAGCCCTGGCTGCCGCCGCCGCGCTCTGCGCCCCCGCACAGGCACAGGCACAGACTGAAATCCAGTGGTGGCACTCGATGGGCGGCGCCCTGGGCGAGTGGGTCAACGACCAGGCCAATGAGTTCAACGCCAGCCAGAAGGACTACAAGATCGTTCCCACCTTCAAGGGCAGCTATGACCAGAGCATGACGGCGGCCATCGCCGCCTTCCGTGCCGGCAACGCCCCCAACATCCTGCAGGTGTTCGAGGTGGGGACCGCCACCATGATGGCCAGCAAGAGCGCCATCGTGCCGGTGGCCAAGGTGATGGCCGACGCCGGCTACAAGTTCGACCCCAAGGTCTACGTGGGCGCGGTGGCGGGCTACTACACCGCCCCCAATGGCCAGATGCTGAGCTTCCCGTTCAACAGCTCGACGCCGGTCTTCTACTACAACAAGGACGCCTTCAAGGCCGCCGGGCTCGACCCCGAGAAGGCCCCCGGCACCTGGCCCGAGGTGGCGCTGGCCGCCGCCAAGCTCAAGGCCAGCGGCCACAAGTGCCCGTTCACCACCAGCTGGCAGAGCTGGACCCAGCTCGAGAGCTTCTCGGCCTGGCACAACGTGTTGTTTGCCACCAAGAACAACGGCTTCGGCGGGCTCGACACGCGCCTGGTGATCAACACCCCGCTGCATGTGCGCCACATCGAGAACCTGGCCAACATGAGCAAGCAGGGCCTGTTCGTCTACAAGGGCCGCGCCAACGTGCCCGACGCCACCTTCCCGTCGGGTGAATGTGCGATGTACACCGGCTCGTCGGCGCTGTACTCCAGCGTGTCGAAGAACGCCAAGTTTGCTTATGGCATGAGCACCCTGCCCTTCTACCCTGACGTGCCGGGCGCACCGCAGAACACGGTGATCGGCGGCGCCAGCCTGTGGGTGATGGCGGGCAAGAAGCCGGCCGAGTACAAGGGCACGGCCGCGTTCTTCAACTTCCTGTCCAGCGCCGAGGTGCAGGCCAAGAGCCACCAGCGCACCGGCTACCTGCCGATCACCACGGCCGCCTTCGAGCTGACCGACAAGAGCGGCTTCTACAAGAAGAACCCCGGCACCGATGTGGCCGTCAACCAGATGATCCGCAAGACGACCGACAAGTCGCGCGGCATCCG
>JBBAPL010000200.1:0-8413 GCA_040400895.1 Aquabacterium sp.
ACCACACCGCCATTGCCGGACGCGCCGCCACTGCCGCCCACCGAGACATTGGCGCTGACGGTGTTGCCAAAGCCATAGGCGCCGCCACCGCCGGCCACGCCGCCGCCGCCGCCGATGCTTTGGGCGTGAATGCCATGGGCCTCCGCGCCCAGGGTCTGGATGCCCGTGGCCGCGCTGGCAACCGTGACGGCACCGCCGTGGTTGCCGGAACCGCCACCACCACCGACGCCAATATCCACCTGGACCGTCATTTTCGACCCCGAGAGGTTGTAGCCGCTAGCCGACCCGATCCCGCCGTCGCCGCCACCGCCGCCCACGCTTTGCGCCAGGATGCCGCTGGAGCGGTCGGCGAACGTGGCGATGCCGACCACCGCGTTGCTGCTACCGTAGTTACTGACCGTGACATTGCCGCCAAGCCCGCCCGCGCCACCGCGGCCGCCGATGCCGATCGCCGGCGTGACCGTCAGGGTGCCGCCGCTTGGCACGCTGCCGGAAATCGCCTTGCTATCGCCGCCCGAGCCGCCGCCGCCGCCGATGCTCTGCGCCTTGATACCCTCGGACTTCTCTCCGTAGGTCGTGATCGACCCGGACGCGATGCCCGATGCGCCGCGGGCGACCGTGACGGCACCCGCGGTATTCCCGCTGCCCCCTTCGCCCCCCACGGCAACGGCCAACGACACCGTCGGAAACTTGGGAATGGCCGCTGCGAACGATGCACTCACGGCACTGCCAGCGATACCGCCACCGCCGCCGACCGACTGCGCGATCACGGCGGGAGAATCACTGCCCTGGGTCTGGATCTGCCCACCACCGTTGAGGGTGGCCGTCACGTTCCCGCCCTTGCCCCCCGTGCCGCCCGAGCCCCCCACGGCGAGCGACGCCGAGAACAGCGCGCCCACCGCAACCGACACGGCTGCACCGCCCACCCCACCGCCACCGCCAATGCTTTGCAACACGAGACCGTGCCCAGCCTCGCCGGTGGTGGTGAAGTTGCTGGAGCCATCGCTGGTGAAGTTCACGTTGCCGCCGCTGCCCCCGGTACCGCCGGTACCCCCAACGCCGCCCGAGAGAAAGGCGCCAGCCGCGAAGGAGAAGCCCCCGGTGCCGCCACCGCCCCCCACGCTTTGCGCCACCACGCCTTGGGCAAAATTCCCATGCGCCTCGATGCCCGACGCGCCGTTCAGCAGGACGTCGACCGCACCCGAGTCGCCACCGCTTCCTCCTCGTCCACCGAGCGCAAAGAAAAGCCCGGAGGTGTTACCGCCCGTGCCACCACCGCCGCCAACGCTCTGGGCTAGCACGCCGATCGAGCCCAGGCCCTGCGTGCTGACCTGGCCGCCTTGCAGCGCCACCTTGACCGCACCGCCCTTGCCCCCGGTACCGCCTGTACCGCCGACAAAGACAGGGCCATCGAAGGCGCTACCGCCGCCGCCACCGATGCTCTGCGCCAGGATGCCCATCGCGTACTTGCCGCTGCCGTCGGCCTGGCCGGTCTGGATGCTGCCAGTGTGCGTGACCGTCACCGCCCCACCGGCCGCGTCCGACCCATTGCCGCCGAGCGAGAAGCCCGACTTGAAATTGCTGCAGGCCCCTTGAGTGGAGCGCGCGTCGCAATCGGTGAACGCGGCGGCAGCGACCTGCGCAATGCCGCCAGCCGAGGCACTGAGGGCCAGGAGGCCGGCCGAATAGTCACCCAAGGTCGTGATGCGGCCGGTGTTGACGACGCTCACCTCGCCATGGTGCAGCCCCCCGCTGGAGCCGATCTGGCTCTTATTGCCAAAGTGATCGAGCCTCTGTAGCACGGCGGCACCACCCACGCTCATCGCCGCAATGCCGATCGACAGGCTGCCCTGCGTCGCGATTGCAGCCGCGTTGTTCACAGTCACCGGGCCGCCGCTGGCGAGCGACTGCACACGCAATTCCTTGTATTCGTCGCCATAGTGGTACGTGTACCCGCCGGCATCCGACCACGTTTGGGTGATCGGACTGTCGTAGTACTTCTGGACCTCGTTCGGCGTCGCGAAGGGACGGATCATCGAAGCATTGCCGGTGCTGACCGCGCCGATGCCGATGGCCATCACCGACTGCGCCGTCCCGACTTCGATCGACGAACCGGACTCGGTGGTCACCGTCACGGCACCGCCCGAGGGCAAGTTGTCGTACACCGAGAGGGTGTCGGTCTTGAGCTGCGCGCCGCCCGCCGCGCTCACAGCCAGGATGCCGAGGGCATTTCCGGTGTTCAGCGCAATGGACCCGGTGCTGCGCAAGGTGACATTGACCGGCCCACCTCCGCCAGGCTTTTGCGAGACCAGGAGCGGGCTGTAGTTTGGCGTGGAACTGCCCTCCGACGAGAAGGAGCAACTGTGGTTCGGGCACTGCAATTCACCGCCCAAGGAGGCGGCCACGATACCGAAGCTGGCGGTCACGCCGGCCCCGCTGCCGGTGGCCGTCACGCGGCCGGCAAAGTCCACCGTGACCTGTTGGCCGTAGCCCGAGTTCCCGTAAAAGTAGGCACAGCGCCCGAAGGCGCAGTTACCGGTCCAACCATTCGTGCCGCCTTGCGACAGCGCCGTCACGCCCGCCAGCATGACAGGGCTCTTGTGGTCGACCAGCTCGCTGGAGTTGATGACATCAGCATAAGGTCCTGTGTAGCGATCTACACCGGGGGTCCTCGCCTGGTACGTCGCGGGTTTCGGGCCCGATATGTTCAGCACCAGTTGAGTGGCTGAACCCACCGTGACGGAAACCGCACCGCCGTTGCCCGAATCGCCAAGGTGGTCCTGCCCGATCTGGCAGGGGCCGTGCGCTGGGTTGGGGCCAGGCCCATACTCGCTGGAGTCATGCTTGCCGTCGCGATCACCCATCAGCTGGCAGCTCGCACCGGGCTGGTTGCCCGCGCCTCCAATGGAGGCGGCATCAATGGCGCTGGCGTACGGCGTCCAGAGGCGGGCGCCACGGATGATGCCGGCGCCCGAGTCGGGCACGCCAACCGACAGCGTGCCGCCGGTCTGGCTCACCCACACCGCTCCACCGGCGCCGCTCCAGCCGCTAGGCGTGCTCACCCCCACGGAGCGCACGCTCAACGCGCCGAAGGTCTCGACAGTGCCGGACCAGCCCGCGGGCGGGTTGGTCACCGGAATCGCCCGTTGGTTGGTGGCCATGCTGGCCGTGGAGGCCACGCTCAGAGGCGGGCCGTCGGGCATCACCCCCGGGGTGCCCTTGCCTTGCACGGCCACACCGTAGATGGCCTGGCTGCCCACCAGCGCGGGGCCCGTGCCGGTCATCGAAGTCAGCACCAGGCTGGGCCGGTTGCTGTCGCTCAGCAGCAGCGCCACACCCGGATCGGATCGGTCCCAGACTAGCGCACCGGTGTACACCGGCCCGCTGCTGAAGATCCCGGCGAGATTCTTCGTCCAGGGCACCTCAGCGGCCAGCGCTGGCTCGGCCGGCGCGAGCAACGCGATCAATGCGGCGGCCGACGCGCGCATGCCGCAGTGGCGGCGCCGGGCTGAAGCCAACACGCGAGCGGCGCGGTCTTCGAAATGCTGAGTGTGCATGGGGCTTCCCGTCTCTGGATTCATTTCACTTGCGCTCCAATGCTTCCAGCGCCTCGCTCAGACCTCGGAATGACACCGGCAGGGCCACCGCACGGCCGCTGCCGTCTTGCAGCACCAGCTGGCCGGGAGATTCCTGCGTCCGCCACACCCTGGCCATGGCGTCGGTCAGATCCGCATCCGCGAAGCAGCCTGCCGGCAGGCAGCGGCGCCAGACCAGGGTCAGCGCTGTGGCCGCCGGGGCGCCAGATGCGATGCGCGGTGGCTCGGCGAAAGCGACGTGGACAGGCAGCACGACGGCAAGCTTCAGCGGCGCCTGCGCCGACGGCCGGGCGACCGCCAACTGGGCGACCGGCCGCTGGCCGTCAGACGTGACGGTGTGCAGCAACTCGCACGCGGGCCCGCTGCCTTCCGGCGCATTGCGTCGGCATTGCAGAGCCCAGTCGCCGTAACGGGCCGTGGTTGCATCGGGCCCCAGGTTGGCGGCAGGTGCGGGCGCCTGGGCAAGCACCTGCAGGGCGAGCAGGCCCGGCAGCAGCGCGGCAGACCTGGCGACGGCAAGACACCCCCGCTTCGCCGACGCGCGAAGGCCAGCACGTTCTCCGCAGATGGCAGCCAGTCGCCCGCAAACCGGACTATGGAAACGCATCAAAACGACTCGCTGTGCAAAACAACATTGGCATCCTTCAGCATTCGGAGCTCATGGATTTAATTGACCCACTCACTCTACGAATGCGCTGACTGCGATTGCTTACGAAACATTACGAGCCAGGCCCATGCCAGAACACCGGCAGAAGGAGCCAGGCGCTTTCCGCTTGGAACTGGGGCGCATGCAGGCGCGCTGCGCAGGCTGGACACTTAACAACCGATGTGATTGCTTAAAACGTTTAAAACGCGCTATATTTTGTAAAAGTTCTTGCTTCTGCTTTGCCGCACGCCTGCGCTGCCAGACATTGCGGCAAGTCTTGATCCGCTGCCTCCAAATTCTCAGGATCCTCTCCAAGCGTTCGGCCCGGGATTGCACCGGGACAACGCCAGCCGCCTGCCGACCTTCTGATGCACAACGTCTCGGGCCTGTTCATCCACCGCAGGGCGCCGGCCATGTGCGTTCTGTTGTGGCTGTTGCTGTGCGCTTCATGGCAGGCACTGGCGCAGAGCCCAAGGCACCTGGGTGCCGACGCCGTCACCGAGCGGGCGTGGCTCGACGATCCGGACAGCAGCCTGTCGGCAAAGACGGCGCTTGCCCGCGCCTGGACGCCGCTGGCAGGGCCGCTATCGCAGGGTTTCATCAGATCCACCACCTGGCTACGCCTGAAAGTGAACCCGACTGCGGCCAACCCAGCCCAGATTCAATCCGACACCCGCCTGGTGCTGATGATCCGACCGGGGCACCTGGACGAGGTAGCCGTCTACAGGACAGACCAGCTGGAGCAACCTCCGCTGCTGGTCGGCGATAGCCACGAGCGCATCGGCCAAGGCCCGCGCTTCATTGACCATGCAGTCGTCTTTGACAACGCAGTCGCACCCTTTGAGCTGTTGCTGCGGGTTCGCACCAAGAGCAACCACAGCATCGACGTGCAGGCGATGCGCTGGGACGAAGCGCGCGAGGAAGCCTGGCAGCAGCTGACCCTGGTCGTCGGGTTCCTGATCTTCACGGTGATGGTGATCCTCTGGGCGGGGCTGGCCTGGCTGGCCGAGCGAAGCATGGTGCTGGGCCTGTTCATCGCGCACCAGTGCTTGGCCATGCTGGTCGCGATGACCCTACTCGGCGTGGTGCGCTTGTGGTGCTCGGATTGGATGACCGCCGGTGCGATGGATCTGCTCACCTCCGTGATGGTTCCGATCCACATGGCCTTGATGATCCAGTTCCATGCGCAACTGCTCAGCGATCTTGGTTCACGGCGCGGGGACCGCATCCTGCTGCAGAGCACCGTGGCGGTGCCGGCAGTTGCACTGCTGCTGATCGTTTCTGGCCACGGGCACTGGGGGCTCAAGCTCACCCAGGCGGCGATTCCCGCGGAGATGGCCCTGCTGATCGTGCTTGCCTGGCGGGTGGGTGCCATGGGCGACGGTCATGCAGCCACGAACGGTGCATTGCGGCGTGGCCACCTTGTCGGTGCCTACGTGGTGATGACGGCCACCACCATCGTGCCGTCGTTACGTGTTCTCGGGCTGTTCGCGGCCGGCTCCTGGACCTACAACGGGTTCCTGATCTACGGCATCGTGACTGCGGTGCTGATGGGCAGCCTTCTCAAATACCGCGCGACGCAAGCCGAGCTGCGGCGCAAGCATGCGGAATCCGTCCTCGCGAAGGCCGAGCGGGAGGCAGATCTGCAGCGGGCGCGCGCCGAAGAACAGTCCGAGCTGATGAGCATGCTCACCCACGAGCTCAAGACACCGCTGTCGGTGCTGCAGCTTTCCTTCGGCAGTCTGGCGCACCAGCCCCAGATGCGCGAGCGCGCGCTGCGATCCGTGGAGACCATGCGCAACGTGATCGATCGTTGCGCCCATGGCGTGCTTCCGGGCAGCGGCGCTGACCGCCAGGACGAGCTGCCCGAGTTCGCGCCCATCGCCTTGGGCGACGCCCTGGCCGAGGCTGTCAGCCGTCAGGTGCAGACCGGGAGAATCGTCTGTCGTGCAGACAGTGCGCTGCCCACATGCCTGGCTGACCGCCAGTTGCTCATGGTGATCATTGGCAACCTGCTGGACAACGCGATCATGTACGGACTTGCAGACACCTGTGTGCGCGCATCGGTCGAACGGGCTGATTTCCAGGGGCGGCCAGGGGTAGCGCTTTGCGTCACCAATGCGGTGGGCCCTGCGGGCAAACCTGACCCCACGCACCTGTTCCTGAAATATCAACGCGGGTCGGGCACGGTCAATCAGTCGGGGACAGGTTTGGGCCTGTACCTGTCCAGGCAGCTTGCGCGCCGCATGGGCGGGGAATTGGCGTTTCACGACGGCGAAGACGTGAGGTTCCAGCTTTGGCTGCCCAGCTGACCATCGCGGTGGTCGAGGACAGCGACGACCTGCGGGAGTCACTGGTCGACCTGCTGGCTGCGGTGGGGCACCGCGTGGTGGGTTTCCCGTGCGCTGAAGACTTGGTGGACGCGCCAGCGACCGACACCTTCGGCCTGATGATCCTGGATCTGAACTTGCCGGGGGAGGATGGGTTGACCTTGGCCGCACGCCTCAAGCGCATGCAGCCGAATCTGCGGGTGATCATGATGACCGCGCGAACAGCGCTGGTTGATCGGGTGCAAGGCTACGACGCCGGAGCCGACCTGTACCTGCCCAAGCCGGTGGCGGAGCAGGAACTGCTGGCAGCGGTGCGCGCGCTTGCAAGACAGCACCTGCCGCAGGCGGGAGAACTCTGCGACCGCGCAGAAACGACCCTGCAGTTCGACGCTCAAAAGCTGGAACTGCGTGGCCCCACTGGCGGGGCCGCCCTGAATGCTGCCGATGCCCAGTTGCTGTCGGCGCTATGCAGGGCGCCGGGTCAGAAACTGATGCACTGGCAACTGCTCCAGGCGATCGGATTGGAGGTCGATGACGCGGGCAAGGCGAACTTGGCTGTCAGAGTGACACGCCTGCGGACCAAGCTGCGGCAGACAGGTTGCGACGGCAACGCCCTGAAGGCGCTGCGCTCGGCAGGCTACCAGCTATGCCTCACGCTGCGGATCGTCTGAGGGGCACACCGATCATCCGGTTGCGCCGCGCCAGTTGCAGCTTCAACTTCTACACCAGCAGGCGCAGCATCTAGATCTGTGCGTCCCGCACCTGCACCACCAGGCGCAGATCGGTGGCGGGGCCGGCATCATCGGCCTGGCCTTCGGGGCAGTGAACATCGTTGGACACAACATCACTTTGCCCAGGAGCGCTCGGCCTGGGCACCCCGGTGATCATCGAGCCGAGTTCATCCAGTGGTTAGGCGCGCCGGCCAGACCGTCAAGCTGCAACGTCGGGCGTGTGCGTGCGAATGGGCATGCGCCAATCGATGCCCTCCAGCAGCATCGACAACTGTGCTGGGCTCAGCACCACACTGCCGGAGTCCGCCTGAGGCCACACGAAGCGCCCGCGCTCCAGGCGCTTGGCCAGCAGCAGCAGGCCCTGGCCGTCGAACCACAGCACCTTCAGGATGTCGCCGCGCCGGCCGCGGAAGACGAACACGTGCCCGCAGAACGGGTTGGCCGCCAGCGCGCTCTGCGCCACCGCGGCCAGACCATCGAAGCCCTTCCTCATGTCGGTGTGGCCGGCGACGATCCACACCCGGGTGTTGGCCGGCAGGCCGATCATGCGGCGCTGGCCAAAGCGCGCAGCACCGTGCGCAGGCTGGCTTCATCGACAGGGCCGCGAACGCGCACCACCGTGCCGCGGATGTTGATCTCGATGCTGCCAACTGCAGCGAGCCCCGTCGGCACGGGTGGTGGTGCAGGGGGCGCTGAACAAGTCGGCGCCAACTCGACAACCGTCACCGGCAGCAGCACCGGACCGCGAGAGTCCTTGGCAGCGGCGGATGCCAACGACTGCAGATGAAGGCGCCGCCAGTTGAACAGCAAGTTGGCATTGACCCCTGCTTCCTGGGCGATGGCCGCCACCGAGGCGCCTGGCACCAAGCTGCGCTCTACCAGTGTCTGCTTGAACGCGTCGGAGTGCCGGCGGCGGTTGGTCTGGGGCTTCGTGACTCGCTGGGCGTCCATGATGTGCATCTACCGGTTAAGTGCACACCTACAAGCGGGCACGGATCAGCAGATCGTGCTCATTCCCGGGCCGCCGAGCAATGCGGCCTTGAGACCACGCTTACGCGGCCGGCACCACCGCAGGCCTTGCCTCGGCGTCGATCACCCACTTGCGAACCA
>JBBAPL010000201.1:0-8402 GCA_040400895.1 Aquabacterium sp.
TCTGCCGTCCACGATCAGCCTGAAACGGGCGTCCACGATCGCTGAAATACGCACACAGCTTCAAGTGCGAGACCTGCATGCGGTAGTAGATGCCGCCCACCACCAGCCCCTCTTCGCTCCAGTCGAACTGGAAGGCCTCGCCGAGCTCGAAGGCAAGCGGCACGAAGGCGGTGGTGGCAATGGACTGGCCTTCGCCCTGGCGCCAGGCACGGATGAAGTCCGTGATTCGGCTGTAGCCCCCGGCATAGCCTTCGGCCTGGATCTGCCCGTGCAGCGCCCGGGCCGTTCGCCGCTCGTGCCGAGGCCGGTGGGCATCGACCTTCAGCGCCTGCTTGATCGCCTCGTGGAACGGGGTGAGCTTGCCGGGCGCCTCACCGCGCTTGTACTTCGGCTCCTCCACCACCACCGCCTTCAGCCACTTGCGCACCGTGTTGCGCGACAGGCTCGTGAGCCTCACGATCTCCCGAACCGACTTCTTCTCGCGGGAAAACATCCGCCTGACCTTGCCAATCATGGCCATGGTGATCACTCCTTCTCCCCTGCTCAAAAAGTAGGCAGGGTAGGTTGAACACCCGGGTCAAATTTGGATCGGCACTACCGCTGTAAGTGGGTCAATTTTCGGTCGGCGCCAACACCACACGAGGTCACTTTCGGTGCGCGCCACGACCAAAACCTAACCGAGCCACGCCTAGCACGGCTGCCGTGAATCATCGACTCCGCTGCGGGCCAAAGCGGGCCAACAGCCCCAAGGTCAGTTCCCACAGAAGTTCAAGCGGTGGGGGCCACGCCTGGGCCAGAAATGGGCCACAGATGGGCCACAAGGCCCAGAAAAGCCGAAGCCCGCACGGGGCGGGCTTCGTAAGTGCTTGTCAGCACTCATATTTCTTGGTTGCGGGGGCAAGATTTGAACTTGCGACCTTTGGGTTATGAGCCCAACGAGCTACCAGGCTGCTCCACCCCGCGACTGAGCCTTTGACTATAGCACAACATCTGGATCGCGGCTGGTAAATTGACAGGCCGAATGGTCAGGCGCCTGGCGTGGCTCACGGCAGCACGGCTTCGCCCAGATTGAGCATCAGCCGGTTGGCCCAGGCAAACAGGGCCACGGCATGCACCAGGTCCAGAACCTCCCCCGCAGCCAACCCGCCGGCAGACAGCCCCCCCACATCGGCCGCAGCCAGGTCGTGCGGTCGCAAGCCCAGGCAGGCCGAGAACTGCACCACCGCCTGCTCACGCGCATCATTGCCCGCACCGACTGGCTGCTGGAACAACTGCGCAATGACATCGTTGCGCCGCGCCAGCTGGGTGAACCGGTGGGCATGCACGGCCGTGCAGTAGACGCAGCCATTCAGCCGGGACTCGACCGTCGCCCCCAGCTCGCGCTCTGCGCGCGACAGGCCGCCCGGCGCGAACATGATGGCGTTGAACGCCACCGACCGGTGCAGCAGGATCTCGGGCTGGTGCGCCAGCAGCAGGAAGTACGGCGACTGCCGCGCCGTCGGGCTCATCTCATCCAGCGCTGCCAGCTGCGCGGGCGTGGCCTGCGCCACGTCAACGGTGTCGAGCCACGGCGCCCAGGGCGGGATGTCGTCGGTGAAGCCGTTGATGCGCAGCGGCGACGGCAGCAGCACCGGCGCTGCCGCCGTGGCGGCCGGTTGCGGATGCGGTGCCGGCACGGCCTCGGCCGCCACCATGGCCTGCAGGCCAGCCACCAGCCGCACTTGGTACGACACGAAGGCGGTCAACTGCGCCAAGGCCACGATGGCAGGCGTCGACAGCCCGGCTTGCACCAAGGCCTGCACAGCGGCCCGGTCACCATCGATCGGGCGCTGGATCAGCTTGGCGGTGTAGCCCAGGATGGTCGCCAGCCGCGCCGGCTGCACCGCATGCCACTGCCCGGCGTCGATGGCGGCAGTCCAGGCGGCCGACGTTGCGCCCTGCGCCTGCAGCAGGCGGCGGTAGTGCTGTGCCAGCGCTGGCACCTGCGACAGCACACAGGCCAGCAGCGCCGCCGCCAGCCGCTCAGCCACGCTGATGCCAGCCACAGCCGGTGAGAACAGACCATCGTGGCTGGCCTGGGTGGCGGCCACCACCTTGGCACGGCTGTGGCGCACTGCGTGGGTGGGCTGGCCGGGCAGCAGGGGTACGCAGGCGTCCACCACGTCAGCGGCTGCGGGCAGGGGATGGTCAGCGGTCATGGGCAAGGTATCCCGGCAACAGTGGCAAGTGCATCACGCAGGCGCCCACTCATCCCCCAGCAGTTCGGGGTCGTCATAGGCTTCCAGCATGGCAAGGTGGTGGTCAAAGTCTTCGCGGTAGAACAGGCTCGACAGGCCGCTGGCCAGTCGCCGGGCGCCATCGCTGATGGCCGGGATGTCGCCCGACACGGCGCCATGCGACAGCGTGGCCGGGTAGCAGAAGCAATGGATGCGATCGAGCCCAGGGCAGGTGCCAGGTGTCTTTTCCTGGAACTCGAACAGCGGCCCCAGGTCGGGTGAATCTGCCAGTTCGTCGTCGTGCTGACCGACTAGCGGGGTATAGCGGTGCTTCCAGGCCCGAACCTGGGCGGCAAAGCTGGCGTACTCGGGGCGCTGACTCCAGTCGATCTTGAAGCCGGTCGAGACCACCAGGAAGTCATAGACGAAATCACCTCGCGGGGTGGTGACACGCAGCGCCTGGCCGTCATGCCGCACGGCCTGCACCGGGCAGCCAAAGCGGAAGCGGGCGTTCGGGTGGCGCGACACACGCAGCGTGCTGCCACGTGGCGGCGGGACTTGCGTGGTGTTGATGTAGTGACGCAGCCGCCACTTGTGCGCATCGGGCAGCTGGTAGTGGCCATGTATCAGCCCGGGCGCGCCTGCGCCCTTGCTCTTGTTGATGCGGGGCAGGTCGGGTCGGCGGATCAGCAGGTCGACACCGGCGGCACCGCTCTCCAGCGCCGTGGCGGCGCTGTCCATCGCCGATGAGCCAGCGCCGATCACGCCCACCCGCAGGCCCGCCAGGCGGCTGGGGTCGAGCGGGTCGGATGAATGGGCCCAGCGGCTGCGTTCGATGTCGGCCATGCAGCCTGGCACAGCCGGCCCGCCCAGCCCGTCGCGCCCGGTGGCCAGCACCACCCGGCGGGCCAGCACCTGGCTGGGGCCTGCAGGGGTGCGCAGTTGCAGCAGCACGCGCCCGTCGGCGCGCGGCAACACGGCGGCCACGGTGGTGGCGTTGCGCACGTCCAATGACATCGCGCGGCGGTACCAGCGCAGGTAGTCCATCCACTGCAGACGGGGGATCTTCTCCAGCGCAGCCCAGCCGGCTGCGCCGTGCTGGGCCTCATACCAGGCGCGGAAGGTGAGCGCAGGCAGGCCCAGCGCCGGACCGGTCAGTTCCTTGGGCGAGCGCAGGGTTTCCATGCGCGCGGTGGTAGCCCAGGGGCCTTCTTCGCCCGCGGGCTGGCGATCGAACAACACCGCGTGAATGCCCTGCTGGCCGAGGCAAGCCGCCACGGCCATACCGGCCTGGCCCGCGCCGATGACGGCCACGTCCAGCACGGCCAGGCCATCGACCGCCGGCTGCGCCGGCATCCAGGCGCGCGCGGGCCAGCCCAGGCACAGCAGGTCATGCGCGAGGCGCTGTTCCAGCGCGGGCAGGCCGATCGCCTGTGCAAGGGCGGCTGTGTCGGCAGGCAGCGGCATGGTCAATCAATCCAGCGTGATGTTGGCGCTGCGCGCCACCTCGGCCCACTTCGCACGGTTGTCCCGCACCGTCTTGCGGAACTGCTCAGGCGATTCAATCCGCACCGCATTGCCCTGCGCCTCGAAGTGCGCCTGCACCTCGGGCTGGTCGAGCACCGCCTTCACCGCGGCGTTGAGCTTGTCGACGATGCGCGCATCCGTGCCCTTGGGCGCAAAGATGGCGAACCAGATCGAGCTGTCGAAGCCGGGCGTGCCAGGCAACCCGCTGGCGGCGATGGTGGGCACTTCTTTCACGGCGGCCACCGGCGCCAGGGTCGTCACGCCCAGCAGGCGCACCTTGCCGGCCTTGTAGTGCGGCAGCACCGTCTGCACCTGGTTCATGATGCAGCAGGTGTCGCCCTTGAGCACCGCCTGGATCGCCTCCGGGCCCCCCTTGTAGGGAACATGCATCATGTCCAGACC
Organism: Aquabacterium sp.; assembly: GCA_040400895.1. Classification (GTDB taxonomy): domain Bacteria; phylum Pseudomonadota; class Gammaproteobacteria; order Burkholderiales; family Burkholderiaceae_C; genus Pseudaquabacterium. The sequence continues at coordinate 4,146 of JBBAPL010000201.1, forward strand.
CAACCGGGCGTTGAACTCGGCAAACGCCATGTGCGTGCCCGCGCCATTGCCGGTGGACGCGTAGTTGTACTTGCCGGGATTGGCCTTGACCAGCGCCACAAACTCCTTGAGGGTGCGCACGTTCACCACGTCCGGGTTGACCGTCAGCACGTTCGACACGTCCAGCACCGGCGCCACGGCGACGAAGTCAGCCTCCACGTCGAACGGCAGCTTCTTGTACAGCGCCGCATTGCTGCCGTGTGTGGCAGCTGTCCCGAACAGCAAGGTGTAGCCGTCGGCCTTGGCACCGGCCACGTGCTGGCTGGCAATGTTGCCGGCCGCGCCCGGCTTGTAATCGATGACCACCGGCTGGCCCAGTTGCTTGCCCAGCGGCTCCTGGAGCCGGCGGGCCACCACGTCAACACCGGAACCCGCTGGAAAGCCCATGTACAGGGTGATCGGCCGAGTGGGCCAGTCTTGGGCCTGGGCGGCCCAGGGCACCACCAGCGCCAGGCTGGCAAGGCCTGCCAACAGCAGGCGATCGAACATCGAAACAGTCACGGGGGCTCCTCGCAGAACGCGGTGATTGGAATGGCTGCACACAGCAGGCTATGCATGCCGCAGCCTCGGTGCATTCTCCGGGAAAGCAGCGGAAAACAAAAAACCAGCCCGGGGGCTGGTTTTTCAGGGTGCGTCGCCGGTGCGGGGCACTGGCGATGGCCGTTCACTCGGCGGCGGTGTCCGCAACGGCAGCAACCTCGGGCCGATCCACCAGCTCGACAAACGCCATCGGCGCGTTGTCACCGACGCGGAACCCCATCTTCAGGATGCGGGTGTAGCCGCCCGGGCGGGTCAGGTAGCGCGGGCCCAGTTCCTTGAACAGCTTCAACACCACGTCCCGGTCGCGCAGGCGGTTGAAGGCCAAGCGGTGGTTGGCCAAGCTGGGCACCTTGGCCAGAGTGATCAAGGGCTCGACCACACGGCGCAGTTCCTTGGCCTTCGGAACGGTGGTCTTGATGGCTTCGTGTTGCAGCAGCGAAACACACATGTTGCGCAGCATGGCGGCGCGGTGCTCACTGGTGCGGTTGAGTTTGCGAAGGCCGTGGCGGTGGCGCATGGTGGTGTCCTAGGTCGTCTGGTTATCGAACCCCGGCCGTGTCAGGTACCGGGGTGTGCACTCATGCCTGGGTCAGCAGGCCGGTGGTTTGGGTTGACCAGCGCGTTTCAGCGCTTGTCCAGGCCCTGCGGGGGCCAGTTTTCCAGCCGCGCACCGAGCGTGAGCCCGCGCGAAGCCAACACTTCCTTGATCTCATTGAGCGACTTGCGGCCCAGGTTGGGCGTCTTCAGAAGTTCGGTCTCGGTGCGCTGGATCAGGTCGCCGATGTAATAGATGTTCTCGGCCTTCAGGCAGTTGGCCGAGCGCACCGTCAGCTCCAGCTCGTCCACCGGACGCAACAGGATCGGGTCATGCGTGTCCTTGCGCCCACCACCATCAGGCGCGTAGACGCCCGGGCCTTCCACCGGCTGCAGGCCGGTGAAGACAACCAGCTGGTCCACCAGGATCTGGGCCGACGCGCGGATCGCTTCCTCAGGCGTCACAGCGCCATTGGTTTCGATCTCCATCACCAACTTGTCCAGGTCGGTACGCTGCTCGACGCGGGCGTTCTCGACCGCGTAGCTGACACGGCGCACGGGCGAGAAGGAAGCGTCCAGGACGATGCGGCCGATCGACTTGGTGGGCTCGTCGCCGTAGCGGCGCATGCTGCCGGGCACGTAGCCGCGGCCTTTTTCCACCTTGATCTGCATGTCCAGCTTGCCGCCATGCGCCAGATGGGCAATCACGTGCTCGGGGTTGATCACTTCAACGTCGTGCGGCACCTGGATGTCGGCGGCGGTGACCGGACCTTCGCCCTCCTTGCGCACCACCAGCGTCACTTCGTCGCGGTTGTGCAGGCGGAACACCACGCCTTTGAGGTTCAGCATGATGTGGACCACATCTTCGGCCACACCGTCGATGGTGGAGTACTCATGCAACACGCCGGCGATGGTGACTTCGGTCGGTGCGTAACCCACCATCGACGAGAGCAACACACGCCGCAGCGCGTTGCCCAGCGTGTGGCCGTAGCCGCGCTCGAACGGCTCGAGCGTGACTTTGGCACGGTGGTGGCCCAGGGGCTCCACGTGAATGGCTTTGGGTTTCAGCAGATTGGTTTGCATCGAATCCTGTTCCTCTCAATACCCTCGGCTCGTTACACCGATAAGGCTGACGGACCATGCCGGGCAGGGGACACCTCGTGCCATGCCCGGCAAGCGGACACGAAGGCGGGGCGCGGCAGCGGGCTGGCTGCGCGCCGGCATCACATCAACGCGAGTACAACTCGACGATCAGCGATTCATTGATCTCGGCGCCGAACTGGTCGCGGTCAGGCACCTTGCGGAAGATGCCTTCCAGCTTGGTAGCGTCGACCTGCACCCAGTCAGGCATGCCGATCGAGGCAGCCAGCTTGACAGACTCAGTCACACGCAGCTGCTTCTTGGCCTTCTCACGCAGGGCAACCACGTCACCAGCCTTCACCAGGAAGGACGCGATGTCGACCGTCTTGCCGTTGACCATCATGGCTTGGTGCGACACCAGCTGACGCGCTTCGGCCCGAGTGCTGCCGAAGCCCATGCGGTAGACGACGTTGTCGAGCCGGCTTTCCAGCAGGAACAGCAAGTTGGCGCCCGTGTTGCCCTTGCGGCGCTCAGCTTCGGCGAAGTAACGACGGAACTGGCGCTCCAGCACGCCGTACATGCGCTTGACCTTCTGCTTCTCACGCAGTTGGATACCGAAGTCGGACGTTCGCTGGCCAGAGGTGCGGCCGTGCTGGCCGGGCTTGGTCTCGAACTTCGACTTGTCACTGATGGCGCGGCGGGCGCTCTTCAGATAAAGGTCGGTGCCTTCACGGCGGGCCAGTTTGGCCTTGGGTCCTAGGTAACGTGCCACGTTGGGTCCTCTTCAAGTTCTGACGCGAGGCAAATGTCGCGCGAGTCTGGCGGATGTTGTTGGAACGCTCAGACGGTGGGCTTGGTCGCTGCGCCGCCACACAGAGAAACTGCGGTGGACGACTTCAGCGAAATTGCCGGCGGCGCAGGATGCGCCAGCCGGCTGACGGAAAACTCTCGATTGTAGCGGCCATGGCGACCGCCACGGCACATCAGATCCGGCGGCGCTTCTGGGGACGGCAGCCGTTGTGCGGCACGGGCGTCACGTCGCTGATCGAGTTGATTCGAATGCCCAGTGCAGCCAGCGCACGCACCGACGACTCACGGCCAGGACCGGGGCCCTTGATCCGCACGTCGAGGTTCTTGATGCCCTGCTCTTGCGCTGCACGCCCGGCCACTTCGGCGGCCACCTGGGCGGCGAATGGCGTGGACTTGCGCGAACCCTTGAACCCTTGGCCGCCCGAGGACGCCCAGGCCAGTGACCCGCCTTGGCGATCAGTGATGGTGATGATGGTGTTGTTGAACGACGCATGCACGTGCGCAATGCCGTCCGCAATGTTCTTGCGGATCTTCTTGCTCACGCGGCGTGCGGCGGTATTCGCTGGTGCTTTTGCCATGTCGTGTCTCGATCAGGAGCGTTCGTTGAAGCTTACTTCTTGAGCGCGGCAGCGCCCTTGCGCGGACCCTTGCGGGTACGGGCATTGGTGCGCGTGCGTTGGCCACGCATCGGCAAGCCGCGGCGATGGCGCAGACCGCGGTAGCAGCCCAGATCCATCAACCGCTTGATGTTCATGCTGATCTCGCGGCGCAAGTCGCCTTCGATCGTCAGCTTGTTGACCTCGTCGCGGATCTTTTCGAGATCGCCGTCCGTCAGGTCTTTGATCTTCTTGGAGTACGCGATGCCGACTTGCGTGCAGATCTTCTGCGCAGTGGTGCGGCCGATGCCGTAGATCGACGTCAGGCCGATCTCGGCGTGCTTGTGCGGCGGGATGTTGATGCCAGCAATACGTGCCATGGTGGTCCTCTAAATTCTGAACGCTGCGAGACCGGGCATCAGCCCTGGCGCTGCTTGTGGCGCGGATCGGTGCAGATCACGCGCACCACACCCTTGCGGCGGATGACCTTGCAATTGCGGCACATCTTCTTGACCGATGCAGAGACTTTCATCGTCTTCTCCTGTAGCACTCCCGTCCCCTTGGACGTTCCGAGCGCAAAGTAAATCAAATGGCGCCAGCAGGCTTCGCAGCCCGCTCGGGAGCCAGCCTCAAGTCGCCTTGAAGTTGGCCTTCTTCA
>JBBAPL010000202.1:0-8265 GCA_040400895.1 Aquabacterium sp.
GGCCCACAGTGGCAACGGCACGTCGCCGTCGTGGCTTTCCTGCTCGGCCGGCGGGTTGAAGAGGACGATCAAGCGGGGTGGAGACGCCGTGTTCTCTCCACCTTGAAACCGCTTGGCGTTCGAATCGGCTGTTTCGTCGCCGATCAGCACCCAGCCGTGGTTCTGCCCGGGATCGGCCAGCCAGCGCCTGACATCGTCGAGCAGGGGCCGATTGGGCCCGCCCTGTTCAAGGGACCGGGAAATCCAGGCGTACCACTGGCTGCTTGCGCCGACAAACAGGGTGGCGCTGGGCGCCGCGACAAAGTCGCCGCCTTCGGCGGACCAGGGCATGGCTGGATAGAACCGGTACCTCCAGGTCGCATCACCCGGCCCCGCTGGCGCACCGGCGCCCTGGCCCCCGCCATTGGAGGGCCCTTCGCCCCAGGAGGACAGCAGGCGGTGCACCGTGACATCGTGGGCGCCACGGGCGCGCGACTGGTAGAGCTCCAGCCGCACCTCGGTCACGGTGGCGCCAGCCGGGATGACGCTGAGATCGAACTTGATCAGTGCGCGGCGCACCCCGCCGCTGGCCAGCACCGAGGTCCAGAGGAAGTCGCCCTGGGCATCGGCCACGTCGTCGCCGGAGTTGAAGATCGTGGTGTCCATCGCGGCAGGCAGTGACACCTGGGACGACTGCGCCGCGGCCAGCGGTGCCCAGCAAAGACTCCAAACCATCAAGGCAAGTCGGGCTGCGCCCGAAGCCGAGTGGGGCATGGTTGCACTCCAATTCGCCGACAGGGCCCGATCCTTGTCCACGAATTGCGACGGGCGTGTGATGGCCGGCGGCAACCCCGTGCGCCGAACGGGCTGGGACAGCTGGCGTGAAGGCGCAGCCCCCCCAGAACGCAGGGTCGGGTCAGCCCGCAGGCAGCATCATCAGCGCCTGGCCCATGCGCAGCTGGCTGCCGCTGGCCAGGCCCGGCGCCAGCACAAAGCCTGGTGGCGCGAAGACGATGATGGTCGAGCCATGCTGGAACCAACCCATCTCCTGGCCCTTGCCGAAGCGCACATCGCACGGCAGTTCGTCCGGCCCGCGGTAGTCCACGCCCAGCAGCGGCGTCAGCCAATGCAGGCGCAGGCTGGCCACCAGGATGGCCGCCACCGGCACCAGCGCCACCGGGTGGGCGGCGGCGCCCACGCGGGTGTGCACGACGGCACGCTCGTTGCGGCAGAAAAGCTTCTGCACCCGCTTCAAGGCGATCGGGTTGACGTTCCAGGTGTCGCCGCTGTGGTGGGTGACATGGTGCACTTGGCAGTCATGCGGTGCATGGAAGCGGTGGTACATGCTGGACGTGAGGCGCAGCGTGGCGAACACGCCGTTGCGGTAGGGTGCAAACGCCTGCGGGTCGGGGCCAAACAGGTCAGGCAGCCTGTACGGAAAGCCCTTGGCCTGGAACACGTCCAGCCCGTCGACCGGGCCGCAGGCGCCCAGGATGGCGTCGCAGGGGCTGCACAGCACCTGCGGGTCGCAGTTCACCACCCGGGCGCCCGGCTTCAGTTCGCGGATGAAGCAGTCATGCATGCTGTCGAACTGGGTCTTGCGGGCTTCGCTCAGGTCCAGGTCGCCGAACAGCTTCCAGATCCGCAGCGACAGATCGCGCACCAGTGGCTGGCGGATCTGGCTGAACCAACCCATGAAGCGGGTGAGGGCGATGCGCGGAACGCGATTGGTCAGCAGGAAGTTCAGGTCCTCCTGTTGCAGGATGCGGTCACGCCAGAGCTTCAGATTCATGAGGATGTCAAAGCAATTGGTTAAAAGGTGGGCTGCGACGCCAAGGAGACGCAGACATGAACGAGACCTATGCATTCACCGCTGTGGCGCTGGCCACCCTGGCGGTGACCATTCCAGCGGCCAAGCGCCGGTTGGAGCTGTCGATTGCCAAGCACCCGTCGCTGACGGGCCATTCCCGCATGGCCAAGCGGGTGGCCGCACTGCTGCCTGGCTATGCCTACGACGCCGAGCAGTTCTTCAACAGCGACCAAGCGCCCGCCGAGGCGGTGTCGCTGCGGCGTGCCGCGATGCAGCGGTTGTCGGGGCTGTTCGCCCAGCGCTACGCGCGGTCGGTGGCCATGACCAAGCAGACCGCGCAGGGGCTGTCGGACCTGCAGTTCACTGGCGCCTACCGGGTGCCATTCCAGTACAGCCCCTACCTGCGCAAGCAACTGCAGGTGGGCAGCTTCGTGCAGCGCGCCGACGGCGTGACGGTGACCGACCTCGACGGCAACCTGTTCTACGACCTGACCGGCTCGTACGGGGTCAACGTGTTCGGGCACGACTTCTACAAGCGGGTCATGGCCGAGGGCGCAGAGCGCGCCTGCAGCCATGGTGTCTTGCTGGGCGCCTACCACCCGGCCGTGGCGTCCAACGTCGAGCGGCTGCAGCAGATCTCCGGGCTGGACGAGGTGTCCTTCCACATGAGTGGCACCGAGGCGGTGATGCAGGCTGTGCGGCTGGCGCGCTACCACACCCGCAAGACCCACCTGGTGCGCTTCTGCGGCGCTTACCACGGCTGGTGGGAAGACGTGCAGCCCGGCCCCGGCAACCCGGTGAAGCCGCGCGACACCTACACCCTCAAGGAGATGGACAACGACACGCTGCGCGTTCTGCGCAAGCGCAACGACATCGCCTGCGTGCTGGTCAACCCGCTGCAGGGCCTGCACCCCAACAGCGCCGCGCCGGGGGACTCGACCCTGGTCGACAGTGGCCGGCGTGCGGCCTTCGACCGCGCCGCTTACACCGCCTGGCTGCAGCAGTTGCGCCAGGTGTGCACCGAGCGCGGCATCGTGCTGATCTTCGACGAGGTGTTCATGGGCTTCCGCCTGGCACAGGGCGGAGCCCAGGCCTACTTCGGCGTGCAGGCCGACATGGTCACCTACGGCAAGACGCTGGGCGGCGGCTTGCCGGTGGGTGTGGTGTGCGGCAAGCGGGCGCTGATGAAGCGCTACCGTGAGGAGCGCCCGGCCGACATCTGCTTTGCGCGCGGCACCTTCAACGCCCACCCGCAGGTGATGTGCGCGATGCAGGTGTTCCTGGAGCAACTGGACACGCCAGCCGTGCAGGCCATCTACGACGGCATCGATGCGCGCTGGAATGCCCGCGCCGCGCAGCTGAACCAGTTGCTGCTGGCCGCTGATCTGCCCGTGCGCGTGGCCAACATCGGGTCGGTGTGGACGGTGTTCTACACCCAGCCGTCGCGCTACAACTGGATGCTGCAGTTCTACCTGCGCGCCCATGGGCTGGCGCTGAGCTGGGTGGGGACCGGGCGCCTGGTGTTCAGCCTGGACTACACCGACAACGACTTCAAGGAGGTGGCGCATCGCTTCGTGGCCGCCTGCAAGGAGATGCAGGCTGGCGGATGGTGGTGGCATGACCCGCGCCGCACCAACAAGACCATCCGCCGCGGCATCCTGCGCGAGCTGCTGGCGCAGCGGTTCTGACGGCTGTTGCACCGGCGCGCTCTGCGCGCCGGCTGTTGCACCTACGCGCTTTGCGCGCCGGCAGGTGCCTGCCGTCAGTGGCCGCCGACCCCGCGCTGCGTGGTGTGGTGCATCGGGTCGATCAGTTCGCCACGCAGCAGGTGAAGGGGCGCGCGGTGGTACAGCCAGATGTCGTGGAACGGGTCGGTTAGGATCTTGGTCGCCCACACCAAGCCAGTCTGCACACCGCTGAGGATGAACAGGTGCAGTGTGCGGAACACCAGGCCAGCCACGCCCACCCACAACCACATCCAGCCCACGCTGCGGGCATAGCCTTCGAAGCTGGTGTGCGCCGTCAGCAGGCCCCAGAGGTCAGGCTTCAGGGCAATGGCCAGCGGTGCCGCTGCCCACACCGCCAGCAGCACCACCTTGCGGCGCAGGTTGTAGCCCACCTTGATGGCCTCCTTGTGCTCATGCGTGGCCTGGTTCACATGGTCGTAGCCCAAGGGCTCGAAGAAGAAGTGGCCACTCTGGCGGCTGGTCATCGAGACCAGCCAGGCGATCAACGCGGCCAGCGGCGGGTCGAAGAAAACCACGCCGTAGGCCACCACGAAGCTGATGGCGCTGACCAGGTGCAGTGTCTGGTTGATGCGGCTGTGGTGGTAGTAGCGGTGGTCGTCCCAGCGCTGCTGGCGCAGGGCGTCACTGAAGGTTTGCATGGCTTGCCGTCCTTGGATGAGTAGATGGGTGCCGGGTCTGTAGGCAACGGGCGTGCGGGCCAGGCCCGCGAGGCGCATGCTGAGGCTGATCGATGAACCCCTGGTGACGGTTGTGTGGCCGTCCCGTGGCAGTGCCACCGCAGCAACGTCATCAAACTGTTGCCTGGCGCTGCCACCATGGCGCATGGCATTCGCTCCTGCAACGTCTGGCGACAAGCACCTTCACACTGACGTGTCGACAGCGCCGCCGCTGCACATCGCCGTGGTGACCGAAACCTACCCGCCGGAGGTCAACGGCGTGGCCATGACCGTGGCGCGGCTGGTGCAGGGCCTGCGCGCCCGCGGGCACCGCCTGCAGTTGGTGCGGCCGCGCCAGGGGCGGGATGACCAGCCTGGTGCCGATGGCCTGGACGAGCTGCTGCTGCGCGGCCTGCCGATTCCGCGCTACCCGGAACTGAAGATGGGACTGCCGGCAACCGGCAGGCTGCTGGCGCACTGGCAGCATCGTCGGCCTGACGTGGTGCACATCGCCACCGAAGGGCCGCTGGGCTGGTCGGCGTTGCGCGCGGCACGGCAGCTGGGGCTGCCGGTGACGTCGGATTTCCGCACCAACTTCCACGCCTACAGCCAGCATTACGGTATCGGCTGGCTGCAGCGACCCATCGTCGGCTACCTGCGCGGCTTCCACAACCGCACCCAGGCCACCATGGTGCCCACGCCGGTGCTGCAGCGGGAGCTGGTGCGCCAGGGTTTCGACAACGTGAGCGTGGTTGCCCGCGGGGTGGACACCCAGCACTTCAGCCCGGCATGCCGCAACCCGGCCTTGCGTGCCGCCTGGGGCGCCGGCGACGACACCTGCGTGGTAGCGCATGTGGGGCGGCTGGCGCCCGAGAAGAACCTGGGCCTGCTGGTGCAGGCCTTCGAGGCCATGCGCCAGGTGCGGCCGGACAGCCTGTTGGTGCTGGTCGGTGACGGCCCGGCCCGTGCCGATCTGCAGGCACGCTGCCCCGGTGCGGTGTTTGCCGGCATGCGCCGCGGCGACGACTTGGCCGCGCACTATGCGTCGGCCGATGCCTTTGTCTTCCCGAGCGTGACCGAGACCTATGGCAACGTCACGCCCGAGGCCATGGCCAGCGGCCTGCCCGTGCTGGCCTACGACCATGCGGCCGCCGGGCAGCTGATCCGCCACGGGCACAGCGGGCTGCTCGCCCGCCTGGGTGACGCCAGCGGCTTCGTGGCGCTGGCCGCGCAGCTGGCCGCCGACCCGCGGGCGGCGCTGGCCTGGGGGCAGCAGGCCCGCCTGACCACGCTGGCCTGCCAATGGGACCAGGTGGTGGCCCAAGTCGAAGGTTTGATGCGGGCTGCGTTGAATCGTCATCCAACTGCCGTGGCACTGTCATCGGCGGACAGCACCATGGCAGTCCATGCATCCAACGCACTGCACGGCGCCAGAACCCCCCCAGGATGACGGTGCCACCATTCGGTGCCGCACCGTCTGGATCTCCGACCTGCACCTGGGCACGCCCGGCTGCCAAGCCTTGGCGCTGCTGGAGTTTCTGCGCCAGGTGGAGTGTGAGACGCTGTATCTGGTCGGCGACATCATCGACGGCTGGCAGTTGCGGCGCAATTGGTACTGGCCGCAATCGCACAACGACGTGGTTCAGAAGATCCTGCGCAAGGCGCGCAAGGGCACCCGGGTGGTGTTCGTGCCCGGCAACCATGACGAGTTTGCGCGGCGTTATGTCGAGCACAACTTCGGTGGCGTTGATGTGGTCGATGAGGCGGTGCACATCACCGCCGACGGACGCCATCTGTGGGTGACGCACGGCGACCACTTCGACGGCGTGATCCAGTGCGCCAAGTGGTTGGCCTATGTGGGCGATTGGGCCTATGAACGCACGCTGCAGGTCAACAGCTGGTTCAACCGGGCGCGCGCCCGCATGGGTCTGCCGTACTGGAGCCTGTCGAAGTACCTGAAGGGCCGGGTCAAGCGCGCGGTCAGCTACATCGGTGACTTCGAAGCCGCCGTGGCCCGCGAGGCGCGCCAGCGCGGCTTGCACGGTGTGGTGTGCGGCCACATCCACCATGCCGAGATCCGTGAGGTCGACGGCGTCCTGTACTGCAACGACGGCGACTGGGTGGAGAGCCTGACGGCGCTGATCGAGCATCCCGACGGCCGGCTCGAGATCGCCGACTGGTCTGCGCAGCGGGCCGTGCAGTTGCCAGCGCGGCGAGCGGCTGCAAGCGATACGCCGCTGCCGGTCGCGCCGCTGCCGCCAGTGCACGTGCCACCGGTCATTGCCCGCCGCGCCTGATCCGTTCGGGTCATGCGCCGGCGCAGGGTGGGCCGTGCTGGTGTCATTGCCAACGTCCAACATCAGCGACATCGGCGGCGGCACTTCTGTGTCGCCACGCACCGGTTCACAACCCAAGTCCTGAGGAGGATTTCCATGGCCCACGTTCGCGTGCCCCGACGCTTTCCCTTGCTGGCCATTGCCGCTGCCGTGCTGGCCGGCCCCGCCGCCGCCAACACCTTGACTGGCTGGGCGCAGTTGCCCGCTGCCACCTTCAGCGACGGCCCCACGTCGGGCCAGTTCGCCTTCACCAACGCCAACAGCCCGGCCAACAACCCGCCTTACCTGAACCTGCAGCCGGTGCAAGGCTTCTCGGGCGTGCTGCAAGGTGCGAACGGCAGCTTCCAGATGCTGGTCGACAACGGCTTCGGGGCCAAGGGCAATTCGGCCGATGCGCTGCTGCGCATGTACGCAGTGCAGGTGGACTGGGCCGCCAAGTCGGTGTCGGCCGCCCACTTCCAGACCGGCGCTGTGCTACCCGGTTACACCGCCGCCAGCCGCATCACACTCAACGATGCCAACCGGAAGATGCCGTTCTCCATCGTCGCCGATGGCGCCACCTACCCGGGCAGCGCAATTGCCGTGGACGCCGCCATCACCAGCGGCCGCCTGCTGACCGGTGGCGACCTGGACATCGAGTCGGTGCGCCGCGACCGCAACGGCAACCTGTGGTTCGGTGAGGAGTTCGGTCCCTTCCTGGTGAAGACCGACGCCGGCGGCACGGTGCAGAACGTGTTCCGCACGCCCAACGTGCTGGGCCTGGGTGCCAATGCATTCGTGCAGTCGCCGTCCAACCCCATCCCCACCGGCGCCAACAACCTGCCCGGTTCGGGCGGTTTCGAAGGCATGGCGCTCAACGCCAGCGGCACCAAGCTGCACACGCTGCTGGAGCGCTCGCTGACCACCGACACCGACCAGAAGCGCCTGCTGGTGCAGGAATTCGACCTGGCGACCGAGACCTTCAACGGCAACTGGTTCGGCTACAAGCTCGACCCGCTGGGCACCGCCATCGGCGACATGACGGCCATCGACGACAGTCGCTTCCTGGTGATCGAGCGCAACGGCGGCACCGCCACCAGCGGCACGCCGTTCAAGAAGATCTTCCTGATCGACAGCAGCCAGAAGGACGCTGACGGCTTTGCCAAGAAGACCGAACTGGTCGACCTGATGAACATCGCCGACCCCGACGACCTGAACGGCGACGGCAGCACCGTCTTCACCTTCCCCTACGTGACGATCGAAGACGTGCTCATCCTCGACAGCAAGACGCTGCTGGTGGTCAATGACAACAACTTCCCCGGTGGTGGCGGGCGCAACCTGCTGTCGGACAACACCGAGTTCCTGAAGATCAGCCTGACCGCGCCGATCCCCGAGCCCGGCACCTGGGCGCTGATGGCCGCCGGCCTGCTGGCCGTTGGCGCACTGGCTCGCCGCCGCCAGGCCTGAGCCCAGCCCACCCCACCCCACAAGGACACACACAACATGACCCCCATGATCCACACCCTGGTGGCCGGCGCCGTTTTGGCCGCGGCCGGTCTGACCGCCACGGCCCCGGCTTCCGCTGCGGGCTGGGCCACCCTGTCGGGCGCTGCGCCCATCGTCATCGGCCACCGCGGCGCGTCGGGCTACCGGCCCGAGCACACGCTGGCCGCCTACGAACTGGCCATCAGCCAAGGCGCCAACTTCATCGAGCCCGACCTGGTGATGACCAAGGACGGCGAACTGCTGGCCCGCCC
>JBBAPL010000203.1:0-8238 GCA_040400895.1 Aquabacterium sp.
CCGCGCACTCCAGCCCTCCCGGGCTCACAGACTTACACCACGCGCTGGGACACGAACTGGCCCGGGTGCTGACTGCCCAGCGCGAGACCCTAGAAGCCTGAGGGTTGCCCCGCCCGGAGGCTGCGTTCACCACTCCCCCCCCCGCAATTGAGGGGTTTCTTTTTATCATTTTTTTCCACAACAATGCATCATGCGTATCCAGCACGATGACTTTGTCGAGACCTTGCCTATGCATGGGTCTGCAGATTCCGATTTTTGTTCTCTGCCTTCGCGAAGGCAGTCAGTACCAGTTGGCAACTCGCAGTCACATCGGTTGGCTACCGTCATCGGCCTGTTTGTCGCCGCCGCCTTCCTGGCGCAGTACTTACTGAACCACTGAAACCGCCCAACTCGAGGGCGGCGGCGGAATATCTCTCCGCCGCGTTCATCGATGGTGAGTGACGTCAGAACCGGCGCAACCCACCATCCAGCGAAGTGGTTGCCGATTGCCGCCCCCACCTGAGCGAGAGCCAACCAGCGGCATGGGGGTCATGTCGCTGGCGCACTTCGGGCTGCTGGAACCCAATCGGATCAGCGCCTGCCAAGCGAGGCCAGCACGGCTCCCGCGTCGGCGTCCTCCAGGCATGGCGTCACCGCCATGGCAAGCAGGTCGGCCCACTGGGCCTGGTACTTGAACATGGCCTTGCCGTCGTTCGACTCGGTGATCGCGAAGCCCTGGCCACTCATGCCGTGCCAGCGCCCGAGCAGGGTGACGCCCTCGGGGGCAGCGCCACCAGTCTCGAGAAAGCGCGTGACGGCGGCGTTGAAAGTGCCTTGCGGCAAGGTCCAGCTGACGATGTACTTCATGGGGGTCTCGCAGGTTCATGGTCGTGGGGCGCCGTCGCGAGAACAGGGAACAGGGCCTCGCGGCGTCCCGGCCCCGTCGGCCCGCCGGGGGGAATGAAACACTACGCGTGCCCGGCGCCGAAGGGAACCCCCCAGGAACGCTGTGGCCGATGTCAATACCGACACGCCCGCCGCCGCCTCGCGACAGCTCAGGCGCTTGGCGGCCCGCTCCACCAAGACGCGGTGGCCCCACCCCGGCACACCCGCGGTTCGGACACAGACTGGCGCCTCCACAGCGCGATCACGAGCGCGCTACTTGACCCCGCAGGTCGTGGCGATCGATTCGAATGACGGCCTGCTGGCGTGACTGCGCACTGGCGCATGCGGCCACTTGCGGTCGCCCAGTCAGCGAGAAAATCAGCGCGCCAATGATCGGTTTCAGGCTGAGCGCGACGCCAACCGGCGGGCCGATTTTTGGCATCATCCAGGTGTGAGAGCGAATCCGTCCGCATTGCGCACCATCCGTCGGCTTGCGCTGGCATGGGTGTGCTTCGGACCGCTCGGTGCCCAAGCCGGCGACGAGCCACCCGATCCGGCACTGCTCGGTTGCTGGCGCGCCGAACATGTCGAGCAGACGTTGCCCGATGGCAGCTTGTGGTCCGACATCGGTGGTTGCACGCTTGAGTTCGTCGCCGACCGTATCGTCTCGGCCTGCGCGCTGCGTGAAGGCAACCGGCCAATCACCTACACGTACAAGATCGTCGAACCTGGCAAGTACAGCGCTCGCATCACCGACCATCCGGCACGACGCCAAGCCGAGGGGTCCGAACGAGACTACGAGTACCGCGTCGATGGCGACCGGCTCTTCATCATCACCTACCCACAGACCGCGAAACCGGCGCCGGCGAGTTCTGTCTTGAGGGTGTTGTCTGTGTCGGTGCGGGTGGGCTCGCCCACCGATTTGGCAAGCAGAGTCGACGTCGGGAAGGCAGACTGTCGCGGCCGGCTGGTCAGACTGCCGGTGGACACTTGGCTGACATCGGTTGCTGACATTCATTGGCCAGCTTTCGGCCTCGCTTGCCATCGGCAGCCGTGTCCTCTGCACGAAGGACACGCGCTCCATCGGAGCGACTGCCTGGCTGTGAATGTTCAATTGGTTGTTGCGGGTGTTCACCCGAAGAGGTTCTGAGCGCTGGTGGCCGTGCTGCGCCACGCATGCGCCGAGCCCGGTGGCCAGCTGCGGCACACACGGGTCCACGCCATCACCGCTGGACCGGCCACAGCCAGGCGAGGGTGCTGCAGGGCGTCAATGCGCCGGCTGCACCCGCGGACAGGCGTATTCACGGCCGACCATGGCGCGGGCGCCGAGGTAGGCGTTGCGCAGCCGCTCGGTCAGCTGGTCCATGTCGACATGGCCGGCCGAGTCACAGGGCACGGCCAGCCCTCGGCCGGGGTAGAACAGCGAGTCGAACCGCAGCTCATGCGACGGCACTGGCGCGGCCGGGCTGGCGGGGCGGGGTTGGGTGTGCATGGCAGCCCCCTTGGCTGGAACGGTGGCAGGACGGGTGGGTGCACGGCATGCAGACATCCACGGTGCACATGGCCATTCTTCGGCCGATGGGCCGGCCGACAGTCAGCCGAACAGGGGCGCCGAACGGCGCCATCTCCGCGGCCGGGCGCCGCACCGGCCAGCGCTTGCGTCGTCTGGCGCAGACGCCCAAAGCATCCTCGCACTCCGCGCTCCTCAACCCCCTGTTGATCCCACACCATGCAATGGCCCCTGACCGCCCCGCGCGCGCCTGACGCTGCAAGCGGCCCATGGGCCGCCGGCCCGCACGCTGGGCCACGGCGGCCAGCCTGTTGGCTCTGGCGGTGCTGGCCACCGCTTGCGCCACCCCTGCAGCCCGAGACGCAGGTGCCGACCAGGTCTGCACACGCGAGGCGCAGATCGGGTCGAACCGGGTGGTCCGCCGCTGTGTCTCGAAGGCCGCGGCGCGAGACGCGCCGCACCTTCGCAGGCGACCGGCCGTGCGCAGGCACGGCCGACCGTCCGGCTCAGGCGTACCGCTGGCGGGCCAGGGCGGCGCCTTCGGCCAGTGCGCGCAGCTTGGCTTCGGCCACGCTGCGCTGCATCGGCGCCAAGCCGCAGTTGGTGCAGGCGATCAGCCGGTGCTTGGGCACAAACTGCAGCGCCCGGCCGATGGTGTCGGCCACGTCTTCGGGGGTCTCCACCACGTCGCTGGCCACGTCGATCACGCCCACCATCACCTCCTTGCCGGTCAGCAGGGCCATCAGCTCGGGTGGCACCTGGCTGTGGATGCATTCCAGGCTGACCTGGTCGATGCAGCTGGCGGCTAGCGCGGGGAACACCGTCTCGTACTGGCGCCACTGGTCGCCCAGGGTCTTCTTCCAGGCGATGTTGGCCTCGATGCCGTAGCCGTAGCAGATGTGCACCGCGGTCTTGCAGGTCAACCCCTGTGCCGCCCGCTCCAGCGCCCGCACACCCCAGGTGGCGGCTTCGTCCAGGTAAACGTTGAAGGCTGGTTCGTCGAATTGGATGATGTCCACGCCGTCGGCCTGCAGCGCCAGCGCCTCTTCGTTCAGCAGTTCGGCAAAGGCCATTGCCATGGCCACCCGGTCGGCGTAGTGGCTGTTGGCCACGGTGTCGACGATGGTCATGGGCCCAGGCAGGGTGAACTTGATCTGCTTGCTGGTGTGCGCACGCAGCAGGCGGGCCTCGGTGGCATGCACCCGGCCTTTCAGGCGCAGCGGCGCCACCACTTGCGGCACCAATGCCTTGTAGCGGTCGTTGCGGATGCCGATCTCCACCTTGTTGGCGAAGTCGATGCCGTCCACCTGCTCCAGGAAACCGTGGACGAAGTGCTGGCGGCTCTGCTCGCCGTCGCCGATCACGTCCAGCCCGGCGTCCTCCTGCAGCTTGATCCACAGCAGCGTGGCGTCGGCCTTGGCGCGGGCCAGGGCGTCGCCCTCGGCCTGCCACTTGGGCCACAGCTTGCCGGTCTCGGCCAGCCAGGCGGGCTTGGGCAGGCTGCCGGCAATGGCGGTGTTGAACATGGTGCGTCTCCTGATCAGTGGGGTGGGGTTCGGGCGGGGCCGCAAGGTAGCACGGCGGTGACAATCGAGCGCCGCAGCCCGCTTCCGCCGACTTGACCGCTCCCGCCACCACGCACGTCGACCCCCAGGCCGAACGCCGCCAGCGTTTCGCCCGCATCCTGCTGTGGCTGGTGCCGCTGGCCTGGTCGAGCAACTACCTGATCGCCCGCGCGGCGGCCGATGTCATCGCGCCGCATGTGCTGGCACTGGGCCGCTGGAGCCTGGCCTTCGCGCTGATGCTGCCGCTGGCCTGGGGTACGCTGCGCCGCGCCGGCCAGCCCTGGCTGGCGGCCGAATGGAAGCAGCTGCTGGTGCTGGGCGCCCTGGGCATGTGGGTCTGCGGCGCCTTCGTCTACATCGGCGGGCAGACCACGTCGTCGGCCAACATCGCACTGATCTATGCGGCCACGCCGGTGGCCATCGCGGTGGTGGGCGCGCTGCTGCTGGGCGAACGCATGGCGCCCAGCCAGGTGGTGGGCGTGGCGCTGGCGCTGGCGGGCGTGCTGTTCGTCATCGCCCGGGGCGACCTGCGCAACCTGCTGGCGGTGCGCTTCACCGTGGGCGACGGCTGGGTGCTGGCTGCCGGCATCAGCTGGGTGGCGTATTCGGTGCTGCTGCGGCTGTGGCCCAGCCAGCTGGACGCGGCGGCACGGCTGGTGGCCATCACCGCCGGCGGCATCCTGATGCTGCTGCCCTTCACCGCGCTGGAGCTGGCGCTGGTCACGCCGCCGGCCTTCAGCTGGCAGGCCGTGGGCCTGGTGGTGGCCGCCGCGGTGCTGCCCGGCATGGTGGCCTACCAAGCCTACTCGTTCATGCTGCGCGAGCTGGGCGCCGGGCCCACCGCGCTGGTGCTGTACCTGGGGCCGGTGTACGCCGCCGGTACGGCCTGGCTGCTGCTGGGCGAGCCGCCGGCCTGGTACCACGCGGCCGGTGCCACGCTGATCCTGCCCAGCATCTGGCTGGCCACGCGGCGGCAGAGCTGAGCAAGGGCGCCGGCCCCGCATGGCGCCGCCTGGTCGGGTGGACACCCGGGTGCGGGCTGGCATCGCCGGCGTGCCGCTGCTGCACCTCTCAGCGACGCAACGACCGGGGATCTTCACGTCACCGTTGAGATGCGGGCGCGAACCAGTCCAGGCTGCACCGCCATCGCCGCCCGCGTTCAGTCGGGCTTGATCTTGGCGCGCGCCACCACCGCCTTCCAGCGCTGCTGCTCGGCGGTGATGAACCGGGCGAACTCGGCCGGCGTGCCGCCCACGGCAATCGCCGCGTCGTTGCTGAGCTTGTCGACGGCGGCCGGCTGGCGCACGGCGGCGGCGGCGGCCACGGCCAGCCGGTCGACCGCCGCCTGCGGCATCGACGCGGGGGCCAGCAGCCCGTACCACTGCGTCATCTCGAAACCGGGCCAGCCCTGCTCGGCCACGGTGGGCACGTCAGGCAGCTGGGCAATGCGCTGCGGCGTGCCGGTGGCAAGGCAGCGCAGCTTGCCGGTCTTGATGAACTGCATCACCGCCGGCGCGCCCACGCTGGCGGCGTCCAGCCGGCCAGCCAGCAGGTCGGTCAGCTGCGGGCCGGTGCCGCGGTAGGGCACATGCAGCATGAAGGTCTCGGTCACCATCTTCAGGTATTCCATCGCCAGGTGGCCGGCGCTGCCATTGCCGGCCGAGCCGTAGTTCAGCTTGCCCGGGTTCTTGCGGGCGTAGGCGATGAACTCCTTCAGGTTGGCCACCGGCAGGTCGGGCCGCACCAGGTAGAGGCTGGGCACCTTGGCCAGCAGGCTGACCGGCTTGAAGTCCTTCACCGGGTCATACGGCAGCTTGTCGAACATGTACGGGTTGACCGCCAGCGTGCCGATGTGGCCCAGGATGATGGTGTGGCCGTCGGTGGCGCCGGCCACCTCCTGCATCGCGACGTTGCCAGCGGCACCGGGCTTGTTGTCGACGAAGACCGACTGGCCCAGCGACTTCGACAGCTCGAACGCGGTGGTGCGGGCCACGATCTCGCTGCTGCCGCCAGGCGCGAACGGCACCACCAGGCGCACCGGCTTGGTGGGCCAGACGTCAGCGGCTCGGCCCAGGCCGGGCACGGCCATGCCCGTGGCCAGGCCGGCGGCCTGGGTGAGCCAGTGGCGGCGGTCTGCGTTGGGTGGGGTCATGGTGTCTCCTCGTTCGTTGCTTGGCGGGATGCGGCCCCTCCGGCTGCCGCGGTCTGATGGTAGGCCCGGCGCGGCCGGGCACTGGCTGCGGTCAGTGCGACTTCACCCACAGCCGGGCGGCGCTGGCGGCCGCACCCAGCGCCGCGAAGCCGGCGCCCAGCGCCAGCGCCACGGTGGGCCCCTGGCTGCCGGCGATGCCGAAGCACAGCGCCACCAGGGCTGCGCCCAGGGCCTGGCCGTTGAGCCGGGCCATCGCCACCATGCCGCTGGCGCCGCCGGCACGCTCGGGCGGTGCGGCCGACATGATGGCCTTCAGGTTGGGCGACTGAAACAGGCCGAAGCCCAGGCCGCACACCGCCATGCTGGTGGCGATGCGCAGCACCGAGGCGTCGCCCGGCAGCGTGGCCATGGCCACCAGGCCAGCGCTGAGGATGGCCAGGCCCACGCCGCCCATCAGGCCCGGCGCATGGCTGTCGCTCAGCCGCCCGGCCAGCGGGGCGGCCGCTGCCACCACGATCGCCCAGGGTGCCATCAGGAAGCCGGTCTGCACCGGGTCGCGGTACAGCACCGTCTCGAAGAAGAACGGCAGGCTGACGAAGGCCAGGCCCTGGGCGCAGAACGAACACAGCGCGGTGGCGACCGACAGCGCGAACATCGGCCGCCGCAGCAGGTCGACCGGCAGCAGCGGCGCGGGGTGGCCGGCCTGGCGGTGCAGCAGCAGCGCGCCGGCGGCCAGCGCCAGCACCAGCACCGGTGCCACCACCATGGCCGGCTGGCGCTGGGTGGCCGCGCTCAAGCCACCGATCAGCCCGGCAAAGCACACGGCGGCGCACAACGCGGTGACCGGATCAAGCAGCGCGGTGCCGGGTCGGGTGGGTCGCGGCAGCGTCGGCCAGGCCACCGCCAGCGACAAGGCTGCCACCGGCAGGCTGACGACAAACAGCCAATGCCAGGACGCCACGGCCAGCACCAGCGACGCCAGTGACGGCCCGGCCGCGAACGAAGCCCCCACCACCAGCGCGTTCAAGCCGACACCACGGCCCAGGTGCTGGGGCGGGTACAGCTGGCGCACCAGCGCGATGTTCACACTCATCATCGCCGCGCCGCCCACGCCCTGCAGCGCCCGGGCGGCCGCCAGCGTGGGCAGGCTGGGCGCCAGCAGGCAACCCAGCGTGGCCAGCATGTAGAACACCAGGCCGGCCAGGTGCACCTTGCGTGCGCCCAACCGGTCGCCCAGCGCGGCAAACGGCAGCAGGCAACCTGCCACGGCCAGCTGGTAGGCATTGACCACCCAGATGGCCTGCGCCGGCTGCGCCTGCAGGTCGGCGGCGATGGCGGGCAAGGCAGTGTTGGTGAGGGTGGCGTCCAGCGTCACCAGCGCCACCGCCATCATCGTGGCCAACAGGGCCAGGCGATCCTGGGTGGACAGGCGCAAGGGCGCCGAGGCAGAGGGGGTGGCGGGGCCGGACATCCACCGCACGATAGCCCCGGCCCCCGCCAGCCGCGGCCACGCCGGCGACAGCCCGACCCGCCCCCTGCGCTGTCACCCTGGGCAACGCCGGGCCAGTGGGCGATGGTGCAAACTGAGAGCCCCCTTCCACACACCGAGCCGAACGCCATGCGTGACTACCTCCAGTTCTACATCAACGGTGCCTGGGTCGACCCGGTCACCCCGAAGACGCTGAACGTGACCAACCCCGCCACCGAAGCCGTGGCCGGGCGCATCAGCATGGGCAGCGCCGCCGACGTGGACGCCGCCGTGCGCGCCGCCCGCGCCGCCTTCGCCAGCTACAGCCAGACCAGCGTGGCCGACCGCGTGGCGCTGCTGGAAGCCATCATCAACGAGTACAAGAAGCGCTACGCCGACATGGCCGCGGCCATCACCGAAGAGATGGGCGCGCCGGCAGTGCTGAGCCAGAAGGCCCAGGCCGCGATGGGCGTGGGCCACCTGACCACCGCGCTGAACGTGCTGAAGGACTACAAGTTCAGCGAGCAGCGCGGCTCCACCCTGCTGGCCAAGGAGCCGATCGGCGTGTGCGGTCTGATCACGCCGTGGAACTGGCCGATCAACCAGATCGCCTGCAAGGTGGCGCCGGCCCTGGCCGTGGGCTGCACCATGGTGTTGAAGCCCAGCGAGCTGAGCCCGT
>JBBAPL010000204.1:0-8234 GCA_040400895.1 Aquabacterium sp.
CGCACTCCAGCCCTCCCGGGCTCACAGACTTACACCACGCGCTGGGACACGATCCCGGTGCCGCGTGACCCGCCGGCGCCTGACACCGACGGGCTTGTAGGAATCTGCCTGACACGCCGACCCGAAGAACAGGGACTCAAGATGACGAATTGGCCTGATGTTGCCGCCTTGTTGCGGTCCCTACAGTTGGTTTCACGCCGGGCCCACAGCCCGGCAACAACCGCCGAAACCACCCACCGGACCAACACCATGAACTCTGACCAGATCCTTGCCGAAATCCGCGAAGCCAATCTGTCGTACCTGATGCTGGCCCAGACCCTGATCCGCACCGACCGCGACCAGGCCCTGTTCCGCCTGGGTCTGAGCGAGGATTCAGCCGCAATGATCGCCACGTTGACGCCGGCACAGATGATGAAGATCGCCTCCGGCAGCACCCTGCTGTGCCGCATGCGCTGCGACGACGACCTGGTCTGGGGCCTGCTGACCAGCCACGGCAAGAGCGCCGCCAACGAGAGCGTCAGCCGCCTGCACGCCTCGATCCTGATGGCTGGCCGCCACCAAGAAGCTGCATAAGCTCGCCGACCGCCAGCCCACACCAACAGCCACCAGGAGAGAGAACCATGTCGCGCACCAAGAGCATCCTGACCGAAGCCAAGCAGATCGACACCGCAGTCGAGCTGATCAAGCTCGGCGCACGCCTGCAAGTGCTGGAGAGCGAGACCGACCTGAGCTACGAGCGCCTGCTGCGCCTGTACAAGGAGGTTGCCGGCAAGAGCCCCAGCAAGGGCCAGTTGCCGTTCTCCACCGACTGGTTCATGACCTGGCAGCCCAACATCCACGCCAGCCTGTTCTTGAACATCCATGAGTACCTGAACAAGGTGGCCGAGCTCGACGAGATCGACACCGTGATCAAGGCCTACAAGCTCTACATGGAGCAGGTGGGTGCCCAGGGGCTGGAGCCGCAGCTGTCGGTCACCCGGGCCTGGCGGCTGGTGAAGTTCGTCGACAACGGCATGCTCACCATGACCAAGTGCAGCAAGTGCGGCGGCCACTTCGTCACCCACCCGCATGAGATTGCCCGCCACTATGTGTGCGGCCTGTGCAACCCGCCGGCGCGTGCTGGCAAGGGCCGCAATGCCGGCGCCATCCGCCTGCCGAGCGCGCAGGAGTGCATGGTGGATTGATTCCCCAGGCCGCCGCACCCTGCAGGCGGGGCTGCGGCGGCCGGTTGACTGTTCAACGGCTGGACGGCCCGGCGGGTCTGACGGCACCAGCCGATGCCTTTGAGTTTCTTGCTTGTCTCCTCCTGGCACAGTTCCTGTGCCTTCTGGGCGGGATCCTCCGGGGTCTCGCCCATTTTTCTGGCCAGGCCAGACCTTGCCGACCCCTGAAGCGCCCGGCTTTTCCGCCGATTGGCAGCGGGTGCGCTTGTGCACACTGGACGCATGCAGGCCATGCCGACTCCCGCCGCCCAGCCATGGTCGTCATGTGGCCGATTTCCGTGGCCGCTGCCAGCCCTTGCCACTTGGCTGGCCGCCTGGTCGAGCCTGTGGGGTCTGGGGCCGTTGGCAGCCGCGCAAGCCTGGCCATCGGCCGCAGCCTGGCTGGGCGCGGCAGTTGTCGGGGCGCTGCTGGCCCTTCTGCCACGCCGGGCCAGCGGCTGGCGCAGGCTGTTCATGGCTGGTGGCTTTCCGGTGTCGGCGGCGCTCAGCGGTGCTGCGGCCGTGCCGCCGTGGGCCTGGTTGATGCCGTTGGCGCTGTTGCTGGCAGCCTACCCGCTGCGCGCCTGGCGTGATGCGCCGCTGTTTCCCACCCCCGCCGGCGCGCTGGCCGGCCTGGCCGATGTGGTGCGACTGGCGCCTGGTGCCAGGGTGCTGGACGCCGGTTGCGGTTTGGGACATGGCCTGGTTGCGTTGCGCGCTTGCTGGCCGCAGGCCAGGCCCGAAGGCATCGAATGGAGCGGGCCGCTGCGCCTGGCCGCCGCGTTGCGCTGCCCCTGGGCCGCTGTGCGCCGTGGCGACATGTGGATCGACAGCTGGCAGGGGTGCGCTGCGGTCTATCTGTTCCAGCGACCGGAGAGCATGGCCCGCGCCTGGGCCAAGGCCTGCGCCGAACTGGAACCGGGCGCCTGGCTGCTGAGCCTGGACTTCCCCGTGCCCGGCGTGGAGCCCACAGCAGCATTGCATCGCCCAGGCCGGCAATCGGTGTGGGCCTACCGCATTGGTGCCGATGTCTCAACCCGTGAGCGTGCCGGCCGATAACCCCAGCATCCAGCGGGCCCGCCCGGGCCTGCGCTGAACCCCACACTGCAAACCCCACACCATGTTCGTTCTCGTTGGCTGGGCCCTTGCGATGGTCTGCATCTTCGGCGTGTACATCTTCCACGGGGGCAACATCCAGGTGGTGCTGAAGGCGTTGCCTTTCGAGATGATCACCATCTTCGGTGCAGCCGCCGGTGCATTCCTGGCCAACAACCAGATGAAGGTGATCAAGGCCACGTTCCGTGGCTTGGGCCAGTGCTTCAAGGGCGGCAAGTTCAGCAAGGCCCGCTACCTGGAACTGCTGGCGCTGATGTATGACATCCTGCAAAAGGCCCGCAAGGAAGGCCTGATGTCGATCGAAAAGGACGTCGAGGACCCGCACAGCTCGGCCATTTTCCAGAAGTATCCGGTGGTCGGCAATGACCACCATGTGGTGGAGTTCATCACCGACTATCTGCGCATGATGGTCTCGGGCAACCTCAACGCGCACGAGATCGAGAGCCTGATGGACAGCGAGATCGAGACGCACCACCAGGAAGAGCATGCGGCGGTGGCCGCCATCGGCCGCCTGGCTGGCGGTCTGCCTGCTTTCGGGATCGTGGCCGCGGTGCTGGGCGTGGTCAACACCATGGGGTCGGTGGGCCAGGCGCCGGCGATCCTCGGCGGCATGATCGCCTCGGCCCTGGTCGGCACCTTCCTGGGCATTCTGCTGGCCTACGGGTTCGTGGAGCCCTTGGGCGGCCTGCTGGAGCAGAAGGTGGAAGACGCTGGCAAGGAGTTCCAGTGCATCAAGACCACGCTGCTGGCCAGCATGCAGGGCTATGCGCCCCAGGTGGCCATCGAGTTCGGGCGCAAGGTGCTCTTCTCGGGCGACCGGCCGTCGTTCACCGAGCTCGAACAGCACGTCAAGAAGAAGTGATGCCGCACAGCCCATTGAACGGAGATTGAGATGGCCGGTGACGCCAAGAAGCTGCAACCGATCATCATCAAGAAGATCAAGAAGAACGGCCACTCAGCGCACGGTGGCGCCTGGAAGATCGCCTACGCCGACTTCGTGACCGCCATGATGGCCTTCTTCCTGCTGATGTGGCTGCTGGGCAGCACGTCAGAGGGCGACAAGAAGGGCATTGCCGACTACTTCCAGAGCCCGCTGAAGGTGGCGCTGCTCCACGGCGGTTCTGGCTCGGGGGATTCATCGTCGGTCGTCAAGGGCGGCGGGCAGGACCTCACCCGGTCGGGTGGCCAGGTCAAGCGAGGCGATGTCGAAGCCCCGCGCAACACCATCAATCTGCAGGCGCTGCGCCATGAGCAGCGCGTGGCCGAAGCCACCAAGCTGCAGGAGTTGAGCGAGCGCGTGGAGAGCGAGCTCAAGAACAACCCCAAGCTTGCGCAGTTCGCATCGCAGATCAAGCTGGACCTCACCCGTGACGGATTGCGCATCCAGATCGTCGATGAACTCAGCCGTCCGATGTTCGACAGCGGCAGTGCCGTCGTCAAACCGTACATGCGCGAGCTGCTGCGGGCCATCGGCAGCGTGCTGCTCGAGGTACCGAACCGGCTGACGCTGGAAGGCCACACCGACGCCCAGCCATTTGGAGCTGGCGGTGCCGGCTACAGCAACTGGGAGTTGTCGGCCGATCGGGCCAATGCATCCCGGCGTGAATTGGTGGCCGGCGGCATGACCGAAGAGCGGGTGCTGCGGGTGCAGGGCCTCGCCAGCAGCCAGCCCTTCAACCGAGACGACCCGGTCGACCCGCAGAACAGGCGCATCAGCATCATCGTGATGAACCGCGATGCTGAAGACCGCTTCTACCGCCCCACCGCAGACCGGGTGGAGCCGCAGCAACCCGAGACCAACCCCAGCATCCGGCCCGAAAAGCCCACGCTGGTGTCAAGTCCGAACCCCAGCGGCCGATAAGCCTCCATCGGCCGGCCCGACACGCCCTTCACTCCACAGCTTTCCAGCACCATCCCGAGGACAGACATGAGCAATCCCTCCGACCTCAAGTTCCTGGTCGTCGACGACTTCTCCACCATGCGCCGCATCGTGCGCGGCCTGCTCAAGGAAATGGGCTGCAACAACGTGGAAGAGGCCGAGGACGGCGCGATCGCCCTGCAGATGCTCAAGACCAACCGCTACGACTTCGTCGTCAGCGACATCAACATGCCCAACATGAACGGTTTCGACCTGCTCAAGGCGGTCAAGGCTGAAGCGAGCCTGAAGCACATCCCCGTGCTGATGGTGACGGCCGAGGCCCGCAAGGAAGACATCCTGCTGGCAGCGCAGAGTGGTGCGGCTGGCTACGTGGTCAAGCCCTTCACCAAGGCCACGCTGGAAGAAAAAGTCACCAAGATCATGCAGAAGCTGGCGGCCACGGCCTGACGGCCCAACCTTGAGGAGTGCGCCATGAAAATGGAAGACATCGCGGCCCTGGTACCCGAACAAGGTGCGATGGCATCGCCCGAGGTATTTCAGCAACTGGGCACCATCACCCGCCTGCTGCACGACACCATGCAGCAGCTGGGTGTGATGCCCAAGCTGCAGATGGCGGCCGACGGCATCCCCGACGCCCGCAGCCGCCTGAGCTACATCGCCACCAAGACGGCTGCGGCCGCCGAGAAGGTGCTGAACTCTGTTGACCAGGCCAAGGCCGAGCATGCGGCCATTGCCGACCAGACCCGCAGCCTGGCTGCAGCGCTGCTGGCCGACCCGGTGAAGGCGGTGGCGTCGGGCGCGGTGTTCAACTTCGTCAATGACGTCGAGGCGCGCACCAGGGTGATCGACAACCACCTGACCGACATCATGATGGCGCAGGACTTCCATGACCTGACCGGCCAGGTGGTGGCCAAGGTGGTGAGCCTGGCCAACGAACTGGAGGACAGCTTGGTCAAGCTGCTGGTGCAGGTGGTGCCGCCTGAGCAGCGCGAGAAAGTGGACCCCAATGTCTTGGCTGGCCCCGTGGTCAACCCTGAAGGGCGCACCGATGTGGTGACCAACCAGGGTGAGGTGGACGACCTGCTGGCCAGCCTGGGCTTCTAGGCCCGTCACGCACCACAGCACAGGCGGCCTGAGGGGCCGCCTTCTTTTTTGTCTCTGCGCCGGCTGCAGGCGTCTGCGCACCAGATGGCGCGCAGCCTTGCCCGGTGGCATCCGATCCGTCTCTGGTGCGCCCAGCGCGCCAGCCCAAGTCGCCAGACTGCACCCGAGGACCGACTCGATGAACATCCAAAACCTGACCCTGGGCAAGCGCCTGGGCCTGAGCTTCTCCGCCCTGGTGCTGATGTCGCTGCTGAGCAGCGGCCTGGGCCTGTACAAGATGGCGCAGATCCAGGTGGCACTGGACAACGTGGTGCTGGTGAACAACCAGAAGATGTCGCTGCTGCAGACCATGTCGGAATCAGTCCACATCGTCTCGCGTGTCACCCGCACCCTGGTGCTGATGACTGACGATGCCGAGTCCGAGGTGGAGCGCAAGAAGATCGACACAGCGCGCGCCCACTACAACGCCGCTGAGGCCTCACTGGAGAAGATTCCTGCCTCGCCGCAAGCACAGACCCACCGTGCGGCCATCGCCGCAGCACGCGACAAGGCCCGTGCGGTCAATGACCAGGCGATCAAGGCCGGCCTGGACAATGACTTCGAGCTCGGCTCCACCCTGGTGCTGAAGCAGGCCGGACCAGCCATGGCCGCCTGGCAGGATGCGCTCGACGCCAACATCGCCTACCAGGAGGCCAGCAACAAGAAGGCCCACCTGGAGGCGCAGGCTGACTATGCGGTGGCCCGCAACCTGCTGGCAGGCTTTGCGCTGCTCTCGGTGCTGGGGGCTGCCGCCATGGCCACCTGGGTGGTGCGCGTCGTGATGGCCGACTTGGGCGGTGAGCCTGCCGAGGCCAAGCGGGTGGCCACTGCCATCGCCGCCGGCGACCTGTCGGTGACCGTTGCCGTCCGTCCGGGCGACACCCGCAGCCTGCTCGCCGCCATGCAGGAGATGCGGCAACGCCTGGCGCAGCTGGTGGGCGAAGTGCGCGGCAGCAGCGAGAGCATCGCCACCGGCTCCGCCGAGATCGCGACAGGCAACGCCGATCTGAGCCAGCGCACCGAAGAGCAGGCCAGCAACCTGCAGCAGACGGCGGCCTCGATGGAGCAGTTGACGGGCACGGTGAAGACCAACGCCGAAACCGCCCAGCAGGCCAGCGAGTTGGCCAGCGGTGCATCGGCCGCGGCGGCCCGTGGCGGCGAGGTGGTGGGCCAGGTGGTGGCCACGATGCAGGACATCGCCGCCTCGTCGCGCAAGATCTCGGACATCATCGGCGTGATCGACGGCATCGCCTTCCAGACCAATATCCTGGCGCTGAATGCGGCGGTGGAAGCCGCCCGCGCTGGTGAGCAGGGGCGCGGTTTCGCGGTGGTGGCCAGCGAGGTGCGCAGCCTGGCTCAGCGCTCTGCCAATGCCGCCAAGGAGATCAAGGGCCTGATCGGCAGCAGCGCCGAGAAGGTGGAGCTGGGTGCACGCCAGGTGCATGCCGCCGGCGAGTCGATGGACAACATCGTGCGCCAGGTGCAGCAGGTCAGCCAGCTGATCGGCGAGATCTCCAACGCCACCGCCGAGCAGTCGCGCGGCATCAGCCAGGTGGGCGACGCCGTCGGCCAGCTCGACCAGGTGACGCAGCAGAACGCCGCGCTGGTCGAAGAGAGTGCCGCCGCCGCCGAGAGTCTGCGCCACCAGGCCGGGCGCCTGGTGGAGGTGGTCGGTGGTTTCCGCCTGGCCTGACCCGCCGCCGCCCGACCTGGGCAGCGACAGCCGGGCCATGCCCGGCTTTTGCCATGGCGGGGCCGATAAGCAGGGCTGCACCGGGCCATTTCCCCGCGATCAGATGGGCTGCGCGCTCCTACGATGAAGGCCACTTGTGCCGTGCCCGGAGCCCGCATGCCCGACGCTGTCCTGAACGTTTCCGCCCCCCCGCTGACGCTGGCCGATCTGGTCAACGAGGCGCAGCGCCTGCAGCAGGCTGGACGCACCGAAGCGGCCGTGGTGCTTTACCAGCAGTGGGTGCAAGACGGGCCGCAGGGAATGCGCCATGTCGCCTTCTTCAACCTGGGCACGTTGCTGGGGGCGCTGCAGCGCACCGCAGAGGCCGAGGCTGCGTACCGCAGTGCCGTGGCGTTGCAGCCAGACTTTCCGCACGCCAGGTTGAACCTGGGCCACCTGCTGGAACGCGGCGGCCAGCATGAAGCGGCCCTGACGGAGTGGCGGGCAGTGATCGGCGCCAACCCGGCGACAGACCTGAAGGTGCATGCCTGGAACAACATGGGCCGGTTGCTGGAGCAGTTGCGCCGCTACCCGGAAGCCGAGGCGGCGCTCAAGGACAGCCTGTTGCTGGACCCGACCCAGTCCAGCGTGATCCAGCACTATGTGCACCTGCGCCAGAAGCAGTGTGCCTGGCCGGTGTACCAGCCAGTGGGCAATGCGGGGGCCAACCGGCTGCTGCAGGGCACGTCGCTGCTGGCGATGATGGGCCTGTCCGACGACCCTGCGTTGCAACTGCTGTCCGCGGTGCGGTTTGCCAACGACCGGGTGCCCAAGGGGGCAGTCGTGCCCTTGCACAGCACCATGCCGCCGCGCACTGGAAAGATCAAGATCGGCTACCTGTCGGGTGACCTGCACATGCATGCGGTGGGCTTGCTCACGCCGGAGCTGTTCGAACTGCATGACCGCAACAAGTTCGAGGTGTGGGCCTTCTGCTGGACACCCGAGAGCGACCAGCCGCAGCGCAGGCGCATCGTCCGGTCCATGGATCATCTGGTGCGCCTGGGCGGTGTGGACGACACCACGGCTGCCAAGCTGATCGCCCAGGCCGGCATCGATGTGCTGGTGGATCTGCAGGGCCTGACCAATGGTGCCCGGCCGGCCATCCTGGGCCACCGCGCTGTGCCCATCCAGGTCAGCTACCTGGGTTTGCCAGGCACGTCGG
>JBBAPL010000205.1:0-8211 GCA_040400895.1 Aquabacterium sp.
CGTGATCTTGTTGCCGTGCTTGTCGCTGATGAGGATGGCCTCGCCGTCGTCGTCCAGCAGCAGCTTGGCGCCGGACGGGGTCTGCAGGCTGAGCTGCTTCTTGTCGTCGTCCATCAGCAGCGACAGCCCGCTGCGGGTGACCAGGCCGCGCAGGTTGTTCTTGTCGCTGCTGTCGTACACCGCGGAAGGCGGCGGGTTCTTGCTGCCAAACAGCGCGCCCAGCACCACCGGCTGCCGTGGGTCGTTGTTGAAGAAGCCCAGCACCACCTCGTCGCCCGGCTCGGGCCGGAAGCAGAAGCCGCGGTCCTTCCCGGCATCGGGCGACGCCAGGCGCGCCCACAGGCCGGTGGCCGCGTCGCCCAGGGCGGGCACCTTGACGCGGATGCGGTGCTGGCTGCCCGGGTCTTCTGCCACTGCCTCGACGATGCCGACCTGCAGCGCGGCGGCGGGCGGCAGCAGCCCGGCAGCCGGGGCGCTGGCGACGTCGGGCCGGCGGTGGTGCGGCGGGGCTGACAAGCCGAACTGGAGGTCGGTGGTCCAGTTGCCGTCGGCGATGCGGTGGCACAGGCCGGTGACCAGCGCCTTGCCGGCAAAGGCCTTGGACACGCCCTTGATCTCCACCCCATCCAGCGGGTGGATGCGGCCCACGCCCTGCACCCGCACGCGGCCCCGCAGCAGGCCCCACTGGCTGCGGGCCGCCTCGGCCGTGGCCCAGCCCTTGGCCTCGGCGGCCAGCAGCGGGCCGGCGAACACCCGCGTCGACTTGGCAAAGGCCAGGTCGGCAGCCGCCTTGTCACCACGCAATGCGCCTTGCGACGGCGCGGCCGGCTTGGTGCCCTGGGCGTCGGCCGACTTCAGGTCTGCGGGGTCCCAGCTGTTGGCATCCACGCCCGCCTCTTGCCCCAAGGCGTCGCAGTCGAATTCCAGTTCGTGGATGTCCATCCCCAGGGTCAGTGTCAGCACTGGCTGGGCGGATGCCTCGGGCTGGGTGATGCGCACCTGCCCGTCGACGACCGCCACCACCAGGCCCAGGGCTTCGGCACGGGTCACCAGCCAGTCCCAGTCGGTGCAGTCGTACTGCACCAGGGAGGGATGCACCACGGGGGTGGTGTCCACCTGGCCCTGCAGACCGGCGGCCTGGATCAGCTTCGTGAACACGTCGCTGTCCTTCGCGTCCACCGAGACCCGGCTGCGGCGCGGGCGGGTCAGCGCCACGGCCTTGTCGCGACATTCGACCCTCAGCAGCGGCGCGCCACCGCTCAGCGCGCCGACTTCCATGCCATGCCGCACCACCAGCCCCTTGAACAGCGTTGCGTCCTGGCCATCGGCATACCGCGCCAGGATCTGGACCTCTGCACCCGGCTTGAACTTGCCGCTGTCGCTGACCGGGAAGGACGTGTCAGACAGGTCGCCGTCCTGGATGACGAGCATGGCCGTGGGCAGGCGGTTGAGGGTACGCCGGACATCGACCGACACCAGGCCGACGTCATGCTCGATCGCCCGCCCGGCGACCTTGACGGTGACGGTGACCACATCACCGTCATGCGTCAGTGGACTCAACGCCACGGTGCACCGCCCGGCGTCGCCGGGCACCCTGCTCGAAGCGGCATGGCGGCCGTGGTCATGGCGGGCCACCACCCGCCGCAGGCAATGGCGGAAACTGGATCTGCTGGCCCGGCTGCAACTGGCGGAAGTCGTCCAGCCCGTTGTGGCGGGCCACCAGCAGATAGTGGCTGGCGCTGCCGTAAATCGACACGCACAGCAGCGGCAGGGTATCGCCGGCCTGCACCGTGCGCACATGGGTCAGGTCGGGCGAGCTCTTGGCGGCGGCGCGCGCAGCGGTTTCGGTGGCGCGGTCTTCGATGAAGCTGACGTCCAGCTCGGCACGCAGCGGGTCACCCGATTCGTCGAATAGCGTGTAGCTGATATCCAGCGTCTGCAGGCGGCCCTGGAAGCTGAAGTCCCCCCAGCGCACCACCAGGAAGTGCGGCTGGTGGATGTCGCCGTTCATGCGCAGGCACATTTTCTCGAACTCGGCGACCTTCTTCTTGACGCTGATCGGGCCCAGCAACTGCTCGACGCCGAACTGGTGCGCACCCGTGCCGTCGATCACCAGCTTGAGCTTCAGCTCGCCCGGCTCGGTCAGCGCATACCGAGCCGGCCGGCCTTCGGTGTTCAGCGC
This sequence comes from Aquabacterium sp., assembly GCA_040400895.1. Lineage (GTDB taxonomy): Bacteria > Pseudomonadota > Gammaproteobacteria > Burkholderiales > Burkholderiaceae_C > Pseudaquabacterium. The sequence continues at coordinate 2,183 of JBBAPL010000205.1, forward strand.
CTGCAGCTTCGCGTCGTTGTAGACCACCGCGTGCCGGCGCTGGTAGCTCGCCGGGTTGAACATCATGGTGATCTGGGCCGGGCTGGTGGGCCGGCGGCGTCGCTCGTCGAGGTAGCCCTCGATGCGCATCTTCTCCAGCTTGAACAGGTTGGCCAGCGACATGGCAGCTCAGCGGTCGCGCTCGCGGGCCAGGGCGAGCAGCACCTGGCGCACGCATTCCTGCACCAGCTGTTCAGACGACATCGGGGCGGACGCAGGCGCGTCGTCACTTCGGCCATGGCCGCCGGACGTCGGCGCTGGCCTGTCGTCGGACACGACGCTGCGGACGATCAGTTCGCGGATCTCGATGGGCATGCTGTTGTCTTCCGTCTGGGCTGCCGGGCTCAGACCCGCAGCATCTGCATGCGGCCGTAGGCCAGTTCCATGGTGTCGATCACCAGGCCCGGCTGGCCGGCGTCCAGGTCGGACGTGGACCAGCGCACCGGCCAGGCCTTCATGAACAGCCAAGCCGCCAGCGGCACCCGGTCTTCGGCCAGCAGGCTGACCAGCACATTGCAGGGTGCGAACTTGAAGCCGCTGAAGGTGGCGTTGAACTCCAGGTTCAACGGCGAGCCCACCACCATGCCGCGCTCCAGCGTGAGATTGCCGTGGCTGACGCGCTGCGGCAGTTGCTGGGTGTAGAGGTTCTGACCGCCCTCGACCACGGTCTCGGTCTCCACCGTCATCGCCAGGCCCGACACCTTGGCAAAACGCAGGTCGATCGGGTTGGGCACGGCGCCGCCCACCATGAACAGCACCGAGAACCGCATGCCAAGGATGGGCGCCGAAGTCATGTCAGTGCGTCTCGACCGAGATACCGGCCACCTTCAGCGACAGGGTCTCGACCGCCGCGCTGTTGCTGTCGGCCTGCAGTGCAGGCGCTTCCAGCGTCACCGGCAATGCCTTTTGCACCCGCCAGCTCACCGCCGGCACGCCATCGGCGCCGCACAGGCTCACGGTGATGCTGCGCAGGTCGCCAGTTTCCAGCCAGACACGCAGCTCGGCCATGCCCTGCACCACGCCGCGGCGCAGCGTCATGTCGCTGAACTGGTCGATGCGCCAGCGCACGATCTGCTCGCCCTCTGCAAAGCTCAGCCCATGCCGGTAGGTCAGTGTCTGGTACTGCCGGGCCAGGCCGGTGACCTCGGCAAAGCCCATGGCCACGCTGCCCACAGTGACGCGGAAGTTGTAGGCCGCCAGCGGGTAACTGGCAGCCTGCACGGACAGGCTGTGCGCCATGGATTGCGGCGTGCCGCTCAGGACTCTTCGATCAGCACCGCGTCGGCGGTCAGCTGCATCGATTCGATCGCGACATCGTTGGCGCTGGCGCTGAAGCCGGGCGCGTCCAGTTGCGTCGGGAAGGCGTTCAGCACCTTCCAGGTGATCACCGCCACGCCGATCTCGTCGCAGAGCCGGATCATGATGTCGCGCTTTTCCACGCGGTTCAGCGCCACGGTGTTGATCCAGTCGTAGAGCACCTTGATGCTGACCCCTGCCACCACGCCCTTCTTCAGCGTCAGCGTGGTGATCTTGGGCTTGCCCGGCATGTACAGGATGCGCGGCCCGGCGCCGCGGGTGGCACTCTCGATGTGGGTGATGGTGTCGTAGGCGATGTTCAGCCCGGACACTTCGGTGAAGCCGATGGCCTCGCCGTTGATCTCAACCCGGAAGTTGTAGACCGGCAGCGGGTAGTTCGCCTTGATCTGGTCCTTGGTCATTGCCATGATGGTGTGTGCCTTGCAGTGACGGTGTCAGGGGTGGTGGCGGGTGGGCAGTGCCAGCTCACTCGGTCTGCAGCTTGTGCGAAAAGCGCAAGATGATGAACTCGGCCGGCCGCACGGCGGCCACGCCCACTTCCACCACCATGCGGCCGGCCAGCACGTCCTGCGCGGTCATCGTGGTGCCCAGCCCCACCCGCACGAAGTAGGCCGCCTCGGGTTTGGCACCCGCCAGGGCGCCACGCTCCCACAGGCCGTACAGGTAGCTTTCGATCATGGCCTTCACCTTCAGCCAGGTGGTGGCGTCGTTGGGCTCGAACACCGCAAAGGCGGTGGCCTTGCGGGCCGACTCTTCGATGGTGATGAACAACCGGCGCACCGACACATAGCGCCATTCGTTGTCGTTGCCGGCCAGGGTGCGTGCACCCCACACCAGCGTGCCCTTGCCAGTGAAGGCACGGATCGCGTTGATCGACTTGCCCGCAGTGGCGTCTTCGTTCAGCCGGTCCTGCTCGTCGTCGGTGACCTTGCTGACCGGGCCCAGCACCGCCATCACACCGGCATTGGCAGGCGCCTTCCAGACGCCTTGTTCGCGGTCGGTGCGGGCATAGATGCCGGCCACCGCTGCACTGGGCGGCAGCACCACACGCTGGGCTTCCAGCAGGGTGCGGGCGGCGTTGTACAGACCGGTCTCGCTGCGGGCGACGCTGGCCAGGGTTTCGCCGGGTGCCTGCGGCAGCCCGACAGCAGTCCGCGGCACATCGGCGGTGGCGGCCACCGCGCCGGTTCCTTCGCCCGCACGCGTGATGTCGAAACCCGAGGTCGGATTGGCCCCCTTGAAGGTGGTCCAGGCGGTGACGATGTCATTGCCGGTCTTGCTGTTCGCATCCACCAGGGTCAACAGCGCGCCGTTGATGGTGAAGGTGGCCACCCGGGTCTTGGCACCCGCCGTGATGGCCACGCCGGGCGCGCTGCCCGCCGCGCCGGTGAAGCTGACGACGATGCCGCTGGCACCACCGATGCCCAGGCTGCCGGTGACGTTGACGGCCGCCGCGGCGGGCCGGTTGATCTCGACATCCTCGGCCCGCCAGGCCACGGGCAGCGATGTCTGAAGGTAGGGGTGGTAGGCCGCGCCGTACATCAGCTTGATCGACAGGTTGCTGTCGTTGCGCAGGGCTGCAGCGTCGCCGCCATGCACGTCGATGATAGTGAAGCGGTCGCCCAGTTTGGCGCACTGGGCCAGGGCCTCGCCGCACAACTCATAATAGGCCGGCGCACCCAGCACGCAGGTGGCGTCGGTCAGCACCAGCAACGTGGGTTCGTCTTCTTTCTCGAGGGCTGAGAGCCCGGCGCTGAAATGCGCCTTCGACGGGTTGGACTTGTAATTGCCCACGGACGCCACCCAGCACGGACCGCCGCCATTCTTGAAGTAGTGGCTGACCGCGTGGTGCAGCGCATAGCCGGTTGACGGACCGGCGCTGCTGAGCACCAGCGCCGCACCGCCGCTGCCCACGCCGAGGTTGAACTTCTGCAGCGCCGCGCCACCGAACACCGAGGTGAACTCCAGCAGCGTGGCCACCCGCACCACCTTGGGCTCGGCGGATTCAGCCGGGCCCAGTTCGGTGTAGCCGATGAAGGCAGGAACGGCCGTGGCCACCTCGGCGACGGACGGTGGCAGGGTCGAGATCTCTTCGACATACACACCGGGGGTCTTGTAGACGGGCATGAATCGCACTCCGTTCGTGGCAGAAATTGATAGGGGGATCAGGGCTGCTGCGCGACCCGCACCCGGGTCTGGGTGATCTGCGGCACAGCCGCGCCATCGGCATCACGGAACACCACCAGGCGCACACGGAACAGTGCCGACGGCTGATAACTCACCCGCAGCGCGCTCCAGATCTCGTTCTGTTCGCCCTGCGGCAGGGTGACGAGCTCCAGCACCAGGCGGTCGAGCTGCTGCGGCCAGCCCGGGCTGCTGCCTGGCGCAACCGACCGGTTGCGCTGCAGGAACCGGATCATTTGGCCCAACTGGTTGAGCCCCTGCTCGTAGACCTTGAAGCGCGCCACGGCCAGCACCCGCAAGTTCAGCTGGATTTCGGGCTGCAACTTGCGCAGGCCGGCGTCGTCGGGCGTCCGCAGATACGGGTCAGCCGAACGCAGGCCGGTCTCTTGCTCGATGTTGACCAGCAGCAAGGTGATGGCGTTCAGCCGAAACTCGATCGGGTCGGCCTTGGCACCGTCGAGCAACTGCACGCGGGGGTCGCCAGCGCCATCATCGGCAGCAGGCGCCGCGGCGCGTAAGAACGCGTCGAGCTGGTCCCGCAGCAAGCTGAGCACGTCGCCGATCATGGGGGTTGGGCCTGGGTTGGACGCAGGGCGTGCGGTCCATCCCGCCAAGCCCTGTCCATTCATTGTGGGATCGACAATTTGTCGAGCGCCACCCCCTAGCTTGCGCAGCGTGTGCCCATCGGGCACCCAAGTCCGCGCCGCATCCACACCCGGGTTGCACCCGATGTACAGCCTTGCCGCGAGACCGGGGCGGCGGCCACTCGGCCGCCAAGGGTCAACCGCCGGTCACCAGCGCTCCGCGTCGGATCTGGTCGCGCTCCAGCGACGCGAACAGCGCCTTGAAGTTGCCTTCGCCGAAGCCGTCGTCACCCTTGCGCTGGATGAACTCGAAGAACACCGGCCCCAGCAGCGTCTGCGAGAAGATCTGTAACAGCAGGCGCGGCTGGCCGCCGGTCTTCATCGGCTCGGTGCTGCCGTCGAGAAGGATGCCTCGGGTCTGCAGTTCAGCCACCGGCTGGCCATGCCCGGCCAGGCGTTCGGACAGCATCTCGTAATAGACACTGTTGGGCGCGGCCATCAGCGGCACGCCAGCCAGTTGCAAGCTGTCGATGGTGGCCAGCAGGTCGTCGGTCAGCAGCGCCACATGCTGGATGCCCTCACCGTTGAACTGCATCAGGAACTCTTCGATCTGTCCTGCCCCGCGCGACGACTCCTCGTTCAATGGGATGCGGATCTTGCCGTCTGGCGCGGTCATCGCCTTGCTCGTCAGGCCGGTGTATTCGCCCTGGATGTCGAAGTAGCGGATCTCACGGAAGTTGAAGAACTTCTCGTAGAAGCCGGCCCAGTAGGCCATGCGGCCGCGGTAGACGTTGTGGGTGAGGTGGTCCACCAACCGCAGGCCGTGGCCGAACGGATGGCGGTCGACCCCATCGATGAAGTCGAAGTCGATGTCGTAAATCGACCGGCCATCCTCGAAGCGGTCGATCAGGTACAGCGGCGCGCCGCCGATGCCCTTGATCGCGGGCAGGCGCAACTCCATCGGGCCGGTCGGGATGTCGATCGGCTGCGCGCCCAGATCCAATGCGCGCTGGTAGGCATGGTGCGCATCCTTCACCCGGAACGCCAGACCGCAGGCCGACGGCCCATGCTCCGCAGCAAAGTACGTGGCCAGGCTGCGCGGCTCACGGTTGACGATGAAATTGATCTCGCCTTGCCGGTAGAGCACCACGTCCTTGGATCGGTGGCGCGCCACCAGGCTGAAGCCCATGCGCTCGAAGAGCGGTTCAAGCAGATTGGCGGTGGGCGAGGCGAACTCGACGAACTCGAACCCCATCAGTCCCATGGGGTTGTCAAAAAGATCGGCCATGCAGGTCTCCTGGTGGCATTGACGGGCAGTGCGGGCGGGCGGTGGGCGCCCAGGGCAGGTTGTCAATGCGGCGGGGCGCCCGGCCGGCCGCGCACGCTGCGCGCCAGATGGTCGCCGATGAACAGGGCAAAACCAGGCATGGGCATGGGCATGGGCATTGGCTCGGGAGAGGGGCCTGGCACCAGCAGACTCGCAAAACGCCAGCGGATGATACTGCCGGGGGATTCAGCGCCATGCGCGGCAGACCACGCAACGTAGTTTTGGTTCATGCCGTCTGCTGCAGCATCGGACCTGCAGGCCTCAGGCAAGCAGCCCCTGCATCGGCCTTGCTTCTACGACCGGATGCCGTCACGCACTGCCAACATCGACCACCCCGGCTTAGGGTGTTGCACCAAGCGGATGTAGTAATGTTTCAAGCTATATTCCCGACCGCCGCAACAAGCAAGGCGGCCAGCGGCTCACGAGGCTGCCTCATGAACACATGTCACAGCGGCCCGGCAACGACACACCGGCCGTCTGGAGGTCAAAATAGTGGATTACGCTTCCCAACAACGGAACCCGGGCAAACACCCCGTCGGTCTCATCGTGGTGGTCGTGGGCCACGTTGTCCTGGGCTA
>JBBAPL010000206.1:0-8165 GCA_040400895.1 Aquabacterium sp.
GCGCGCCTCGCGCGGGGTGGCCACCAGCGGCGCGGCGCGCGGCGCGCTGGCCGCAGACGGCGCGGGCCCGGCCGGCGGAAAGGCCAGCAGGCGCAGCAGCACCATGGTCAGCGCCGCATAGTCGTCCGACAGCAGGCTCAGCTCGGCCCGGCCGTGCACCACGATGCTGTAGAGCAGCTGGGTTTCATCGGGCGGCAACTGCGTGGCCAGCGCGCGGGCGCCGGCGGAGTCGGGGTCGGCGTCGTCCAGCGCGCCGGGCACAGCCTGCTCCACCGCCATCTGCTGCAGCAGGCCGGCCATCTCTTCCAGCGTGCCCGCCGCCGACAGCCCCATGGCCCGCAGCGCATCGACCGTGGCCAGCACCGCCGGGCCATCGCGTTGGGCCAGGGCCTGCACCAGGTTGGCGGCATGCGACCGGTCGACCGTGCCCAGCATGGCGCGCACGCCGTCTTCAGCCAGGCTGCCAGCGCCGAAGGCGATGGCCTGGTCGGTGAGCGACAGCGCATCACGCATTGAGCCCCGCGCCGCCCGCGACAGCAGCCGGATCGCGCCCGCATCGGCCGCCACACCCTCGGCCGCCAGCACCTGCTGCAGGTGCGCGGCCACGGTCTCGGGCGCCATGGGCCGCAGGTTGAACTGCAGGCAGCGGCTCAGCACCGTGGGCAGCATCTTGTCGGGGTCGGTGGTGGCCAGCACGAACTTCAGGTAGTCGGGCGGTTCTTCCAGCGTCTTCAGCAGGGCGTTGAACGCGTCCTTGGTGAGCTGGTGCGCCTCGTCGATCATGAAGACCTTGAAGCGGCCAACGCTGGGCTTGTAGGCCGCGCGCTCGATCAGGTCGCGGATCTCGTCGATGCTGCGGTTGCTGGCGGCGTCGAGCTCGATGTAGTCGATGTAACGGTCGGCGTCGATCTCGGTGCAGGCCTGGCACACGCCGCAGGGTTCGGCGGTGACACCGCCGGTGCCGTCGGGGCCGGTGCAGTTCAGGCTCTTGGCCAGGATGCGGCTGACCGTGGTCTTGCCGATGCCGCGCGTGCCAGTGAACAGATAGGCATGGTGCAGCCGGCCGCTGGTCAGCGCATTGCCCAGCGCCTGCACCACATGCGCCTGGCCCACCATCTGCGCAAAGCTGCGGGGCCGGTACTTGCGAGCCAGAACGACATGAGACATGGCGATATTCTAGGCGGCCCCCCCTGGCGACAGCCTGGCACGAGCTTCATCCGACGTTGGCGCCAGCCCGGCGGCACAGACGGGGCGGCGCGGTGCCTCGCCGATAATCCAGTGCATGTCTTCATCTCACGCCCCCGCCGGCCCCGGCACCCTCAGCTACGCCCAGGCGGGCGTCAACTACGACCTGATCGACCCGCTGAAGGTCAGCGCGCAGCGCGCAGCGGCGGCCACTGCGGGCCATCTGGCGGGCCATGGCTTCCGTGAGGTGACCGCGTCGCGCGGTGAATCGGCCTACGTGGTGGACGTGGGTCCGTTCTACATCGCCAGCATCGTCGAATGCCTGGGCTCGAAGGCCCTGGTGGCCGACGAGATGGCCACGCTGACCGGCCGCAGCTGGTACGCCGGCATCGCCCAGGACACCATCGCCATGGCGGTGAACGACCTGATCACGGTGGGCGCCACGCCGCTGGTGGTGCAGGCCTACTGGGCCGCCGGCGGGTCGGACTGGTTTGCCGACGGCGCCCGCGCCCAGGCCCTGGTGGCCGGCTGGAAGGCCGCCTGCGACACCTGCGGCGTGGCCTGGGGCGGCGGCGAGACGCCGGCGCTGGCCGGCATCGTCGAAGGCGGGCGCATCGACCTGGCCGCCAGCTGCACCGGGCTGATCAATCCCAAGCAGCGGCTGAGCGTGGGCGACAAGCTGGCCGCGGGCGACGCCATCGTGCTGCTGGATTCCAGCGGCATCCATGCCAACGGCCTGAGCCTGGCGCGCAAGCTGGTCGAGCGCCTGCCGCAGGGCTGGCTGACCGAGGTGGACCCCGTCAACCACCCGGGCCTGGGCTACGGCGAGGCGCTGCTGGCGCCCACGGTGCTGTATTCACCGGTGACCGAGGCGCTGTGGGCTGCCGGCATCGTGCCGCACTACAGCGCCAACATCACCGGCCACGGCTGGCGCAAGCTGTTACGCCACCCGGCGATCTTCACCTACCGCATCCACACCGTGCCACCGGTGCCACCGGTGCTGCGCTTCATTCAGCAGCAGGCCCAGCAGGACGACCTGGAGGCCTACAGCACGCTGAACATGGGCGCAGGCTTTGCGCTGTTCGTGGCGCCGGGCGACGCCGAGCGCACCGTGGCCATCGCCCAGAGCCTGGGCATCGGCGCGCGGGTGGCCGGCCAGGTGGAAGCCGGGCCCAAGCAGCTGCTGATCGAGCCGCTGGGCCTGCACTTCGGCGACGACGCACTGCAGCTGCGCTGACTGGCACGACGACGGCCGGCCCCTGCCGTTGCGCGCACAAAGGGCCATGGCTGGCCAGCGCCCGGCTGCCGCCAAGGGCCATCACCTACAATCGTCATCGACGGGCCTCCCCGCATGGAAGCGCGGCCAACCGGGTCAGGTCGGGAACGAAGCAGCCCCAACCGTTGTGACCAGTGCCGGGGTCAGGCTCGTCACCCCCAATGTCTGCACCAGCCGAGGCCACGCCTCAGGTCTGCGGTGCGGCCTGCCGGAACGCCATCACCGCCTGGTTGCGCAAGGTGCGCAGCAGCGCCAGTTCTCGGTCACCCACCTGCAGTGCTCCCGCCTGGGCCTGGTCGGCATAGATCAACGCGAACGGTGCCTGCTTCATCATCATCGGCAGCAGCAGGAACGACGGCGCATTCACCTGCTGCCGGTACCAGGCCGGCAGGCGCTGGGCGATGGCCGTCGCGCGGGCATCGGCGATCAGTGTGTCGCTGCCCTTGATGCACACCGCGCCAAACAGGTCGGGCGTCTGATCAGCGGGCCAGCGCAGCGGCACCTGAAACAGCGGGCTGAGCGCCGCCGCCCGGTCACCCAGGCCGAAGCGGCCATGCAGGCGGCCGCTGGCCGGGTCGCGCAGGCAGAAGACCATGCGCTGGAAGCCCAAGGCGCGGTACATCGTCTCCAGGACCATGCGCAACACCTCGTTGAGCCGGAAGCTGTCCCCCGCCAGGGTGTCGGTGATGTCGTGGATGCCGGCCGCCAGCATGTCGCTGACCACGGCGGTGGCCGCCGCCTGGGCCGGCGTGGGTGCAGGATGCAAGCGCTGGGTCGGATCGTCCTGGCCCGGCTGGGCGGCCCGCGTGCCGGCGGCCTGGGCCATCGGCGGATCGGCGGGCACGGCGGTCAACGTGGCCACCAGACGGTGGGGCGTCAGGGTGTCGGGCGTGTCGACCGAGCCGGCGTGGTCCAGCACCTGCTGGCCGCGGCTGCCGCGGGGCAGCGCCAAGCCCATGGCCGGTGCCATCTCGGCCAGCACACCGCGGGCGACATCGACGGCGCGGCGCAGTTCGGGCACGGCCAGGCCCAGCACCCGGCCATGGCGCTGCACCACCGCGTCGAGCTGGGCTGCCAGGCCGGCGTCGTCGGCGGACCACACGGCATCCGACGCTTCATTGGCCGCCACCGCCAGCCAGCGCAGCCGCTCGGTGCCGGTGGCCAGTTGCTGGACCGGCAGCGTGCCGTCGGGCCGGCGCATGCAGCGCTGCAGGCTGTCCGGCAGGCTCCAGTGGCGTGCCACGCCCATGCCCAGGGCTTCGAAGCCCAGGCCCAGGACCATGTGCGCAGCGCGGTCGGCGAGCTGGTCGGGTTGGCTTCTGCCGCCCGCCAGCGCGGGCGTCAGCCGCAGCTGGTTGCGGATGGCGTCGGCCTCGTCAGGGAAGTAGTACTCGGTCAGTAGCTTGCCCAGGTTGTAGAACATCGCGCCCAGGAAGGCTTCTTCCGCATCGCGGGCGCCGGCTGACAGCGCCTGCGCCAGCTGCGCGGCGAGCATCGACCGCAGGAACTCCTCCTTCAGCCGCTGGGCATGGGCCTTGTCCTTCATGTGCTCGACCAGCACCAGCGACAGCGCCAGGTTGCGGATGCCCGCCAACCCCACCAGCGCCACCGCGCGCGACACGGTGGACACGCCGTGGCCATTGCGCCGGTACTGCGCGGTGTTGACCAGGCGCAGCAGCTTCTGCGTCAGCGCCACGTCCTTCAGGATCTCGTCGGCCAGGTTGTTGAGCGTCTCGTTGTCGGAGTTGGCCATGCGCTGGATGCGCAGCACATGCCCGGTGAGCGCCGGGAAGTCGGTCTTGTGGCGCATGCGCCGCAGCAGGAAATCGAGCGTGCCGTGGCCGGTGCCGGCCAGCACGTCGTCGGGCGGCGCCAGCCACTGCATCAGCGCATCACGCAGGCTGGCAGCGCTGTCGTAGCGGTCAGCCGGGTCGCGGGCGATGGCGCGCTGCACGATGGCGCGCAGCCGGTCGTCGGCGTCGGCGCACTCGGGCAGCAGCAGGTCCTCGCCCAGCACCCGGCGCAAGGCGGCACGGGGCTCGCGATCGGGCAGCAGGCGCTGGCCGGTCAGCAGCTCGCCCAGCACCAGGCCGGCGGCAAACACATCCATCTGCGCGGCTGGTGCTGCCGCTGCTGCTGCCTCGGGCGACAGATAGCCCGGCGTGCCGACGATGCAGCCGGCCAGCGCGTCACCGTCGGCGCCCGCTGTCAGCCGGGCCGCGATGCCGAAGTCCATCACCCGCGCCCGGCCTTCGGCGTCCACCAGAATGTTCGACGGCTTCAGGTCGCGGTGCACGATGCCCTGGGCATGCGCGGCGCGCAGCGCGTCGACCACGCCCAGCATCAGCTCCACCGCGTCGCGCGCGGGCAGCAGGCCGCGCTGGCGCAGGCGTTCGGCCAGCGTGCTGCCGTTGACCAGTTCGAACACCAGGCAGGCCTGGCCGTCGATGCGTTCGGCGTCGAACACCGGCACGATGTGCGGGTGCGCCAGCCGGCCGACGGCGCGCGCCTCCTGCAGCCACTGGTCGGCCGGCTGGCCGGGCAGCGGCTGGCTGGCCTCGGCATGGAGCAGCTTGAGTGCCACGTCGCGGTCCAGCCGCTCGTCGTGCGCACGCCACACCGTCGCCTGGGCGCCGCGCCCCAGTGTCGACAGCAACCGGTAGCGCCCGAGCAGTGTGCCCGGGGCTGGTGTCATGGGGCCGTCCCGGCCGGCACGCTGGCCAATGGCGGCTGGCCCTTCGCGATGCTGGTTGGCATGCTGGCGGGATGCTCGGCGGGTTCGTCATGGGGCGACACGCCCTGCGCGGCCAACTGCACGTCCCGCAGGCTGATGCCGAGCATGCGGCCATAGCGCTGCACCACCCGCTGCAGCCAGGCCACACGGTGGTGTGCCGGCACGGCGCGCGAATCCACCACCTCGTTGGCGCAACTGGCCGTCAGGCGCAGCAGGTCATCGTCACCATCGGGGTTGTGCACCGGCGCCGTCCACGGCACTCGGCGCATCATGTGCACCACCGCATCGTCCAGGCCCCAGTGGCGCGCCACCCCGACACCCAGCGCGTCGATGGCGACGCCCAGCACCGCAAACGACGCGCCCTCTTCGCCCATGCCCGGGTCTTCGGGCTCGCCCGCACGCGCCGGAGGCGCCGGCAGCATCAGCCGACGGATCTGCGCCGCTTCCTCCGGGAAGTGGTACTGCACCGCCAGGCGGCCCAGGCTCTGCAGCATCGCCAGCAGGTACACCACCTCGGGGTCGTAGCCGGCCGGGCGCAGCCACTGCGCCACACGACCGGCCATGCGCACCCGGTCGATCAGCGCCGCCAGCTCGGCGGCATGGGCCTCGTTGAGCGGCCCGGGCCAGGGGCGCAGGGTGGCCGCGGCGCGGCGTACACCTTCGATGCCGAGCATCTCGATGGCGCGGCGGATCGTCAGGATCGCCCCGTTGCCGCCACCCATGGCGCCGCGCTGGGTGACACCGTTGACGCTGCGCAGCAACTCGAAGCTGAGGCCCACGTCCTGGATCACGATCTCGGCCAACTCGGAGCTGCGCTCACGCTCCAGCGTCGCCAGGCGGGCCGCACGGCTGGCGCCGCCGGGCATCGCAGGCATCAGCCCGGCCGCACGCATGCGGTCCAGCAGCAACATGATCGGGCCGCCACCGGCTTCCCCATCGGTGCGCAGCCAGCCGTTGAGCGCCCGCTCCAGCGTGCGGGCATTGCGGTAGCGCTGGCGCTCCTGCCGGTCGGTGGCGCGGTTGACGATGGCGCGCAGCGGCTCGGGGATCGGGTGCGCGCCGGTCCAGGGCAGGCGCACGATCTCCCGGCCCAGCGGCGGCATGCGGTCGATCACCGCGCCCGTGTCGGCCAGTTCCAGCGGCGGCACACCAGCCAGTGCATGGTGCAGCACCAGACCCAGGCCCAGCACGTCACGCTCGGCAGCGCGGCGCTGCGCCTGCAAGCCGCCTGCATCGCCCTCGGGCGGCAGCACGACGCCCAGGCCCAGAAGCCTGCAGCTGCCGGCTTCCGTCAGCGCCAGCATCCCGGCCTGTACATCGTGATGGGCCACGCCGGCCTCGTGCGCAAACGCCAGGCCCTGCAGCACCTGCAGCATCCAGGGCACCAGTTCGGTGGCCGGCAGGCCCTTGCTGCCCAGGCGCTCGGCCAGCGTCACCGTGGTGCCGCGGTCGTAGGCGATGTAGGGCCAGCGATCATGCTCGCCCACCTCCACCGCTGGCTGCAGTCCGGGGTGGTCGATGCGCGCAGCGCGGCGGGCGGCGTCCAGCCAGCGCTGCATGGCGGCGGCATCGGCCGGCTGGCTGCGCGGCAGCAGCAGCACCATCTCCTGGCCGGCGCGCGGGTCGATCACCAGCCAGAGCATGGTGCGCGCGCTCTTGCCCAGCAGGCGCAGCAACTGGAATCGGCCGAGGTGGCGCACGGCTTGGGCGGCAGGACGGGGCGGCGAGTTGGCGGCCATGAGACAGCAGAGTGGTGTTGGCCGATTGGACCGAAGGCGCGCCGGCGCGAACTGGCAAACAGAACGGCAATGACTGCGCTGTTCCGTCCAGCCCAGAGCCAGCCCGGCGACAGTTTGCGCAGCGCGCGCGCGGGCCCTTTGTGCCAAAATCACCCGCAGGAAATTGCAATGGAGCGTGGGCGACGCACGCCCAGTGCGTCCCGGCTCCACCAGGCAGCCGTCCAGCCGCCACGGCCCCCAAGGAAGAACAATGAGCAGCGACCTGATCAAGCACACCACCGATGCCACCTTTGAAGCCGACGTGCTGAAGTCGGGCACGCCGGTGCTGGTGGACTACTGGGCCGAATGGTGCGGCCCCTGCAAGATGATCGCGCCCATCCTGGACGAGACGGCCAAGGAGTTCGGCAGCCGCCTGCAGATCGCCAAGATGAACGTCGACGAAAACCGCGAAGTGCCGGCCAAGTTCGGCATCCGCGGCATTCCCACCTTGATGCTGTTCAAGGACGGCCAGCTCGCCGCCACCAAGGTGGGCGCGCTGTCCAAGGCCCAGCTGACGGCCTTCATCGAGCCGCATCTATAATCTCTTTATCCGTCGTCGGAAGCCGTGCCTTGCAGGGCACCGGCGACAAGACGATTCAAGCCACCTCGCCTGCGGGTCACTGACCCGGCTCTGGCGAGAGGTTCCGGCCAAATCCCCATGTGCACGATGATCCTGGCGCCATTGCGCCAGCGATGTGGCGGCAGTTCCTGCGCCCACTGTGTCTGGCGATCGGCCTCTGGAGACCGGTGTTGCCCTCGGGGGCGGCCGGTGTCACCCGGCAAGACGGCCCTGGCCCGGCACGCTGCCACCACCTCACGGTGATCCACACATGCATCTTTCCGAACTGAAGGCGCTCCACGTCTCCGCACTCATCACGATGGGCGAGGCGCTGGAGATCGACAACGTCTCGCGCCTGCGCAAGCAGGAGCTGATGTTCGCCATCATGAAGAAGCGCGCCCGCGCCGGCGAGCAGGTGTTCGGCGACGGTGTGCTCGAAGTCTTGCCCGACGGCTTCGGCTTCCTGCGCTCGATCGAGGCCAGCTACATGGCCAGCACCGACGACATCTACCTCTCGCCCAGCCAGATCCGCCGCTTCAACCTGCACACCGGTGATCTGGTCGAAGGTGAAGTGCGGGTGCCCAAGGACGGTGAACGCTACTTCGCGCTGGTCAAGGTCGACCGGGTGAACGA
>JBBAPL010000207.1:0-8132 GCA_040400895.1 Aquabacterium sp.
ACAAGGCCAAGCATGGCGAAGCCCTGGCGCAAGCCAGCGGCACCCAGGCTGCCTGACACCATGGCCGTCACCCTGTCAGAAGCCGCAGCGCGGCATGTGACGCGCTACATCAGCAAGCGTGGCAAGGGCGTCGGCGTGCGCCTGGGCGTCCGGACCACCGGTTGCTCGGGTCTGGCCTACAAGCTGGAGTACGCCGACGACGTGGCGCCGGAAGACCACATCTTCGAGGTGCATGGCATCAAGGTGCTGATCGATCCCAAGAGCTTGCCCTATCTCGACGGCACCGAGCTGGACTTCGTCCGCGAAGGCCTGAACGAGGGCTTCAAGTTCCACAACCCGCGCGAGAAGGACCGCTGCGGCTGCGGAGAATCTTTCCGGGTCTGAGCCCGACGGCGCTGGGTCGGCACCCAGCTTGCAGCAAGGCGCGGAGGCTGCATCCCGCGCCTTTGTCTTGTCTGGAATGTGATGAATGCAGAGCTTGTGATTCGCCCCGAGCGGCCTGACCAACCCGACGTGCTGCCCCTGCTGGCCGCGCTGGACATGTACCTGGCCAGCTTCTACGCGCCTGAAGACAACCACATCCTGGGCGTCGAGCAGTTGTTGGCGGACGATGTGCGCTTCCTGGTGGCGCGGCGGGGTGGGGTGGCGGTGGGCTGCGGCGCGGTGCGGCGCATGCCTGCCGAGCCCGAGAGCGGCGGCCAGCCGTTTGGCGAGATCAAGCGCATGTTCGTGGTGCCATCCCAGCGCGGACAGCGCATCGCCGAGGTGCTGCTGGTCGAGCTGGAAGCGGCACTGCGCGGCCAGGGCATCACCCAGGCTCTGCTGGAGACAGGGCGTGACCAGGCCGAGGCATTGCGCCTGTACCGCCGCGCCGGTTACGCGATGCGCGCCCCGTTCGGCGGCTACCCCGACAACGGGTTGTCGGTGTTCATGGCCAAGACCCTGTGAGCCTGGCCATGGCGACGACGATGCGGCTGTCCGACGACGACTTCACCCTGTTCGGCCTGACGCAGCGCCATGCGCTGGATGCCACCGCTCTGGCCGACCAGTGGCGTGCGCTGCAATCGCAGGTGCACCCCGACCGGTTCGCCAGCGAAGGCGCTGCCGCCCAGCGTCTGGCCATGCAGTGGGCAGTGCGGGTGAACGAGGCCTACCAGCGGCTGAAAGACCCGCTGCGGCGCGGCGCCTACCTGTGTGAACTGCATGGCGTGCCGATCAACGCCGAAAACAACACCGCCATGCCTGGCGCGTTCCTGATGCAGCAGATGGAATGGCGCGAGGCACTGGACGACGCCGCCGATGCCGATGCCGTCGAAGCGCTGGATGACACCGTGGCTGCGCAAGAGGCCGCCCTGCTGGCCGGGCTGACTGAAACCATCGATGTGCGTGCCGACATGGCGGCCGCGGCCCAGCAGGTGCGTGCGCTGATGTTTGTGGCCCGCTTCCGGGACGACATCGCCCGCCGCCTGGCCGCGTTGGACCGCTGACGCCAACCCCTGCTGACCCACAAGATCAACAACATGGCCCTGCTGCAACTCTCCGAACCCGGCCAGACGCCGGACCCGCACGCCCGCCGCATCGCTGTGGGCATCGACCTGGGCACCACCCACAGCCTGGTGGCTGCCGTGCGTCACGGCGTGGCCGAATGTCTGCCCGACGGTGAGGGCCGCACCATCCTGCCGTCGGTGGTGCGCTATCTGGATGGCAACCGCCGCCAGATCGGCTTCGACGCGCGCGCCGCGCAGGCTGACGACGCCGAGAACACCATCGCCAGCGTCAAGCGCTTCATGGGCCGGCGCCTGGCGGACGTGGCCGATGCCGGCCGGCTGCCCTATCGCTTCGTCGACCAGCCCGGCATGGTGGCCATCGACACCCGCGCCGGCATCAAGACACCCGTGGAGGTGTCGGCCGAGATCCTGGCCACGCTGCGCTACCGCGCCGAGGACACGTTCAACGACGATCTGTTCGGCGTGGTGATCACCGTGCCGGCCTACTTCGACGACGCCCAGCGCCAGGCCACGAAAGACGCTGCCCAGCTGGCGGGCCTGAACGTGCTGCGCCTGATCAACGAGCCCACCGCCGCCGCCGTGGCCTACGGCCTGGACAACGCCAGCGAAGGCCTCTACGCCGTCTACGACCTGGGCGGCGGCACCTTCGACATCAGCCTGCTGCGCCTGCAGAAGGGCGTGTTCGAGGTGGTGGCCACCGGTGGCGACGCTGCTCTGGGTGGCGATGATTTCGACCAGACCCTGGCCGACTGGGCGCTGACCCAGGCCGGACGCAGTGCCGACAGCGCGCACGACAAGCGCGCCGTGCTGGTGGCCGCCCGTGCCGCCAAAGAGGCGCTGACCGATGCCGACGCCACGGTGCTGGCGGCGGATCTGGCGGGCCAGCCTCTGGCGGTGCCGGTGACCCGTGCGCAATTCGAGACCCTGACCCGGCCGCTGATCGACCGCACCCTGGCGGCCGTGCGCAAGGTGCTGCGCGACGCCAAGCTCAAGCGCGACGACGTGGCCGGCGTGGTGATGGTGGGCGGCTCCACCCGCATGCCAGCGGTGCAGGCAGCGGTGGGCGCGCTGTTCGATCGGCCGCCGCTGACCAACCTGAACCCCGACGAGGTGGTGGCCGTGGGCGCCGCGATCCAGGCCAACGCCCTGGCCGGCAATGCCAAGGACGGCGAACTGCTGCTGCTCGACGTGATCCCGCTCAGCCTCGGGCTGGAGACCATGGGTGGCCTGGTCGAGCGGGTGATCGAGCGCAACACCACCATCCCGGTGGCCAAGGCGCAGGACTTCACCACCTTCAAGGACGGTCAGACCGCGATGGCCATCCATGTGCTGCAGGGCGAGCGTGAGCTGGTGGCCGACAACCGCAGCCTGGCCCGGTTCGAGCTGCGCGGCATCCCGCCGATGGTCGCCGGTGCGGCGCGCATCCGCGTCACCTTCCAGGTCGACGCCGACGGCCTGCTGAGCGTGGCCGCGCAGGAACTGGGCTCGGGCGTGCAGGCATCGGTGGTGGTCAAGCCGAGTTACGGCCTGGCCGACGACCAGATCGCCAACATGCTGAAGGACGGCTTCGCCAGCGCTGAGGCCGACATGCTGGCCCGGTCCCTGCGCGAGGCCCGCGTGGAAGCCGAGCGCATGACCCTGGCCACCCGCGCCGCGCTGGCGGCCGACGGCGAACTGCTCGACGACGCCGATCGCCAGGCCATCGAGACGCTGCTGGCCGAACTGGCCACCACCGCGGTCGGCACCGACCACGCCGCCATCGACAGCGCGGTGGAACGCCTGGCCGACGGCACCGAAGGCTTTGCCGCTGCCCGCATGAACCGCGGCATCCAGCAGGCCCTGACTGGCCGCAAGCTGGCCGACATCTGAATCTGCGACCTTCGCCACCACCATGCCTGTCATCAAGATCCTGCCCCACGCTGAACTCTGCCCCCAGGGCGCCGAGCTGAAGGCGCCCCGCGGCACCTCGATCTGCGAGGCGCTGCTGGACAACGGCATTGCGCTGGAACATGCCTGCGACATGAGCTGCGCCTGCACCACCTGCCATGTGATCGTGCGCCAGGGCTTCCGGTCGCTCAATGCGATGGAAGAGGGCGAGGAAGACCTGCTCGACCGCGCCTGGGGCCTGGAGTCTGATTCCCGCCTGGGCTGCCAGGCCATCCTGGCCGACGCCGACCTGGTGGTCGAGATCCCGAAGTACACGATCAACCACGCGCGCGAGAACCACTGAGCCCGCACTGCGGACGCCGGACGGCGTCCGCAGGCTGGCGAAGTCTCAGCGCGTCTCGTTCTGCGAGAACACCAGCGTCATCGTCGGCGGGATGCGGCCGCTGTCCAGCGGCAACTGGCGGGTCTTGTCGATGGCGCGCAGCACGGTCTCGTCCCAGACCGGGTTGCCGCTGGGCTTGCTGACGCGGCGGCCGACGATGCTGCCGTCGGGTGCGCAGCGCACTTCCACCTCGGTGACCGGGTTGCCGCGTTCCTTGTCGGGCTGCACGATGTTGGGCAGGATCGCTGCCTTGATGCGACCGGCATAGCCGACTGACGGTGCCATGTCGGCCTTGGCCGTGCCGGTGGCGGTGGCCGCACCGGTGGCACCGGCCTGGCCCAGCATGCGCTTGAGGTTCTCCTCACGCTGTTTGGCGACCTGCTCGGCCTGTGCCTTGGCTTCGGCCTGGGCGGCGGTCTCGGCTTCTGCGGCTTTTTCACGTGCCTTCTGCGCGGCCAGATCCCTCAGGCGCTTGGCCTCGCGCGCCTGTTCTGCCTTCGCCTGCGCGGCTTTCTGTGCCTCGTCCAGGCGCTTGGCCTCCTGCACCTCGGCCTGGCGTTTGGCTTCGAGGCGCTGCTTCAGGCGGCGGGTCTCCTCTTCGTCCTGTGCGCGCTGGCGTGCCCGCTTGGCCTCAGCCTCGGCCTCGGCGGCCTGCGCGCGGCGCTGGGCCTGTGCTTTCTCCAGCGCAATCTCGGCGTCGCGGGCGGCCTGCACCTCGGCGGCCGCTGGCCGCGGCGGGGGCACGGGAGCCGCAGCGGGCGCAGGGGCTGGCGGTGGTGAAGGTGCTGGTGGCGGGGCTGCCACCACCTCGGGCGCCGGGGCTGCCACTTGAGGCACGGTCGACCACAACTCGGCGCTGAGTACCGCATCGGCCGTGGGCAGGCGCCAGTTCAGGCCCAGCGCCAGTGCAGCGATCAGGCCGCCGTGGGCCAGCAGCGCCAGTGCCGCACCCAGGCCCAGGCGGCTGTCCTGCCGGGGCAGCAAGGTGTCATGGCTGGCGGCCAGGGCTGACATGGTGGCCGCTCAGCCTCCCTGCTTGACCGTCAGGCCCACCCGCTGCACGCCGCTGCGCTGCAGCACGTCCATGGCGCGCACCACGGCCTCGTACTTCACCGTCTTCTCGGCCGAGATCACCACCGGCACCTTGGCGTTGCCGGCCTGCAGCGCCTTCACGTCGGCGGCCAGCGCCTTCAGGCTGGTGGACTTGGGGTCGGACCCGTCCAGGCGCAGGCGCAGCTTCTCGTCGCTGCCGACGATCACCTCCACCACGCGGGTGGGCCGCTGCGCCGCCTTGCCCACCGTGGGCAGGTCGACGATGCCGGTGCTGATCATCGGCGCCGTGGCCATGAAGATGATCAGCAGCACCAGCATCACGTCGATGAAGGGCACCATGTTCATCTCGGCCATGGCCCGCCGGCCGCGGCGGCCGGATCGGCTGGCGACGGCGGGCATGGCCTCAGCGCCCCGCCGCGGCGGCCGGCGGCTGGGTGGCGTTGCGCTGCAGGATGTTGGAGAACTCCTCGATGAAGCTCTCCAGCTGGATGGCGATGCGGTCGATGTCGCGGGCGAAGCGGTTGTAGGCCACCACCGCCGGGATGGCGGCGAACAGGCCGATGGCAGTGGCCACCAGCGCCTCGGCGATGCCGGGGGCCACCGTCGCCAGCGTCACCTGCTGCACATTGGCCAAGCCCACGAAGGCATGCATGATCCCCCACACCGTGCCGAACAGGCCCACATACGGGCTGACCGATCCGACGCTGGCCAGGAAGCCGACGTTGCCTTCGATCACGTCCAGCTCGCGCTGCAGGCTGGCGCGCATGGCGCGGCGGGCGCCGTCGAGCTGGGCGGTGGGTTCCTGGCGGCGCTCGCGCAGCTTCAGGAACTCGCGCATGCCGCTGGCGAAGATGCGCTCCATCGGCGCGCTGTCGGCCTTGTTGCCGGCGGTGTTGTAGAGATCGTTCAGGTTCTTGCCCGACCAGAACTCGCGCTCGAAGTCGTCGTTGCCGCGGCGCAGACTGCGCAGGCTGAACACCTTGCCGAAGATCACCGTCCAGCTGGCCAATGAGGTGAGCAGCAGCCCGGCCATCACCAGCTGCACCACCAGGCCGGCGTGCAGCACCAGGGTGATGATGGAGAAATCCTGGTTCATCGTGGCAAGACCTG
Source organism: Aquabacterium sp. (assembly GCA_040400895.1). Taxonomy (GTDB): domain Bacteria; phylum Pseudomonadota; class Gammaproteobacteria; order Burkholderiales; family Burkholderiaceae_C; genus Pseudaquabacterium. The sequence goes on from JBBAPL010000207.1 coordinate 5,941, forward strand.
GGTGACGGGTTCGGGGAAGCGGCGGGGGCGGAAGCTGGCCGCATCGACACAGCCGATGCGGATGCGGCCTTCACACAGCAGCGTGGCTGGCGAAGTGCCGGCATTGTTGCGCCAGGCTTGTTGCTGCAATGTCATCGACGCGCGTCCAGTGTCCACCGGCTGCACCGTCACCGTCAGCAGGTCGTCCAGCCGGGCCGGCGCCAGGTAGCGCAGGGCCGTGTCGCTGACGATGAAGATGGCGCCCGTTGCGTCGCGCAGCGCCTGCTGGCCCAGGCCCAGCGCACGCAGCCATTCGGTGCGGGCGCGCTCGAAGAACTTGAGGTAATTGGCATAGAACACCACGCCCCCCGCGTCGGTGTCTTCCCAGTACACCCGCAACGTGTGCTGAAAGGGCGCGCCGGTCATGCCAGCACCCGCCGCAGCCGGTGCAGCGCCTCGTCCAGCTTGTCCTGGCTGCTGGCGAACGACAGCCGCAGCCAGCGCTGCGGGTCGTGGCGGCCGAAGTCGCGCCCTGGCGTCAGCGCCACATGGGCGGTGTCCATCAGCTGGAAGGCGAAGTCCCAGCTGTCGGGGTGGTGGGCGCTGCAATCGGCATAGGCGTAGAAGGCGCCGTCGGGCTCGACCGGCACGCGCAGGCCCATGGCGTTGAGCGCCGGCACCACGCGGTCGCGCCGGGCACGGAACTCGGCGCGGCGGCGTTCGTATTCGGCGATCGATTCAGCTTGGAAGCAGGCCAGCGCCGCATGCTGGGCGATGGTGGACGCGCAGATGAACAGGTTCTGCGCCAACCGCTCCATCGGGGCCACCAGGGCCGGCGGCAGCACCAGCCAGCCCAGGCGCCAGCCGGTCATGTTGAAGTACTTGGAAAAGCTGTTGACGCTGACGATGTGATCGCCCAGCGCCAGGGCGCTGTGGCCGAAGGTGTCGTCGTAGCTCAGGCCCAGGTAGATCTCGTCGACGATGGTCACGCCGCCGTGGCCGCGCACCACCGCGTCGATGCGGCGCAGTTCATCGGGGTGGATGGAGGTGCCGGTGGGGTTGGACGGGCTGGCCAGCAGCACGCCGCGCGTGGTCGGTGTCCAGGCCTGCGCAACGGCCGCCGCATCCAGTTGGAAGCGCCGGGCCGCGCTGGTGGGCAGCAGCCGCGCCTCCGCATCGGCCGCCGCCACGAAGTGGCGGTTGCAGGGGTAGCTGGGGTCGGGCATCAGCACCTCATCGCCCGCCTCGAACAGCGCCAGGCAGGCCAACTGCAGCGCGGCCGATGCACCGGCCGTCACCATGATGCGGTCGGCCGAGATCTGCAGGCCGAAGCGCTGGGCATACCAGCCGCTGATGGCCTCGCGCAGCGCGGGCAGGCCCAGGGCGTCGGTGTACTGGCTGCGGCCGTCGCGGATGGCGCGCTCGGCGGCTTCCTGCACCAGCGGCGGGGCGGTGAAGTCGGGCTCGCCGATGTTCAGGAACAGCATGCGCTCGCCGCGCGCGCCGGGTCGCAGGCCGGGCTGGCGGCGATGCGCTGCGCCGCCTTGGCGCATTCCATGACGTAGAAAGGTTCAATAAAACCTAAACGAGAGGCCAGTTTCACTCAGGCTCCACCATGGGAAAGCCGAAAACCAAAGATGTCCAGTCTGGCAATCTCATACGCCCGGTTCAGTTCCGCCCCGCAGGGGGAAGGCCACTCGCTCACGCGGCAGCTTGAGGCGGCCGAGGCGTACGCGACTGCGAACAACTTGGTCATCGACCGGGGCTTGAGCTTCCGCGATCTTGGTGTTTCGGCGTGGGACAGGTCGAACATCCAGAAGGGCGCGCTGGGCCTGTTCTTGAAAGCGGTTGAAGGCGGCAAAGTGCCGGTGGGTTCAACCTTCATTGTAGAAAGCTTCGACCGACTTTCTCGTGCGACGCCGCGCCAAGCGCTCAGCATCTTCACCAGGCTGCTTGATGCGGGCCTGAACGTGGTCACGCTGACCGACCCGCCGAAGCGCTTTTCGGCAGCCAGCGTCGACGCGAACATGTTTGAGCTGTTCGAAGCGCTGATGCAGATGCACCGGGCGCATGGGGAAAGTGAGCGGAAGTCGCAACTGTTGGCCAGTTCGTGGGAAGCGCGCCGAAAGAAGGCTATCAGCGACGGTACGGTGATGACCTGCGTATTTCAGCCCATCGTGGACGGCATTTCAGGCTGATGGTGGACGGGATTT
>JBBAPL010000208.1:0-8055 GCA_040400895.1 Aquabacterium sp.
CCCACCGCCGCGGCGCGCGCATCGTCGGCCTGTGCCTGGGCGCCTATGTGCTGGCCGAAGCCGGCCTGCTCGATGGCCGGGCGGCGACCACGCACTGGTCGGTGGCCGACGACTTCGCACGCCGCTATCCGGCGGTGCGCGTCGATGCCGGCGTGCTGTATGTCGACGCCGGCGATGTCGTGACCTCGGCCGGCACGGCGGCGGGCCTCGACTGCTGCCTGCACCTGCTGCGCCAGTTGCATGGTGCCGAGGCCGCCAACCAGGTCGCGCGGCGGCTGGTGGTGTCACCGCATCGGCAGGGCGGCCAGGCGCAGTTCATCGCGCAGCCGGTGCCGCGCACGCAGGGCGACTCGCGGTTGGGGACACTGCTCGACGAACTGCGGCAATCGCTGGCGGCGCCGCACAGCCTGGACAGCCTGGCGCAGCGGTCGCTGATGAGCCGCCGGACCTTCACGCGCCGCTTCCGGCAGATCACCGGCGCGACGCCGATGCAATGGCTGATTGCCGAGCGCCTGGCGGCTGCGCAGGTCTTGCTCGAGACCACCGACCAGCCGGTGGAGCGGATTGCCGAGCAGGTGGGTTTTGCGTCGTCGACGGTGCTGCGCCTGCGCTTTCGGCAGTCGTTCGGGCTCTCGCCCACGGCGTGGCGACAAGGCTTCTCACGGTTGGTGCCAGCGCAAGGCTGCGCTGGTGGTGCCGGGGCGTAGCCAGTCGACGCTGCGCGCGCAGACGTCGCCCGCCGCGGTCGACGGGATCTGGCAGTCGCCGACTGCGGTGCGGCCAGGGCCGGCAACGGTCGCAGGCGCTTGGCGCAAGCCCCCATCGTCGATGGTGGGGGCCGCTCCTATACTGGCCCGCACCCGCCGGACCAGCACCGGATCCGTTGCCTTCAGCTCCCCGATTGGCCACCATGCAACCCGTCATCCGCAGCCTGCTGGAGACCGATCTCTACAAGTTCACGATGTGGCAGGCGATGCTGCATCGGCACCCGCAGACGCAGGCCGAGTACGTCTTCATCTGCCGCAATGCGCGTGACTACCCGCTGACGCACCTGATCGGGGAGATCAACGAGCAACTCGACCAGCTGTGCAGCCTGCGCTTCCAGCCCGACGAACTGGCCTACCTGCGCGGGCTGCGGTTCATCAAGTCCGACTTCGTCGACTTTCTGCGGATCTTCCAGTTCCAGCGCGACTTCATCGAAGTGCGCGACAACGCCGGCACACTGGAGATCGTGGCCCGTGGCCCGCAGGTGCATGTGATGGCCTTCGAGATCCATGTGCTGGCCATCGTCAACGAGCTGTACTTCCGCCGCTTCGACCAGGCTCCCGCCGTCGCCGAGGGCCGGCGCCGGCTGACCGACAAGGTGGCGCTGCTGCGCGCCTTCGGCACCGAGCCGCGCCGCCGCAACCCGTTCGAGTTCTTCGACTTCGGCGTGCGCCGGCGCTTTTCGGGCGACTGGCACCGCGAGGTGGTGGCCACGCTGCAGCGTGAGGTGCCCGAGTACTTCAAGGGCACCAGCAACGTGCTGCTGGCGCGCGACCTGGGCCTGGTGCCCATCGGCACCATGGCGCATGAGTTCCTGCAGACCTACCAGGCCCTGGGCGTGCGGCTGCGTGACTTCCAGAAGGCCGCACTCGAGGCCTGGGTGCAGGAATACCGCGGCGACCTGGGCGTGGCCCTGACCGACGTGGTGGGCATGGACGCCTTCCTGGCTGACTTCGACCTGTACTTTGCCAAGCTGTTTGACGGCCTGCGCCACGACTCGGGCGACCCGGTGGATTGGGGCGAGAAGGCACTGGGACACTATGCCAAGCTGCGCATCGACACCCACACCAAGCGGCTGGTGTTCAGTGACGGGCTGAGCCTGCCCAAGGCCTTCGAGCTGTACCGGCACTTTGCCGACCGCACGCAACTGGGCTTCGGCATCGGGACCAACCTGACCAACGACATGGGCCTGCACACGCTGCACATCGTGATGAAGCTCACCCACTGCAACGGCCAGCCGGTGGCCAAGCTGAGCGACAGCCCGGGCAAGATCCTCTGCGACGACCAGACCTTCCTGGCTTACCTGCGGCAGGTGTTCAACGTGCCGGCGCTGGCGTAGCGCCGGTCAGCCCGCCGGCGGCCACCCAGTCCACCAGCGCGTCCAGCGCCGGTCTGGCGGCGCCGGCGTTGGGGTGGTTGATGAAGGCCACCAGCACCCACGGCCGGCCCTGGGGGTCGGGCACGAAACCGGCCAGTGCGCTCACATCGCGCAGCAGGCCGGTTTTCAGCCGAGCCTGGCCGGTGGCGGGGCCGCTGGCAAAGCGGTTGCGCAGCGTGCCGTCCACCCCGGCCACGGGCAGGGTCATCAGCAGGTCGGGCGCCCAGCGCGCCTGGTGCGCGGCCTGCAGCACCTGGGCCAGCGCCCTCGGGCTGATGCGCTCGGCGCTCGACAGGCCCGAGCCGTGCACCAGCACCAAGCCGGGCGCGTCGATGCGGCGCGCTGCCAACCATTGGCGCACGGCGCGGTCGGCCAGGGTGCGGGTGGGCAGCTCGGGGTTGTCGGCCGCCTGCGCCAGGCCCAGTTGCAAGTACAGCAGGCGGCTGTAGACATTGCTGGACTGCTTGTTCAGCGGGCGCAGCAGCTCGCCCCAGGGGCGCGACTGGTGGCTGGCCAGCAGGCGCAGGCCGGGCACCGCACCTGGGCGCGCGGCGCCCGGTTCCGACCCACCGCGCTGCACACCCGGCACCACCACCGCAGCGCCAGGGCGCACCGGCGGTTGCTGGGCCGCCTGCTGGGCTGCCGTGCGCAGTGGCACCACCGGCGTCTCGGCGTCGCGCACCTGGCCGGCCCAGCTGCCGCCCAGGCTGGCCCACAGCCAGCGCAGCTGGCGCTCGGCCAGCGCCAGCGGGTCGATCAGGAACAGGCTGGGCCGCTGGGTGCAGGCCTTCGGAAAGCTGCCCTGCAGGCGCACGCGCAGCAAGCCGGGCTCGGGTGCGTCGGCCGGGGGCGGGCTCGCCCAGTCCTTGACCCAGTCGTTGCAGGGCCGGTCGTTCAGCGTCATGGCGCTGGTGTCGAGCTGCAGCCCCGGCAGCGGCGGCAGCGCCCTGGCGCGCACGGCCGCACCATCGCTGCTGATCTCGATCTGCAGCAGATGGCTGTTGAGCTGCAGCGCGTCGGGCACCAGGTTGTAGGCGAACTCGGGCCGCTCGTCGAAGGGCGCTGCGTCGCGCTCGGGCCGGGCCGGGCGGAACAACGTGCGGTCGATGACGATGTCGCCGGCGATCTCACGGATGCCGTGCACGTGGCGCAAGTCCAGCAGCAGTGCCCACAGCTGCGGCAGGTCGAATTCGGGGTCGGCGCCGCCGCGCAACACCAGGTCGCCGGCCAGCACATCGCCCTGCTGCAGTGCGTGGGTCAGCAGCTCGGTGAAGCCGCGCACATTCGCGCCGATCTGGTCCAGCGCCACCACGCTGGTCAGCAGCTTCAGGGTGGAGGCGGGCTGCATCGGCCGGTCGGCCAGGTGGGCCCAGCGGGGGCTGGTGCGGCCGGCCAGCGCAGCGCCGGCGGGCAGCACCACCGCGCCCATGGCATCAGCCGGCACCTGGGCCTGCTGCAGGGCCTGCAACACCGTGTCGGGCAGGGGCTGGGCCAGTGCGGGGGCGGCCAGTGCCGCCAGAAGCGAGAGCGCCCGGACAACCATCGTGCGGATGGCCGGCCGGGCGGTAGGGGGGCGGTGCAACATCACCCGGCGCAGTATCGCCGCCGGGTGCGTGCAGGCCGGGTCAGGGGCAGGCGGGCGTGGTGCCGGCGATGCCGGCGCGCAGCGCGCCGACGAACGCGGGGCTGTCGTCCGGGCCCATGGTGTTCTTGGTGAAGGTGCAGCCGTAGGAGGCGGCAGCCACCGTCGCGGGCGTGACCACGTCGTCGCCGGCCGGCTTGGCGCCGCCCTGCTCCCAGGTCACCATCGCCTGGAAGGCGTCGACCTGCTCAGCCACGGTGAAGTCGCAATGGCTGGCCCCGCGGATGGCGCGCTGCACCAGCCACTGGCTGTTGCCCTTGGCCGCCACCCGCTTCTGGTAGACCTGCTGCATGCTGAACGGCACGAACAGGTCACCCAGCGTGTGGATCGACACCACCGGGATCTTGATCTCGCCGTTGATCTGCGGAATCCAGCGCAGGCCGTCGCGGCGCAGGCGGTTGGCGTCGGCCGTGGCCTTCAGCTTCAGCGCGGCCGCATTCAATGCCGTGCTGCCTGCCGCGTCACCATCGATGGTGTACGTGTAGGCCATGGTGTCGAGGATGTTGTCGTTGAGGATGCCGGTGATGGTGCCGTCACCACCCAGGGCGCCCCACATCGACGGGAAGCTGCCGCCAAAGGCCAGGCCCTGGGCGAAGATCGGGCGCGGGCCGCCGGTGATGTTCTGCAGCACCGACACGAACTTGGCCCCGGCGGCGGTGGGCACGCTGGGGAAGGTGGTGAACAGCGTGCTGGTGACCTGCGCGCTGATGTCGGCCCAGTTGGCCGTCGGGTACTTGGGCAGGCCGGCCAGCGCCTGTGCGGTGACCTGCACCGCGGCGAACTGGTTGAACAATTCGGCATCGCCCATCACGCCGCACATCGGCACGGCGCCGTGGTAGCCCACCTTGTTGACCGCGGTGGCGGCGGCCTCGGCCTCGATGGCCGCACCGGTGATGTGCCCGCCCATCGAATGGCCGGTGATGTAGATGCGGCTGGGCGCGGCCAGCGTGCGGCCGGCGGCGGTGGTGACGGCATTGAAGTTCAACGCCAGCTTGTTGGTGTCTTCCACACCGGCGCGCACGTCGTAGTAGTTCTTGGTGTAGCTGGACGCGGCCCAGGCATAGCCCTGCTGGATCAGGTGGCGGCGGATCGACGGGTTGTTGACGCCCAGCGGGGTGTCGTTGCCGGCATAGCCGTGGGCGTACATGACCAGCTTGCCGTTCCAGGTGGCCGGCACCTCGATGCGGTAGCTGGCGCCGTCCAGCACGCCGGCGTAGCGGCTGGTGGTGGACATGGCCACCGTGTCGCTGGCGTCAGCCGCCATGGCCGGGAACGTGGTGGCGGTGGGATCGGCTTTGGTGAAGGTGCGGCTGTCCTGCGGCCGGGCGGGCTCAGGCACCACGGCCGTCGTGGAGTCGTCGCCATCGCCGCCGCCGCAGGCGGCCAGCATCAGGGCCAGCATCGCCACGGTGACCGGGCGCAATGTAATCGTCTTGTTCATTCATGTCTCCTCAGGGTAGGCGGGACAGCGTAGCGGCGGGCCCCACGCTGCGCCGCGGGGGCTTTCCCTCGGAGTGGTCACCCGGGCGACAAGCCGCCCGCCGCAAATCGATGCGTTGCGGTTACAGGGGCGGGCGCACCCGCAGCTCGGGCCGCGGCACGGGCTGGAAGTCGCTGCTGCTGCCCGGCTGGGCGAGTGTGCCCACCAAGGTGTGAAGGGCATCGACCACCGCCCGCAGCGCCTGCTGCTGGTCGGGCGTCAGCGGTGCCTCGTAGCCGGGCGGCGGGCTGGCCGTGCTGTCGCCCGCGCGGGCGATCAGTGTCTGCAGCGGCGTGGCGTGGGGCAGGCCGGGGTCCAGCGCCGTCAGCACGCCGGGCGCGCGCTCCTGCACCATCTTCAGCAGCACGCCCAGGCGCACCCAGCGCTGCTCGTCCCAGCCGGGCGCTTGCGGGCCGGCAGGGTTGTCGGCGACGAAGCGGGCCACCAGGGACAGCGCTGCGCGCTCGCCGCGCTCGGCCACCGCCTGGATCACCGGGCCTTCCATGTTGAGGTTGAGACCGCCTTCGGTGGGCTTCAGCCGCACCCGGGCGATGCGGTCGCGCACGCCCGGCATGCGCGACAAGGCGTTGTCGTTCCAGTTCTGCATCGCCCCCAGGATGGCCGAGAAGAAGCCACCGAAGCGGGCCGCGCCGTCGGCGCCTTCCTGGTCGAAGCGGTTCCAGCGTTCGCCGTAGCCGGTGTCGTAGCGGTCGGGCAGGTAGGTGTCGGGCCGGCCGGGGATCTCGTCTTCCAGGTTGATGCCGAAGGTGGGCCAGCTGGGCACCAGGCCGTCGAACAGGTGCATCGGGAAGTTGCTGCTGATGCCGCCGTCGCTGAACCAGCAGCGCCGGAACGGCACGCGGCCGACCTGGTCGTGGTCGATGGCCCACAGCGGCAGCGCGGCAAACAGCAGCGGGAAGCTCAGGCTCATGCGCGCGGCCAGGATCACCGGGAAGTCGCGCGGATGCGGCAGTTCCACCAAACCCAGCGTGGTGGCGTCGGCAGCGCTGGGGTCGCGGTCCTCACGCCCGGGCTCGGGCGCGTAGGGGCGGCCACGCGCCTCCATCCAGGCCAGCACGGTGTGGGGCAGGTAGCGGGCCAACTCGGCCTGGCTGAAGAACAGGCGGTCGCGGCTGCGGAAGCGGCTGCCCTGTTCCACCGGCTCAGCCAGCGGGAAGATGTAGGGCCGGCCATGGCCCAGGTTGGTGGAAAACATCTGCAGGTCGATCGACTTGCGGGTGGTGCCGGCGGGCAGGGGCATCCGCTCGGGCGGGTGGCCGGGCGCGGCCCACAGGTCACCGAAGGTCAGCGGGGCATCGCCCGGCTGGCGGCCGGCGGCGCGCTGGATCAGGCTGTGCAGCCAGGGTGTCAGCGCCTCGTGCTGCGGGTCTTCGGTCAGGCCGGTGCACAGGCCGAAGCCGTTGTCGACCACCGGGCCAGTGATGTCCCTGAAGGTCATCCAGGCGATCAGCCCGGTGCCCGACACCAGCAGTGCGAGCAGCGCCGCCAGCTTGCCGCCCACCACCCACGCCAGCAGCGCCAGCACCACAGCACCGGCGGCGCCGGGCCAGTAGGCCTTGATGGCCCCGGTGACCATCGCCAGGATGCGCTGGTTGGTGCTGCCGGAATTGAGCGCATGGACCAGCACGTTGAACAGTCGCCGGGTGGCTGGCTGCGGCTGGAACAGGCTCAGCAGCTTGCGTTGGCCGGGGCGCACCTCGGCCTTCAGCGCGTCGGGCAGTGCCTTCAGCAGGTCGAAGCCGGCGCGGCTGCCGCTGCAGCGGCGCTGGTACTCCGCCGCCGCGGTGACGGCCGCGGCAATGGCCCCGGCCGAGGTGCCGCCGATGCTCTTGAACCGGTAGTGGTGCGACAGCTGGTCGATGGCGCCGGGGTAAACCACGCCGCTGGTGATGCCGCCCTTCATCACCAGGTCGCAGAAACGGTCGGCCGGCGGGCCGGACGGCGCATCGGCAGGCAGAGGGCTGGGGCTGGGCATGGCGGCGCTCCGAAGGCGAAAGGCGCGACGGTGGCAGATCACGCCGCGCCTGTCCATCCCGAAGCCGCAACCGCCTTGGCTGCCCTGGGCAGCCCCGGAAGAGCGGCGCTGCGCCGCTGGCGGCTAGTCCCGTAAAAACGCGGCCGCCGCCGCCAGCGATTCGGCCGGTGCCTCTTCCTGCGGCAGGTGGCCCACGCCGGGCAGCGCCACCAGCTGCGCCCGCGGCATGGCGCGCTGGTAATCGGCCGCGTTGGCCACCGGGATCATCTTGTCGGCCTGGCCCCACAGCAGCAGCGTGGGCGCGGTGATGCGCGCCAGGAAGGGCGGAGGCGGCTGCAGCACCAGCTGGCGCATGCGCGAGAGCAGGGCCTCGCGGTTGCCAGGTGCCAGCATCATGGCGTGGTAACGGTCGGCCCGGACGTCGGTCATCGCCGCGGGGTCGGCATAGGCCGGCTTCAGGCTGGCGCGCAGCAGCGGCTTGGGCAGGGTGTAGCGCAGCAGGCTGGTGACCCAGCCCACGTCGGGCGCCTTGCCGTAGTCGAAGCCGGGGCTGGCAAAGCCATCCGGCGCCACCAGCACCAGCTTGTGCACCCGCTGCGGGTGGTCGGCAGCAAACCGCCACGCCAGGCGCCCGCCCATCGAATGGCCGACGAGGCTGGCTTGCGGCAGGCCCAGCTGGTCCATCAGCGCGGTCAGCACCTGCATGCCGCGTTCGTCGGTGTACTGGTCGAGCCGGTCGGGCACGCTGAGGCCGGCGCCGGGCTGGTCGTAACGGATGACCCGGTGCTGCAACT
>JBBAPL010000209.1:0-7940 GCA_040400895.1 Aquabacterium sp.
TCGCCCGGCTGGCTGAAGCGCCCGCTGGGTATCGCCATCGAGTTGCTGGTCGCCGTGCCGTCCATCGTCTACGGCACGTGGGGCTTGCTGGTGTTCAGCCCCATCCTGTCCACCTACGTGCAGCAGCCGCTGCAGAAGCTGCTCAAGGGCGTCCCGTTCCTGGAGACGCTGGTCTCGGGTGCGCCGGTGGGCATCGGCATCCTGTCGGCCGGCATCATCCTGGCGATCATGGTGATTCCGTTCATCGCCGCGGTGATGCGGGACGTTTTCGAGGTCACTCCCCCGATGCTCAAGGAATCGGCCTACGGGCTGGGAGCCACCACTTGGGAGGTGGTCTCCAAGGTGGTCCTGCCTTACACCAAGACCGGTGTGGTGGGCGGCATCATGTTGGGCTTGGGGCGGGCGCTGGGCGAGACCATGGCGGTCACTTTCGTGATCGGCAACTTCAACCAGCTGAATTCACTGTCGCTGTTCGAGGCGGCCAACAGCATCACCTCGGCCCTTGCCAATGAATTTGCCGAAGCGGGCGAAGGCCTGCACCAGGCGTCGCTGATCTACCTGGGGCTGGTGCTGTTCTTCATCACCTTCGTGGTGCTGTCGCTGTCCAAGCTGATGCTGTCGCAACTGCGCAAGAACGAGGGGACCCGGTCATGAGCGCGCCTGTCCCGAAACTGTCCATGGCAGCGTTCACGCCGGCCCAGCAGGCACGCCGCCTGGGCATGCACCGCAAGCGCAAGCTGATCAATGTGGTGGCCCTGACGCTGTCGCTGGGCGCCATGGCCTTCGGCCTTTTCTGGCTGATCTGGATCCTGATCGAGACCATCCGCCTCGGCGTGGGTGGCTTGAACTTGGCCGTGTTCACCGAGATGACGCCGCCTCCCATGGCCGACGGGGGCCTGGCCAATGCCATCTTCGGCTCCTTCACCATGGCCGGCCTGGCCACCCTGCTGGGCACGCCCATCGGCGTGATGGCCGGCATCTACCTGGCTGAGTACGGCCAGAAGACCTGGTTGGGTGCCTTCACTCGGTTCATCAACGACATCCTGCTGTCGGCGCCGTCCATCGTGATTGGCCTGTTCATCTATGCCGCGGTGGTGGCGCAGGTCAAGAGCTTTTCGGGCTTTGCCGGCGTGCTGGCGCTGGCGTTGATCGTCATCCCGGTGGTCATCCGGCAGACCGAGAACATGCTCAGCCTGATCCCCAACGCGTTGCGTGAGGCGGCCTATGCGCTGGGCACGCCGAAGTGGAAGGTGATCTCGGCGGTGACGCTGAAGGCATCCCGCGCCGGCATCATCACCGGGATCATGCTGGCGGTGGCCCGCATCGCCGGCGAGACCGCGCCGCTGCTGTTCACCGCGCTGTCCAACCAGTTCTGGACCAGCGACCTGCGCGAGCCGATGGCCAGCCTGCCGGTGACCATCTTCAAATTCGCGATGAGCCCGTACGAGAACTGGCAGAAGCTGGCCTGGGCCGGCGTGTTTCTGATCACGCTGGGGGTGTTGGCGCTGAACATCCTGGCTCGCGTCCTGTTCCGCAACAAGCATTGATCCGGCTGCCGACCGACCTGCCGCCGCAAGGACTCCCATGGAAACCGCCACCTCTCCGATCACCGAGCGCGCCAAGATCTCGGTGCGTGATCTCAACTTCTATTACGGTGGCTTTCAGGCGCTGAAAAAGATCAACCTCGACCTGCCCGAGAAGAAGGTCACCGCCTTCATCGGCCCGTCGGGCTGCGGCAAGAGCACGTTGCTGCGCATCTTCAACCGCATGTTCGAGCTGTACCCCGAGCAGCGTGCCGAGGGCGAGATCCTGCTGGACGGTGCCAACCTGCTCGACAAGAAGATCGACGTCAGCCTGATCCGCGCCAAGATCGGCATGGTGTTCCAGAAGCCGACGCCGTTCCCGATGTCGATCTACGACAACATCGCCTTCGGCGTGAAGCTGTTCGAGACGCTGCCGCGCGCCGAGATGGACGAGCGGGTCGAATGGGCGCTGCGCAAGGCCGCCCTCTGGACCGAGGTCAAGGACAAGCTCGACCAGAGCGGCTCGGGCTTGTCAGGCGGGCAGCAGCAGCGGTTGTGCATTGCGCGCGGCATCGCCATCAAGCCCGAGGTGCTGTTGCTCGATGAGCCATGCTCGGCGCTGGACCCGATCTCCACCGGCAAGATCGAAGAGCTGATCCACGAGCTGAAGAACGACTACACCGTGCTGATCGTCACCCACAACATGCAGCAGGCCGCGCGCTGCAGCGACTACACCGCCTACATGTACCTGGGCGACCTGATCGAGTTCGGTCCCACCACCGACGTGTTCACCAAGCCCAAGCGCAAGGACACCGAGGACTACATCACCGGCAGGTTTGGTTGATTCACCAGGGACATCCAGCATGACCGACAAGCATCTTTCCAGCCAGTTCGACAGCGAGTTGTCGGGCATTTCCACCCGCGTGCTCGAGATGGGCGGCCTGGTCGAAAGCCAGGTGGCACAGGCGGTGTTTGCGCTGTCCACGTTCAACACCGAAGTTGCCGACCAGGTGCTGCGTTCAGAAGAGCGTGTCAACCAGATGGAGATGGAGATCGACCGTGACCTGTCGACCATCATCGCCCGGCGCCAGCCCACGGCACGCGACCTGCGCTTGCTGATCGCCGTGTCCAAGACCATCGCCAACCTCGAGCGCATCGGCGACGAGGCGGCGCGCATCGCCCGCACCGTGCAGCGGCTGCTGAACTCGGGCGTGTCCATGCGCATGCGCCTGCCGGTGGGCGACCTCACCTTCGAATGCGAACTGGCCACCAAGCAACTGCGCCGGGTGCTGGATGCCTTTGCCCGGCTCGATGTCGAGGCCGCGCTGGAAGTGCTGCGCCACGACGACCAGATCGACCAGGAATTCGATGGCCTGATGCGCAAGCTGATCACCTACATGATGGAAGACCCGCGCACCATTTCGTCGTCCATCGACCTGGTGTTCGTGGCCAAGGCCATCGAGCGGGTGGGTGACCACGCCAAGAACCTGGCCGAGCAGATCATCTACATCGTCAAGGGCACCGACGTGCGCCACAACCCTGTGGACACGGTCGAGAGCCTCGTACGCTGAACCCGGGAGGCGTCGATGAGCCGAATCGTGGTGGTCGAGGATGAATCGGCGATTTCCGAATTGATTGCCATCAACCTGCGCCATGCCGGGCATGAGGTGACTCTGGCCGCCAGTGCCGAGCAGGCCCAGCGCGCCATCGACGCCGTGCTGCCCGACCTGGTGGTGTTGGACTGGATGCTGCCGGGCCAGAGCGGCCTGGCCCTGGCGCGGCAGTGGCGCGGCAGCGAGCGCACCCGTGAGCTGCCGATCATCATGCTCACCGCCCGCGGTGAAGAGGCCGACAAGGTGGCCGGCCTGGACGCCGGGGCTGACGACTACCTGGCCAAGCCGTTCTCCACCAACGAGCTGATGGCCCGCATCCGCGCGGTGCTTCGGCGCAAGGCGCCCGAGGCGCTGGAAGACATGGTCGTGGTGGCCGGCCTGCGGCTCGACCCGTCCACCCGCCGCATCAGCCGCCGCACGCCCGCTGGCGAGATCGACCTGAAGATGGGCCCGACCGAGTTCCGCCTGCTGCACTTCCTGATGACCCACCCCGAGCGGGTCCACAGCCGGGCGCAGTTGCTCGACCGGGTGTGGGGTGACCATGTGTTCATCGAAGAGCGCACGGTGGACGTGCATGTCAAGCGATTGCGCGAGGCGCTGTCGCCGGCGCAGGCTGCGGGCATGATCGAAACGGTGCGGGGTGCAGGCTACCGTCTCACCCAGCACGCCAGTGCGCTGCCGGCCTGAGGCACGGCGCCGCTGCCAATGGCCTGGTTTCTGCCACGACTGCTGGCGACGATCGTTGCGATGACGCTGGGCAGTGCCTTGGGTGTGCTGGCCGGTGCTGCGCTGAATGCAGCGGCGGTGGGCGCCGTGGCAGGGGCTGCCATCGGCGTTGGACTGTTGGTGTTGCGCGACGCCCTGCACGCCGGCCGTCTGGTGCGCTGGCTGCGCGACGGTCCGACGGCAGACGCACCCCGTGACGCCGGGCTGTGGGGAGAACTGGGCTATCGCATCGAGCGGGCGCTGCGCCTGCGCGACCAGGCCCTGGCCGCCGAGCAGCAGCGGCTGAGCGAGTTCCTGTCGGCCATCGAAGCGTCGCCCAATGGGGTGCTGCTGCTCGATGCCGACGACCAGATCGCCTGGTGCAGCGCTGTGGCCGCCGACCACCTCGGCCTGGACGCCCGGCGCGACTTGCGCCAGCCGGTGACCAACCTGGTGCGCATGCCGGCGTTTGTGGCCTATCTCCAGGATGGTGCCTGGCGCGAACCGATCACGCTCGACTCACCCGACGGGCGCGGCACGCTGCAGGTGGTGCTGCGCGGCTATGGCGACCAGCAGAAGCTGGTCATCACGCAAGACGTCACCGAACGCCTGCGCGCCGAAGCCATGCGCCGAGACTTCGTCGCCAACGTGTCGCATGAGATCCGCACGCCGCTGACGGTGCTGGCCGGCTTCGTCGAAACGATGGCCAGCCTGCCGCTGAGCACATCAGAGCGCGCCCGCGTCATCACCCTGATGCAGCAGCAGACCGACCGCATGCAGGTGCTGGTGTCCGATCTGCTGCAACTGGCTCAGCTGGAAGGCAGCCCCCGCCCGCCAGCCGATCGCTGGACGGTCCTGGCGCCGCTGCTGCAGCGTGCGGCGGCCGATGCCCGCACTCTGTCGGCCGGCCGGCACCAGGTGGCGCTGGAGATGTCCGAAGGCACCGAGTTGGCCGGTCTGGAGAGCGAACTGCTGAGTGCCGTGGCCAACCTGGCCACGAATGCCGTGCGCTACACCCCCGCAGGCGGGCAGATCGACATCGCCTGGCGCATGCGGGCTGACGGCCTGGGCGAGATCGAGGTGCGCGACACCGGCATCGGCATTGGCCGCGAACATCTGCCTCGGCTGACCGAGCGCTTCTACCGGGTGGACGGCAGCCGTTCGCGCGACACCGGTGGCACCGGTCTGGGCCTGTCGATCGTCAAGCATGTGGTGCAGCGCCACGGCGGGTCACTGGAGGTTGACAGCGAGCCGGGCAAGGGCTCCCGGTTCCGCCTGCTGTTGCCAGCTGGGCGCATCCGCCACGCGGTACCGGCCCTTCGCCTGGGCGAGCCGACCAGCACGGTCTGATGGCGGCAGGCCACTGACGCCCGTCCGACTGATCATTGGCTGATCAGGCCGGCCCGCGGCGGAACACCACCACCGCCTCGTTCCGCTCGGTGGGCCGCCGCTCCCGCGCCACTTCCCGCCAGCCGGCAGCGCGCTGGGCTTCGGCCAGCGCTGCACCGCGGGCCAGGTCGGGCCCACGCAGCGGCAACACCAGCATCAGCACCGGGCACACGCCCCGGGCAGCGTTCGGCGTGGCGTCGACCCGCCGCTGGCCGTGGAATTCCAGCGCCGCCACCAGCGACAGCGGCGCTTGCGGCGTGGCGATGCAGCGGCCTGGCGGCACATGGCGCACCAGGCGCTCGGCCAGCGGCCGGTTGCTGCGGCCGTAGTCCAGCAGCGGCAGCCACAGCGTCATCAGCAGCAGCCAGCACAGCGCCACGCCACCGGCCGGCAGCACCACGCTCTTCCAGATCACCGACTGGTGGCGGCCGGTGCGCCAGCGCACAAGCCATAGCCAGGCCAGCGTGGCGGCCACAGCCACCGCCAGGTTGGCCCAGGACATGCGAGGCTCGAAGCCAGGCGCCAGCCGCAGCACCGTGGCCAGCGGCTTGGCGGGCGTTCCGGTCTGCATCGCGGCATAGAACACCCAGACGATGGCAGCGCAGACGCTGAAGAAGAACACCGACAGCCAATCGATGGCCGCCGCGCCGCTGCGCTGCAGCGTGGGCAGGGCAAAGGCGGCCAGCACGGCGATGCCGGGCAGGCCCAGCAACAGCGCCCGGTCGGCAGCGTCCATTGCCACGCAGGTGACCAGCGCCACCACCAGGCCCAGCAGCGGGATCGCCAGGTGCCTCTGCGACAGATGGCCACGCCAGCGCCACAACGTCCACAGCGCCAGCGGCCAGGCTGGCCACAGGAACCACAGCAGCAGCCGTGCAAGCGACGGCAGGTCGAATTCGGTCGCCACGCGCCATGCCCAGGCGCCCGACAGCCAGGCCAGCAACGCCGCCAGCACGGTAGCGGCTGCCACCCAGGGCCGCAGCGCGCGCAGGCCGGCATCGTCGGTGTGCCAGCACAGCCACAGCGCGCCCGCGCCCAGCGCCATGGCCATGGCTGGCGCGCCGCAGGCGGCCAGCAGCGTCAGCGCCGCCAGCACACCCCCTCGTGGCGTGCGCGCCCGCTGCGGCGCAGCGGCCAGTGACCACTGCAGGCCAGCCACCGCGGCCAACTGGGCCAATTCGGGCGTGGTCTGGTGGCCCAATTGCAGCAGGCCCAGGGAGGCGATCAGCAGCAGCAGCGCGCCGTCGGCCATGGCCCGGGCGTAGTCCACCGGAGATGCCTCGCCACCGAAGGCGAACGGCAGCGGCTGGGCGGCGTCGCTGCGCGCGAGGTGGAAGGTGGCATACCACACCGCCACCAGCGTCAGCACCAGCAGGGCAGTGAAGGGCAGGCGGGCGGCCAGCGCGGGGTCGATCCAGCCTTGGCCGGCACGGATGGCCAGCGCGCCGATCCAGTGCGGCAGCAGCGCGACATCGGTGGGCACGCCGCCCAGTGCCGGCGCCAGCCAGGGCGCGCGGCCCTCGGCGATCGACAGCATCTGGCCGAAGGCGATCAGCTCGGCGCCACGCCAGGGGTCGCGCCCGAACAGGCCCGGCAGCACGTAAGCAGCGCAACACAGCAGCAGCGCCAGTCGAGGCAGGCGCCGTACAGCGTCTTGCGTCACCAGGGCAGGGTTGGGCTTGGGTGTCACCAGCGGGATGATAAAAGAGGGGCGGACATGAAAAAGGGCAGCCTTGGCTGCCCTGTCATTTGCCGCCTGCCCCTGGTGGCCAGGCAGCCGGTGGTGCGGTCGCTGATCAGCTGGCCGACTTCTTGTTGATGCCGAGACTGGCAAACTTGTTGCGGAATTTCTCGACGCGGCCGCCCAGGCTGTCGATGCTCTTTTGGGTTCCCGTGTAGAACGGGTGGGTTTCGCTGGTGGTTTCCAGCTTGACCAGCGGCAGTTCACGGCCGTCGTCCATCTTGACGGTTTCCTTCGTGTTCACCGTCGACCGGGTGACGAACTTGAAACCGTTGGACAGGTCCACGAAGCACACGTCGCGGTATTTGGGGTGAATGCCTTCTTTCATGGAAACCTCTGTTCAATGACGTTGATGGAAGCCACGCTGCCTTCAGTCAGATGAGGCAACGCACTTTCCTGGGAACGGAAAAACCGCAGATTATACCGTGCAGGCCATCACCCGCCGCGCCGCATCATGTCGAAGAAGTCCAGGTTGTTCTTGGTCTGCTTCATCTTGTCGAGCACGAACTCCATCGCCTCGATCTCGTCCATGTTGTAGAGCAGTTTGCGCAGGATCCAGGTCTTCTGCAGGATCTCCGGCTTCAGCAGCAGTTCTTCGCGCCGGGTGCCGGTCTTGTTGATCAGGATCGACGGATACACCCGCTTCTCGGCCATGCGGCGGTCGAGGTGGATCTCGCAGTTGCCGGTGCCCTTGAACTCTTCATAGATCACCTCGTCCATGCGGCTGCCGGTGTCGATCAGCGCGGTGGCGATGATGGTCAGCGAGCCGCCTTCCTCGACATTGCGCGCCGCGCCGAAAAAGCGCTTCGGCCGCTGCAGCGCGTTGGCGTCCACGCCGCCGGTCAACACCTTGCCCGACGACGGCAGCACGTTGTTGTAGGCACGCGCCAGGCGGGTGATCGAGTCCAGCAGGATCACCACATCCTTCTTCAGCTCGACCAGGCGCTTGGCGCGCTCGATCACCATTTC
>JBBAPL010000210.1:0-7850 GCA_040400895.1 Aquabacterium sp.
TACAGACCGTTGAATGTCGGCTGTTCTCTGCCCGCTATGACCGACAAGAGCCCAAAGCCGCAGCTTTCACGCCTCAGCGTCCACCACCAACTCGGTGGTGAAGTCACCTGGCATCACGATTTCCAGCAGTTCCACGTCGTCGCTGTGGCCCAGTTCACGGTGGCGGATGCCCGGGGGCTGGTGCACGCAATCACCGGCTTCCAGCCGCACATCGCCCTGCCCTTCGTAGTGGAAGGCGATCCAGCCCTTGAGCACATAGACCATCTGGAAGCTGGTGCGGTGCAAGTGCAGCTGGCTGGAGAACTCGCCGCCCGGCGTGGCACGGATCACATGGGCCACCACCCGCCCGCCCGTGGCCTGGCGGATGCCCAGGTCGCGGTAAGCGAAGAATGCCCGCAGGCCCTGGTCGAACACCGCGTCACGCGCATGGCTGACGGCAAAGGCGGTGGTGGCGGTGGCGGTGGTCATGGGTGGGTCTCCAGTGGTGAAGAGGTGCAGGTGTCACTTGCGATCGAGCAGTGCGCGCAGGTGCGTGGCCGGGATGGCATAGCTGATGCCCGATGGCGCACTCAGCAGGCTTTCGCGGCTGTTCTTGACCAGCACCATGTTCAGCAGGCCCAGCACTGCACCGCTGTCGGCGTCGAGCAGCGGGCCACCGCTGTTGCCCGGGTAGGCCGTGCCGTCGAGCTGGTAGATGTCGAAAACCGGCTGGCGCAGCCGGGCGATGGAGGCCGCGTCCAGTCGGGCCGCAGTGGGCGGCGGCAGCGCGATGGGCGCGATCGATGACACGATGGCGCGGTGTGTGACCGGGGCAAACCCCAGCAGCCCGCCGATCGGGAACCCGATGAATGCGACCGCCTGGCCTTCCCGCGCGGGGGCGTCGGCCAGCGGCAGCGCGGGCAGCGGCGGCCCGGCAAAGCGCAGCAACGCCACGTCATGCAGGCGGTCGACAGCCACCAGGGTCAGCGGGCGGACCTCCGGTGCCCGCTCGTCGCCGGTGCGGCGGTTGCCCGCCGGCTGCAACACCAGGCGCTTCAGGTCGGCCGGATCGTCGGGCAGCACATGCGCATTGGTGGCGACCAGTTGGCCGTCGCCCACCACGAAGCCGCTGCCACGGAAGCTGAAGCGCGGGCTGGCCAGCGGGTCGAAGACACCCACGGCCACCACCGCCAGCCTGGCCGTGGCCACCACCTCGGGCAGGCCGGCCCATGCCGGCGGCGCGGACAACCAGGGCCATGCGGCCAGGCCCCACAGCAACAGAGGGCGGCGCAGGACGCGTCGGGTCGACAGATTGCGCACAGTGCAGGGCCAGGCAGTGGTGGGTTGATCAGTGTGCATGCTGGGCGCCATCGGCGCCGGGCAAGCGCAGCACCGGCACCTCAAAGCCGAAACAGCTGCCTTGGCCGGGCAGGCTGGTGGCTTCCAGCCGGCCACCCATCAGCCGCACCAGATGGCTGGCGATCGACAGCCCCAGGCCGGTACCCCCGTAGCGGCGGGTGATGCTGTCGTCGGCCTGCACGAAGGGCTGGAACACCTGTGACAACTGGGCGGCTGTCATGCCGATGCCCGTGTCGGTGACGCGGCAGGACAGGCGAAGCCCTGCGGCGTCAGCGTCGGCATCTGCGGCGCAGGCCAGCTGCACGTCGATGCGCCCGGCATGGGTGAACTTCAAGGCGTTGCCTGCCAGGTTCAACAACACCTGGCGCCAGCGCAGGGCGTCGGCCAGCACGGTCTCGGGCACATCGGGCGACACCTGCCAGGCCAGCACCAGGCCGCGTTGCTCGGCCTGCAACTGCAGCGGCGCCAGCGCCAGGTGCAGGGTGTCGCGCAGCGACAGCGGCTCGGGCCGCAGGCTGAGCTTGTCGGCCTCGATGCGCGAGATGTCGAGCAGGTCGTTGATGATCTGCATCAGCGACTGGGCCGACTGCTGCACCAGCTGCAGGTAATGGCGCTGGCGATCGTCCAGCGGGCTGGCCAGCAGGATCTCGGTGAGGCCCAGCACGCCGTTCATCGGCGTGCGGATCTCGTGGCTCATGTTGGCCAGAAAGCTGGTCTTGGCCCGGTTGGCGGCCTCGGCGGCATCGCGTGCCAGTTCCAGCGCGGTGTGCGCGGCCTTCAGGTCGCTGATGTCGCGGGCGTTGACCAGCAGCAGCGCCCGGCCGCTGACGGGGTCGCGCGCGGTGCGGGCGTCCAGCGCATGCCAGCAGGGCCCGTGGCGGGTCTGCAAGAGCACCTCGGTGGCATGGGGCTGACCTGACCGCACAGCGGCCAGCATCGCGTCGGCATCGGCCGGGTCGGCAAGCAGCAGCGACAGCGGGCAGGCGCCCGGGCTGTCGTCGACCGGGCCGAAGGCATCCACCGCCGCCGGGTTGCGCATCACCGCGTCGGCGCTGTCCAGCTGGTAGAGCAGCACCCGCACCGGCGTGTGCTGCAGTGCCTCGATGCCGCGCAGCATGTCGGCGTCGTAACTGGCGGCCAGGGGCTCCGAGCAGAACAGGATGGCCTGGCGGCCGTCGTCCAGCAACAGGCCACGCGACAGCAGCGCCGTGCTCAGCGGCTGGCCCAGGGGGTAGAGCGTCCAGGTCTCGCGCAACACGCGGCCGCTGGCATGCTGGTGCATGCTGGCCTGCAGCCGTGCCAGCGTGGCGGTGGACGCGTCCGCAAAGTCGCGCGCCTGCAACTGCTGCAGGTTGACTGCGCGCCAGAACGCCACACCCGCGGCGTTGGCCCAGGGCACCCGCATGCGGTCGGCGTCGAACACCCACATTGGCACCTGCAGCCAGGTGTAATGGCGCAGGTCGTCCCAGGACAGCATGACGTCCTCGGCCATGGCGCCGGGCTAATCGCCCACCGCTGCCCGGTAGGCATGCCAGGAGGCATGCCCCACCACCGGGCCCGCCACCAGCAGCCCGGCGAACCAGGGCAACATCGCCAGCACCACGATGGCGGTGATCAGCGCGCCCCAGAACAGCATCACCGCCGGCTGGGTCAGCACCAGGCGCAGGCTGGTCAGGCCGGCCGTGATGGCGTCGACCGGGCGGTCGAGGATCATCGGGATCGACACCACGCTGACGGCGAAGATCAGCCCGGCGAAGAAGCCGCCCACCAGCAGCCAGGCGATGATGAATTGCAGGTTCTCGGGGTCCAGCAGGGCCATCAGCGAGCCCTTGAAATCGGGCATGCCGTCGAAGCTGACCGCAAACACGATCAGCGAGGCGCGGCCCCACAGCATCTCCAGCACCAGCAGCACGAAGCCGAAGATCGCCAGCGTGCCGGTGCGCTGGTTCCAGGCCAGCAGCGAATCGCCCAGATCGGGCCGCTCACCGCGCTCCAGATGGCGGCTGGCCTGGTACAGCCCCAGGCAGAAGAACGGGCCGGTGAGCAGAAAGCCCGCCGACAGCGCCAGCACATAGGCCGGCGCATGCTGGAACACCGTCATCAGCAACCAGCCCATGGCCATGAAGCAGGCACCGTAAAACAGCCCGATGCCCGGGCAGCGGCAGAAATCACGCCAGCCCGCCACCAGCCAACGCAACGGGTCGCCGAAGCCCAGCGGCCGCAGTGGCACCTGGAAAGCCAGGCGCTCGGGCTCGGCCGCGGCAGCCGGGTCGGCAGGCGGCAGCGGCTCAGCCAGGGCGACGGTTTCAGGCGGCAGCATGCTCATCTCAGCTGCAAGGGTAGCGCTGCAGACACCGCGCCGCCATGCGGACAGTCCCGTGGCGCCCGCGCGGGTCAGCGTGAGCGCCGCACCCGCAGGATCTCGTCGAGGATCAGGCCCACGGCCCCACCGGTGATGGCGGCATCGGCGATGTTGAAGCTGGGAAAGAAGCCGCCAGGGAACAGCGGCGCCAGGAACGGCCAGTGGAACTGCAGGAAATCGATCACGTGGCCATGCAGCAGGCGGTCGATCACATTGCCCAGCGCACCCCCCATGATCAGGCTGATGGCCAGGCAGAACAGCCGCTCGCCCGGGTGGCGGCGCAGCATCCAGACGATGAACACCGACGCCACCGCCCCCAGGCCGACGAAGAACCAGCGCTGCCAGCCCGAGGCATCGGCCAGGAACGAGAAGGCCGCGCCGGCGTTGTGTGCTCGCACCAGGTTGAAGTAGCTGGTGATGGTGACGCTGTCGCCCAGCCCGAAGCGGGCCGCCACCATCGTTTTGGTGAGCTGGTCGGCCACGATCACCAGCAGGGCCAGGCCCAGCCACAGGCCCAGGGACGGCCCGGCGGCGCGTGCAGAAGGACGGGCAGCGGTCTTGGCGTTGGCCTTGGCGGTCGGCATGCAGTGGCTTGGCAGTGACAGGGGCGCCCATGGTAGCGGGCGGCGCCCCTGCGGCATGGTGGCATCATCCGCAGACCCAGGCTTGGCCCCGCGCCACACCCACCCATGGACGCTCCCACCAACGCCTTGCTGATCGACGGCGACGCCACGCTGACGCTGCCCGACTTCGCCCGCATCGGCCCCGACGACTTCCGTCCGGCCATCGAGCGGGGCATGCAGTTGCACCGGGATGAACTCGCCGCGCTGGCCGCCCAGACCGATGCGCCGGACTTCGCCAACACGGTGGCCGCCTTCGACCGTTGCGGCAGCCTGTTGGGGCGGGTGCTGCCGGTGTTCTACAACCTCACGGCGTCGGCCACGTCGCCCGCGCTGCAGGCGGTGCAGCGTGCGCTGTCGGCGCCGCTGGCCGCGCACGACAGCGCGGTCTACCAGGACGCGGCCGTGTTCCAGCGCATCGACGCGGTGTTTCGGGCACGCCACGGCCTGGGCCTGACACCCGAGCAGCTGCGCCTGGTCGAACGCACCCACCGCGATTTCACCCGTGAAGGCGCCCAGCTGCCGGCCGCCGCACGGGCCGAGTTCGCCGCCATCCAGTCGCAGCTGGCCGAACTGAACACGCTGTTCGCGCAGAACCTGCTGCACGACGAAAACGCCTTCACCCTCCCGCTGGCCGACGAGGCGGCGATGGACGGGCTGCCCGACTTTGTACGCGCCGCCGCCCGCCAGGCCGCTGCCGAGCGCGGCCTGCCGCAGCCGGTCATCACGCTGGGGCGGTCGCTGATCCTGTCGTTCCTCGCCTTCTCACGCCGGCGCGACTTGCGCGAGCTGGTCTGGCGCGCCTGGGTCAGCCGTGGCGCCCATCCCGGCGCGCAGGACAACCGGCCGGTGGCGCAGCAGATCCTGGCGCTGCGCCAACGCCAGGCCGCGCTGATGGACTGCGCCAGCTATGCCGACTTCAAGCTCGGCGACACCATGGCCCAGACACCCGACCGGGTCTGGGCCCTGCTGGACGATGTGTGGCGGCGCGCCCTGCCCGCGCTGGACAACGAGCGCGCCCTGCTGCGCGAAGCCATGGCTGCGGCCGGTGCCACCCACGCGCTGGAGGCCTGGGACTGGCGCTACTGGGCTGAGCAGGTGCGCCAGGCCCGCTACGCGCTGGACGACGCCGCGCTCAAGCCCTACTTCCCCCTGCCGGCGATGGTGGCCGCGGCGTTTGAATGCGCCCAGCGCCTGTTCGGTCTGCGCTTCACGCCGCGCACCGACCTGGCCGGCTACCACCCCGACGTCGCGGTCTACCAAGTCGACGATGCCAACGGTGCGCCGGTCGGCCTGTTCCTGCAGGACAACTTCACCCGCCCGGCCAAGCGCAGCGGCGCCTGGATGAGCATCCTGGCGCAGCAGCACCGCAACAGCGCCGACGGCGCGCCGCGCCTGCCGGTGATCCTGAACAACAACAACTTCGCCCGCGGCGAACCGGGCACGCCCACGCTGCTGTCGCCCGACGACGTGCGCACGCTGTTCCATGAATTCGGCCACGGCCTGCACGGGCTGTTGAGCAATGTCAGATACCAGCGCCTGTCGGGCACACAGGTGCTGCGCGACTTCGTCGAGCTGCCGTCGCAGCTGTTCGAACATTGGGGGCAGGAGCCCGCCGTGCTGCGCCGCCATGCCCGCCACTGGCAGACCGGCGACCCCATCCCCGACGCGCTGCTCGACAAGATCGCCGCCGCGCGGCGCTTCGGCCAGGGCTACGACACGGTGCGCTACACCGCCAGCGCCATCGTCGACCTGGCGGCCCACCAGAGCACCACGCCGGTGGCCGACATCGAGCGCTTCGAGGCCGACACCCTGGCCGCGCGCGGCCTGCCGCCCGACACCGGCATCGCCCACCGTCTGCCGCACTTCCAGCACCTGTTTGCAGGCGACAGCTATGCCGCCGGCTACTACGTCTACCTGTGGGCCGAGGTGCTGGAGGCCGACGCCTGGCAGGCCTTCGTCGAGGCCGGCGACCCGTTCGACCCCACCGTGGCCGCCCGGCTGCAGGCCGAGATCTACAGCCGCGGCAACAGCGTCGAGCCGGGCGCGGCCTACCGCGCCTTCCGTGGCCGCGACGCCGGCATCACAGCGATGCTGCGCGAGCGTGGGTTGATGGACTGACCAAGCATCCCTCATGCAAGCCCCTAGACCGGCCTCCCTCCCGGGGCCGGCGGGCCACGTCCACAATGGCCGGGCAACCTGAACTTGGATGCAAGCCATGGCCACCCGTCACCCCCACACCGGCACGCCGAGCCGGCTGCACTCGCTGATCGAATGGCGCGCGCTGGCCGAGATGGCGGCGCTGCCCTTCACCTGGCCGGCACTGGCCCAACTGCCGCATGGCGACGGCCACCCGGTGCTGCTGTTGCCGGGCTTCATGGCCGACGAAGGGTCGCTGTTCGCGCTGAAGACCTTCCTGGCCGGCCGCGGCTATGCGGTCGAAAGCTGGGGCCTGGGCCGCAACATCGGCTTCCAGCGGCGCCACGCGCAGGCGCTCGAGCAGAAGATCCGGCACCTGCACCACAGCACCGGCCGGCGTGTCAGCCTGGTGGGTTGGAGCCTGGGTGGCGTGTTCGCGCTGTATGGCGCGCTGCAGGCGCCCGAATGCGTGCGCCAGATCATCACCCTGGGCAGCCCGGTCAACGTGGGGCCCGAAGGCAGCCAGGCATCGCCGCTGGTCAAGGCGCTCTACCGCATGGTGGCGCACCCGCTGGGTGCCGAGGTGCATGTGATGCAGCCGCGCGCCAAGCAACTGCGGGAGCACCTGCTGCCGGCCGTGCCGATGAGCTGCCTCTACAGCATCAGCGACGGCGTGGTGCCGCCGCAGGAGGCCACGGTGGACGGCCCGGCCGGACAGTGCGAGAACATCCGCGTGTCGGGCAGCCACACCGGCCTGGGCTTCAATGCCATGGTGCTGTGCATCGTGGCCGACCGCCTGGCCCAGCCCGAGGGGCTGTGGAAGCCGTTCAACCCGGCCGGTTTGCCCGGCGCGGTCTACCGGCTGATGACCCACGCGGCCGTGCCGCTGTAGGTGACGCGGGCGCCGCCGCGGGCCGTGCGGCCCGCGCCACCGGCTTGGCTGGCTTCGCCAGCTTCGCCTGGCCGGCCGTCTTGGCGGCGCCGATGCGGCGCACCGGCCGCTTGACCGTCAGTGCCAGGTATTCCTGGAAGCTGTCGCGCAGGCACTGCGCAAACACGTCGGGGTCGGGCATCAGCTCGCGGCAGCTGGTCGGCGAGATCACCAGCCGGCCGTCGTAGCGGGTGACGGCAAAGGCCAGGCCCAGGCCATCGGTGATCGGCAGGATGGCTGAGAAATAGCTCAGCCGTGCGCCGCACAGGTACATCGGCTGCGCCGGCGCGTTCAGATGCGCCAGCGTGCAGTTGGCCGGTGGCGTGCTGCTGCCCAGGCGCGCGCTGGCGCGGCCCACCAAGCGGCGGCTCCAGGCCAGCAGCGCGGCCGATGCCTGCTCACCGGCCTCGGCCAGGGCCGCCAGCAGGCGTTCGCGGCCCTCGCGGTTCAGGGTGCCGAT
>JBBAPL010000211.1:0-7799 GCA_040400895.1 Aquabacterium sp.
TCCCGCTGGCTCATCGCGTGCGCCTGTCACTACCCAATGCGCAAAGAGCCTTTTTTTTGGGTTGTGGGGCAACGGCGGGCGCGGCCACCGGTGCGCCAATCGAGGCGGCCAACCGCTAGCATCGAGCGGCCAGCGATGGGCAGCCCGCCCATGCAACCAGTTATCGAGACACCGTTTGTCCCACCCTCTGCGCCAGCCAGGCCCCTGCCAGGGCGAACCCGGATGAACCGCTGGTGGTGGCAATCATTGCTGGTGGCAAGTGCCTACCTGGCCGCCGGTCGTCTGGGCTTGGCGCTGGACAGCCCGTCACCCTTTGTCAGCCTCTTCTGGCCCGCACTGGGCGGCGCGCTGGCGGTGCTGGTGCGCTGGGGGCCGGGCTGCCTGCCAGCGCTGATGGTCGGTGCAACGGTGCTGCAACTGTCCGTGGGTGCACCGTTGCTGCTGGCCCTGGGCATTGCGCTGGGCAACGTGGGTGGGCCCTGGGCAGCGTCGCGCTGGCTGTTGCGGGCCGGCTTCAACCCGCAACTCACACGCCGCCGCGACCTGTGGCTGCTGCTGGGTGCCGGCGGGATGGGCGCCACCGCCTGTACTGCGCTCAACGGCGCCAGCTGGCTGGCCGCCACCGGGCGCATTGCGTCGGCGGACTGGCCGCTGACCGTGCTGCAGTGGTGGTCGGGCGACACCCTGGGCTTGCTGGTGGCCGGCGTGCCGCTGCTCACCGTCAGCCGCCGCAGCCTGGCCACTGCGGTGGATGCGCAGCGCCGTCCCGTCAGCCTGGGCCTGTTGGCGGGCGCGGCCGCGCTGGTGGGGGCCAGCGTCGTCACCGCCTCCTGGCTGGGGTTGGCAGCGCTGGCCTGGCTGCTGGCCGTGCCCGTGCTGCTGTGCGCGCTGGCCATGCGCGCCGGGATCACCGTGGCGTCGACGGCTGTGCTGGCCATGTCGCTGGCGCTGGTGGCCGCCACGGCCGCCGGCCTGGGGCCGTTTGCCCAGTTGGATCGGCTGCAGCCTGGCCATGGCCAGTTGCTGCTGTGGGCGAATGCTGGTGCAACGGCCGCGCTGATGCTGGTGGCCCACGCCCTGGCCGGCGAACTGGTGCGCCTGGACGAGCGCTGGCAGCTGGCACTCGCAGGTTCTGCCCTGGGCGTGGCCGACTGGAACCTGCGCACCGGCGAGAGCTTCACCTCGGCCTGCTGGCAATCGCTGATGGACGACCCGCATGGCGCCAAAGGTCGCAGCCTGGCGCACTGGCTCGCTCAGGTGCATGCCGACGACCGACCGGCGCTGGACGCCGCCTTGGCACCGCAGTCGCCGCCGGCCAGCGCCAGCCTGCAGCGTGAACTGCGGTTGCGCCGCGGCACCGGCTGGCACTGGTTCGACCTGCATTTGAGCGTGCCCGAGCGCGACGACACCGGCCGGCCGCTGCGGGTGGTGGCGTCGCTGGCCGATGTGGGCGCCCGGCACGAGGCGGCTGACCAGCAGCAGCTGTCGGCCAGCGTCTTCCTGCATCTGCATGAAGGCCTGGTGGTGACCGACGCCGACCTGCAGGTGCTCGACGCCAACCCGACCTACTGCCGCATCGTCGGCGCCACGCGCGACGAGCTGATCGGCACCGTGCCCGCCCTGCTGCGCCCCGGCGCGGCCGACGGCCTGCACCGGCCGCAGCAGGCCAGCCTGTTTGCGGCCCTGCGCAGCCACGGCAGCTGGGTCGGTGAGGTGGTGGAACGCCGCCGCAACGGCGACCCTTGCGCACTGCACATCACCGTCAGCACGGTGCACGGGCCCGACGGCGCGCTGCGCTACCACGTGCTGGTGGTCAGCGACGTGACCGAGCAGCGCCTGCAGCGCGAGCAACTGGAACGCCAGGCCTACTTCGACGAGCTGACCCGCCTGCCCAACCGCGCCCGGCTCAACCAGCTGCTGGCCGAGGCCATGGCCGCCACCGACCGCGACGGCTACCTGCTGGCGGTGTGCTATCTGGATCTGGACCACTTCAAGGCCATCAACGAGCGCCACGGCCACGATGCGGGTGACCTGTACCTGGCCGAGCTGGCCAACCGCCTGCGCAGCGCGCTGCGGGTGCGCGGCACGGTGTGGTCCGACGCCGCCGCGCGGCTGGGTGGCGATGAATTCGTGCTGCTGCTGCGCGCCGGAACGGTCGACGAAGCCCGCTCCGCGGTGGAACGGGTGCTGCGGGTGGTGGCCCAGCCGGTGGTGGTGCGCCCCGGCACGGCGCCCGAGATGGTGACCGCCAGCGTGGGCGCCACGGTCTATCCGCTGGACGCCAGCGATGCCGACACCCTGCTGCGCCATGCCGACCACGCGATGTACGGCGTCAAGCAGTCGGGCCGCAACGGCTTCCTGTTCTTCGACCCCGAGCACAGCCGCCGCACCGAAGAGCGGGTGTCGGCCATCGGCCGGGTGCAGGACGCACTCGACCGGCATGAGCTGCTGCTGTATTACCAGCCCAAGGTCGACCTCAAGCACGGCACTGTGCTGGGCTTCGAAGCCCTGCTGCGCTGGAACCACCCCGAGCACGGCATCCTGCCGCCGGCGCAGTTCCTGCCGCTGATCGAGCACACCGGCCTGTCGGCGCGGGTGGGCGACCATGTGCTGGCACGCGCGCTCGACCAGCTGGAGGCCTGGCAGGACGCCGGGTTCGATTTGTCGGTCAGCGTCAACATCACCGCCCGCCACCTGCAGGAGCCCGACTTCGCCCAGCGCCTGGGTGAACTGCTGGCCCGCCACAACCGGCCGCTGGGCCCGCGGCTCGAGCTGGAAGTGCTGGAGACCGCCGCACTGACCGACATCGGCTTCACCAGCGCGGTGCTGGAGCGCTGCGCCCGGCTGGGCGTGCGCTGGGCGCTGGACGACTTCGGCACCGGTTATTCCACCCTCACCTACCTGAAGCGCCTGCCGGTGCAGGCGCTCAAGATCGACCGCAGCTTCGTGCACAACATGCTGGCCGACCCGCAGGACCGTGCCATCGTCGAGGGCGTGATCAGCCTGTCGCGCACCTTCGACTGCCTGGTGGTCGCCGAAGGCGTGGAAACCGCCGCCCAGGCGCGGATGCTGCTGGACATGGGCTGCGAAGTGGGCCAGGGCATGGGCATCGCCGCGCCGATGCCAGCCAGCGAGGTGCTGGACTGGGTGCGCAACTGGAAGGGCCTGTTCGCGTTGACTGCAGCGGCGGGCGGCACAGCCACCAGCCACCCGGACAGCAGCGGGACGGGCGACGACGCACTGCCACCACCCAGGGGCCTGGCGGGCGACTGATTCGCACCGGCAGCCAGCCCGGCGGTGCTGACTCGCTAGACTCGGCCGATGCTTCCCACTGGCTTCATCCAGGACCTGCTCTCCCGCGTCGACGTGGTCGAGGTGGTCGGCCGCCATGTCGAGTTGAAGAAGGCCGGCATCAACCACAAGGGCCTGTGCCCGTTCCACGGCGAGAAGTCACCCAGCTTCATCGTCAGCCCATCGCGCCAGACCTACCACTGCTTCGGCTGCGGCGCGCACGGCGACGCCATCCGCTTCCTGACCGAGCACCACGGCATGGGCTTCATGGACGCGGTGCGCGACCTGGCCCAGCAGGTGGGCCTGGCCGTGCCCGAAAGCACCGCCACCCCTGAGGACCGCGCCCGCGCCGACGCTGAGCGCACCCAGCGCGCCACCTTGAGCGACGTGCTGGCCAAGGCCGCCGACCACTACCGCGGCGCGCTCAAGGGCAACCCGCGCGCGGTGGCCTACCTCAAGAAGCGTGGCCTCACCGGCCAGATCGCCGCCCGCTTCGGCCTGGGCTACGCGCCCGAGGGCTGGCGCACCCTGGCCGGCGTGTTCCCCGACTATGCCGACCCGCTGCTGACCGAAAGCGGCCTGGTCATCACCAGCGGCGGCGAATCCGACGGCGGCGGCGAGGAAAAGCGCTACGACCGCTTCCGCGACCGCATCATGTTCCAGATCCGGTCGGTCAAGGGCGATGTCATCGGCTTCGGCGGCCGGGTGCTCGATGTCGGCGAGCCCAAGTACCTCAACTCGCCGGAGACCCCGGTCTTCCACAAGGGCCAGGAGCTGTACGGCCTGTACGAGGCCCGCCAGGGCCTGCGCGCCAAGGGCTATGCGCTGGTGGTCGAGGGCTACATGGACGTGGTGGCGCTGGCGCAGTGGGGCTTCCCCAATGCAGTGGCCACGCTGGGCACGGCCTGCACCGACGAGCATGTCACCAAGCTGTTCCGCTTCACCGAGACGGTGGTGTTCAGCTTCGACGGCGACGCCGCTGGCCGCCGCGCCGCCGGCCGGGCGCTGGAAGCCGCCCTGCCGCACGCCACCGACACCCGCAGCGTGCGCTTTCTCTTCCTGCCCACCGAGCACGACCCCGATTCCTACATCCGCGACCTCGGCCCCGAGGCCTTCGATGCTGCGGTGGCGCAGGCCGTGCCGCTGTCGGCCCAGTTGGTCGCCCACGCCGGCGCCGACTGCGACCTGGCGACGGCCGAGGGCCGGTCGAAAATGCTGGCCGAGGCCGGTCCGCTGGTGGCCCTGCTGCCCGATGGCCTGCTGCGTGAGCAGGTGGTGCAGGCCCTGGCCCAGCAGGGCGGCATGGCCGCCGAGGTGCTGCAGGCGCACTGGGCGAAGCGCAGCGCCGGCCGGCGACCGGCCGGCGGTGCCGATCCAGAGGCCGCCGGCCGCGCCCCCCCGCAGCGCCAGGCCATGCGCCCGGCGCAGCGCAGCAGCCGACGCAACCCGCAGACGGCCACCCGCCTGGACCGCGCCGCCTGGCTGGTGGCGCGCCACAGCGAGCACTGGGCGCTGCTGCCCGATGCCAGCCACGCCATGCTGTGCGACCAGCCGGTGCCGCACGGCCTGTACTTCAGCGGCGTTGAGCGCCTGCTGCAGGAACATGGCGCGATGACGCTGGACGCGCTGCTGACCGACCTGGCCACCCTGCCAGACGCCGAGGCCATGGCGCCGCTGCTGGCCCGCATCCGCGCCGACCATGCGCTTGACCCCGACCCACCGGCCGCCGACCTGGCCACGGTGATCGGCCAGATCGAGTTCACCGAGTTGTCCGACCAGCTGACCCTGCTGATCCAGTCGGGCGACTTGTCCGAGGACGACCAGCGCAACATCCGGGCGCTGTACGCCCGGCAGGCGGCGTTGAAACTGGCCGGCGCCGCGGCCTGAGGCCCCCAGCGGCGGCACCTTTGACGCGCGGACTGAATTTCACCGATAATACTGGATTGGTTGCACCGGCAAGAGTGGCCGCTTTGCAAGTTTGAATACAGCACCTCCGGTCCTGGCCGCCCCTGACACGGGCCCGCAGACGCGATCAGGCCAACCCCCCCCGCAAGGGCTGCACTGCAAAGACGTCCACGCCAGCTTGCCCGACCAAGCATGGACCACCCGCCTCCCGCCTGACCGGGTGCCCGGGAACACGCCGCGCATGCCTGCGCCCGGCGCTTGTTCCCGTGCGCCAGAGACTGGCGTCGATGCACTGGGCCTGCTGGTCGTCCCATTGCCTGCTGCAACACGGAACAACCGACGATCACCCGCTGATCTCCCGCGCAAGGACCCGCATGACCGCCAAGAAGACCGACGCCACCGCTGCCGCTGCCAAGGCCGCCGACCCCAAGGCCAAGCCGGCCGCCGCAGCCAAACCCGCTGCCAAGCCCGCGGCCGAATCGGCCAAGCCTGTCGGCAAGGCAGCAGCATCGGCCGCGGTCGACGCCAAGCCGGCCAAGGCCAGCGCCAAGACGGCGGCCAAGGCGGACAAGTCCAGCGCCAAAGCCGAGAAGCCCGCCGCCAAGGCCGGCAAGGCCAAGGTCGAGGCCAAGAAGTCGGAAGACGACGACCTGGGCGACATCGACGCCGACTTCACCGAGCCCGAGGCCGAAGTGGAAGCGGTGGCCGATGAAGGTGTGGTCGAGGTCGAGGTCGAGACCAAGGCCAAGCCGCTGCGCATGAAGGTCAGCCGCGCGAAAGAGCGCGCGCTGATGCGCGAATTCGGCCTGGACGAGACCACGCTGACCGAAGAAGAGGTCGCCAAGCGCCGGCTGGAACTGAAGACCCTGATCAAGATGGGCAAGACGCGTGGCTTCCTCACGCACCAGGAAATCAACGACCACCTGCCCGAGAAGCTGGTGGACAACGAAATCCTCGAAGCCATCGTCTCGATGCTCAACGACATGGGCATCGCGGTCTATGAGCAGGCGCCCGATGCGGCGACGCTGCTGATTGCCGGCGGTACCACCACCACCGCCACCGAAGAAGAAGCCGAGGAAGCCGCCGAGGCCGCCCTGTCCACCGTGGACAGCGAATTCGGCCGCACCACCGACCCGGTGCGCATGTACATGCGCGAGATGGGCAGCGTCGAACTGCTGACGCGCGAGGGCGAGATCGAGATCGCCAAGCGCATCGAAGGCGGCCTGCAGTCGATGATGCAGGCGATCTCCGCGTCGCCCAAGACGATTGCCGAGATCCTGTCGATGGCCGACCGCATCGGTGACGGCAAGATGCAGATCAGCGAGGCCGTGGACGGCTTCGTCTCCAACGACGAGGCCGACGACTACGTGGCCGAGGAAGACTTCGACGAGTTCGACGAAGAAGACGACGACGACGGCAACGGCGGCAGCAAGGCGCTGACCAAGAAGCTCGAAGAGCTGAAGAGCCAGGCACTGGAGCGCTTCACCCTGGTGCGCAGCCACTTCGACAAGATGCGCAAGGCCTACGAGAAGGACGGCTACAACTCGGCCGCCTACCGCAAGTTCCAGGAGTCGCTGACCGCCGACCTGATGACCATCCGCTTCACGGTCAAGACCATCGAACGGCTGTGCGACGTGCTGCGCTCGCAGGTCGACGACATCCGCCGGTTCGAGCGCGAGATCCGCAAGATCGTGGTCGACCGCTGCGGCATGTCGCAGGACCACTTCGTCAAGACCTTCCCGTCCAACATCCTGAACCTGCAGTGGGCCGAGAAGGAAGTGGCCGCCGGCAAGCCCTACAGCGCCATCATGGGCCGCAACCTGCCCGCCATCCAGGAACTGCAGCAGAAGCTGATCGACCTGCAGAACCATGCGGTGGTACCGCTGGACGACCTGAAGGAAATCAACCGCAAGATGAACGCGGGCGAGAAGAGCAGCCGCGACGCCAAGAAGGAGATGATCGAGGCCAACCTGCGGCTGGTGATCTCGATCGCCAAGAAGTACACCAACCGCGGCCTGCAGTTCCTCGACCTGATTCAAGAGGGCAACATCGGCCTGATGAAGGCGGTCGACAAGTTCGAATACCGCCGTGGCTACAAGTTCAGCACCTATGCCACCTGGTGGATCCGCCAGGCCATCACAAGGAGCATTGCCGACCAGGCCCGCACCATCCGCATCCCGGTGCACATGATCGAGACGATCAACAAGATGAACCGGATCAGCCGGCAGCACTTGCAGGAGTTCGGCTTCGAGCCCGACGCCCCGACGCTGGCCGAGAAGATGGAAATCCCCGAGGACAAGATCCGCAAGATCATGAAGATCGCCAAGGAGCCGATCTCGATGGAAACACCCATCGGCGACGACGACGACAGCCACCTGGGCGATTTCATCGAGGACACCAACAACACCGCGCCGATCGAGGCCGCGATGCAGGCCGGCCTGCGCGATGTGGTCAAGGACATCCTCGACAGCCTGACGCCGCGCGAAGCCAAGGTGCTGCGCATGCGCTTCGGCATCGAGATGAGCACCGACCACACGCTGGAAGAAGTGGGCAAGCAGTTCGACGTGACGCGCGAGCGCATCCGCCAGATCGAGGCCAAGGCG
>JBBAPL010000212.1:0-7771 GCA_040400895.1 Aquabacterium sp.
GGACATCGCCAGCACCACCGCCTGCGGCCGCTCGCGGTGCAGCAGACGTGACAGCGTCAGCCGGGCGCGCGTACCACACAGCAGCACGGGGGCGTGGCCCAACGCTTCCAGTTCGTCCATCGCGGCAGCGCCTTCTTCCAGAAAGCGCCGTGCGAGGTTGGGCTCGATGGCGCCATCGGCGGCCACCGCGTCGGTGCCGATGGACTGCTCCACCAGCCGCTCGAAATCCGGGTGCAGGCCGGCCACGTGGTAGCTGAGAACGTCGCCGAACACCTCTTGCACGATCTGCCGGCGCATGGCATGGCGCAGTGGCGCCACCAGGTCGGTCACTGCTGCGTTGCGCGCCAGGTGTTCCGCGCTGATCTCCAGGATGGTGCGCAGGTCCCGCACCGTCACGCCTTCTTCCAGCAGCAGCTGCAGCACACGCTGCAACTGGGCCGGCTGCACCAGCTTGGGGATCGTCTCTTCCACCAGCTTGGGGAAGCGGGTCTTGAAGTGCTCGATCAGTTCGTGCGTTTCCTGCCGTCCCAGCAACTCGTGCGCGTGCTGGGCGATCAGGCGGTCGAGGTGGGTGGTGATCACGACTGCCGGCTCCACCACCGTGTAGCCCGCGGCCATGGCCTGGGCGCGCCGGTCGCGGGTGATCCAGGTGGCGGGCATGCTGTAGGTGGGGTCGCGCACGGCAATGCCCTCGATCGGCGTGTGCGCGCCCGGCGGGTCGATCGCCAGCAGGCGGTCGGGCAGCACCTGGCCACGCCCCACCTCGGCGCCATACAGCAGGAAGCGGTACACCTCGGCCGGCAGCTGCAGGTTGTCTCGGATGTGCACCGACGGGATCAGGAAGCCGACCTCGCCGACGAACTTCTTGCGGATGGCGCGGATGCGCTTGATCAGGTCGCTGTCGTCGCCCGCATCGACCAGGGCGATCAGCCGGTAGGGCAGTTCGAGGCACAGCGGCTCGATCACCGGCACATCGCCCCAGTCCACCTCGCCGCTGGCCGCCGGTCGCGCTGCCGCCACCGCCTTGGCGTTCGTCGCCGCAACCTGCCGCCGCGCGATCACCCAGCCGAGGCCGGCAAACAGCGCGGCAAAGACGAGAAAGGCGCCGTGCGGCATGCCGGGAATCAGCCCCAGCACCGCCAGGATGCCGCCCACCATGTAGAACGACTGCCCACTGGCCCCCAGCTGCTGGCCGAGCTGGGCGGAGAAGTCCTCGTCGGTGCTGACGCGGGTGACCACGATGCCCGCCGCGGTGGAGATGATCAGCGCTGGCACCTGGGCCACCAGGCCGTCGCCCACCGCCAGTGCGGCATAGATCTGCATGGCTTCGCCAAAGCCCAGCCCGTGCTGCAGCGTGCCCACGGCCACGCCGCCCACCAGGTTGATCACCAGGATCAGGATGCCCACCATGGCGTCGCCACGCACGAACTTGCTGGCACCGTCCATCGAGCCGAAGAAGTCGGCCTCCTGGCCCACCTCGGCGCGGCGGCGGCGCGCCTCGTCCTCGCGGATGGCGCCGGTGTTCAGGTCGGCGTCGATGGCCATCTGCTTGCCAGGCATCGCGTCCAGCGCGAAGCGTGCGGCCACCTCGGCCACCCGGCCGGCACCCTTGGTGATCACCACGAAATTGATGATCGTCAGGATCAGGAACACCACCACGCCCACCGCGTAGCTGCCACCCACCAGGAACTCGGCAAAGGCCTCGATCACGTGGCCGGCGGCGCCCGGCCCGGTGTGGCCCTCCAGCAGCACCACGCGGGTGGAGGCCACGTTCAGCGACAGCCGCAGCAGGGTGGTCAGCAGCAGGATCGACGGAAAGGAGACGAAATCCTTGAAGCTGCGCATGTTCATCGCCAACAGCAGCACCAGCATGGACACGCCGATGTTGAAGGTGAACATCGCATCCAGTGCCAGAGGCGGCAGCGGCAGCAGCATCAGGCCGAGCACCAGCAGCACCAGCAGCGGCGCGACCGTGGTCGACAGCGGCAGGTTCATGCGCATGGCGCCCAGGCGCGGCATGGCCATTCAGTCGCGTCCCTGGGTGGCAGGGTGGTTGGTCGGGTGCATGACGCTTGATATTGGTATAAAAATCGTAAAACGCTTAGATCATCCAATAATATCGACTAGATCGATTGCACACACACTTGTTTCGTGCGGTACGAACGATTGAAGCGTTGTCGTCAGTTTTGGGTGATGGTGCATCGGCCGGATTTCAAGCAACCTTCGGTCCTTGCCGTGTGCCTGGTGCTTGCCGCCTTGACCCCACCGACCCCCCTCAACACGAACGCCAGCCCCAGATGCCATTGCCCACCCTGCACCTTCCCGCTCCGGCCTCGCGCTGGGCGCTGCTGCTGGAGGACGATCCGCATTACGGGGCCTGGGTCGAGGCCCTGCTGGTCTCGGATGGCCGTGCCGGCACCGTGCGCTGGGCGCGCAGCCTGCAGGCTGCGCGTGCGCTGGCCGCCGAGTCAGCGCCGTCGCTGGCGGTGGTCGATCTGAACCTGCCTGACGGCTCGGGCGTGGAGGCGATCCGTGCGCTGGCCGCCCGTTCGGCAGACACCGCCATCCTGGTGCTGACCGCCATCGATGATCCGCCGGTGGCGCTGGCGGCCATCCGGGCAGGCGCCCACGGCTATGTGGTCAAGTCGACGTCCGCCCCGGCCTTCTGCCAGACCGTGGCCGATCTGCTGCAGGGCGGCTCACCGATCACGCCGTCGGTGGCCCGGCTGCTGCTGCGCACGCTGCAGAGCCCGGGCGATGCACAACTGCCGCACGTGCGCATCGAGGCGCTGTCCGAACGCGAGGCCGAGGTGCTGCGCCTGCTCACCCGTGGCTACCGCAACAAGGAGATCGCGCGCAGCTTCGACCTGAGCCCGCACACGGTGAACGCCCATGTGCGCAGCATTTACCAGAAGCTGAGCGTCAACTCGCGCAGCGAACTCAGGCGCCTGGTCAGCGATGCCTGAGTCGTCCGGGGTCGCCAGAGCGCCCAGCCGGCGCCGGGACCGGATGCTGGCCATGGCGCTGTTCTGCGGCGTGCTGCTGCTGCTGCTGCACCTGCAAAGCCGTCCGGTGTGGAGCGCCGATCAGGTGGCCGCGTCCGAGGGGCAGGTGATCCGGCGCGCGCTGTGGGCGCCAGCGCTGCCCGGCGACGAGGTGCCACCCTTGATCGCTGGCATCCCCGTCGATCTGCCGCACGCGCTGCCACGCGAGGCCGGGATGGTGGCCAGCCGCTACCTGTTGCTGCTCGACCTGCCCGCCGGCCCGCCCGACCGGCAATGGGGGCTGTGTGTCGAGCGCTGGGCCATGTCGGCCGACGTGTGGGTCAACGGCCAGCGCGTGGCCACCGCCCGCGAGGGTGCGTCTGCGGCGCATGACTGGCTGCTGCCGCACTACCTGCCCTTGCCGGCAACGCTGGGCCCGGGGCCGCATGCGGTGGATCTGGTGGTGCGCAATGCCGTCAGCCTGTTGTCCACGCAGTTGTCTGCGGTGTGGGTGGGCGAGGACAGCGTGGTGGGCAAGGTCTGCCAGGGTTCGATCAAGGCGCGGCGTGAGTTGCCCGCTCTGCTCAGTGGTGGCTTGGCCGCCGCCGGCGTTCTGGCGCTGGTGCTCGGCTTGCGGCTGCGCGATGCCAGCGCTTTGTGGTTTGCCGCCTTTGCACTGGTGTGGTGCGCGCACCAGTTGCTGTTCGTCTCGTCCCTGACGCCGTGGTTCGCCGGCCTCGCGCCGGGCGGCTATGTGCGGCTGTTCATGGTGTTGCGCTTGCTGTTCGTGGTGCCCTGGTTCATGTTTTGCCTGCATGCCGCACGCGCACGGGTGCCTTGGCTGGAGCGCGCCTTGCTGTGGATCGGTTCGGGAGGCATTGGCATGGTGCTGCTGCTGCCATCGACCTGGTTGTCCTACTGGTTGCTGCTGCTGGTGCCGCTGCTGGTCGCGGCCCAATGCTTCATTGTGTGGCTGCTGGGCAGGCACGCCTGGCGCGCCCGCACGGCGTCGGCGGACGTGCTGCTGCTGTCGGTGCTGGCCATGACCAGCACGCACTTGCTTGACAGCGTGCGTCTGGCTGGCGCTCAGCAGTTGATACCCTTGATGATGTCCTACATCACCACACCTCTGCTGTCGGTGGTGATGGGCCTGATGCTGGTCGAGCGCATGGCTCTGCTGTACCAGCGCCAGGCCAGTGCTGCGGACTGGATGCGCAACGAACTGGCGCGCCAGCAACTGGCGCTGCAGCGCAGCTTCGAAGGCCTGCAGCGTCAGCGTGAGGCCGAGTTGGAGGCGCAGGCGCGCCTGCGCATCACCCGTGAACTGCACGACGGCCTGGGCTCACACCTGGTGGCCGCTGCCGCGCTGCTGGGTCGCCCGCAGCCGCAGGGGGGGGACCGGGCGGCGCTGGCCATGCTGATCGACCAGGCCCTGCAGGAACTGCGCAGCGCGCTGGATGCGATTGGCTCGGGACAGGCCGATCTGGCCGAACTGCTGGGTGCACTGCGTGACCGGCTGGAGCCGGTGCTGGATGCACGCGGCATCGAACTGGACTGGCAGGTGGCGGCGCTGCCGGGCACCGCCGACCTGGGCGTTGCAGAGCGGCTGGACGTGCTGCGCATCGTGCAGGAGGCGTTTGCCAACATCGTCAAACATGGCGGCGCCTGCCGGGCCAGTCTGCAGGCGCGGCCCACGCCCGACGGCGGCAGCCTGATCATCGTCAGCGATGACGGCCCGGGCATCGCCGCGGGCCAGCGCGAGGGGGTCGGGCTGCCCAGCATGCGCGAGCGCGCCCATCGCCTGCGGGCTGGCCTGGACGTGACCTCGACCCAGCCTGGCTGCCGCGTGACGCTGGCGCTGCCGGCAGCCGGTGCCTGACGCGTGCGCCCCGCCAACCAAAAAGAATGCCCGCAATTGCGGGCATTGAAGGGGCGCCCGGTGAGGGGGGGGATACGTTGGACGCCCAATTCAATTGTTGCGCAAAGTGGAAGATAAAACAAGTAAAAACCGTAAAGCACCCGTGATAGCCTCAGACCTAAGGTGGGCGGCAGCGATGTCGGCGCGATGGACGGAATGGCGATGCACTAAACACTTTGCACGCCCGGTCCGTCTAAACAACCAGTGGCGCTTGAAAGATCAGGTGTCCACCAGACCCACAACCTTCTGGAGCACTTCATGGCATCGGTGATCAACACCAACAACGCGTCACTGGTGGCGCAGCGCAACCTCAGCAACTCGCAGAACAACCTGACCACGTCGGTGCAGCGTCTGTCGTCGGGCTTGCGCATCAACAGCGCCAAGGACGACGCCGCCGGCCTGGGAATCTCGGAGAAGCTGCAGTCGCAGATCACCAGCGCCAACGTCGGCATCCGCAATGCCAACGACGCGATCTCGATGGTGCAGACGGCTGAAGGCGGCCTGCAGGAAGTCTCGTCGATGCTGCAGCGCATGCGTGAACTGGCCACCCAGGGCAACAACGACTCGATGAGCACGGCCCAGATGGGTTACATCGGCGCAGAAATCGACGCCTTGCGCTCGGAAATCAACAAGGTTGCTGCCCGCACCACCTTCAACGGCAAGACCCTGCTCGACGGCGCCAATGCCACCGCTGGCACCATCATGTTCCAGACCGGCACGGCTGCCACCGACACGGTCGACATCAGCACCAAGCTGATCGATATCCAGGTCACCAGCGCCGGTGACGGCGTGACCGGCACCAACGTGGGCATGGCCGCGCTGGGCGCCCAGATCGACCTGACCGTGGGCCAGTCGGCTGCTGGCGTGTTGACGGCAACCGCGCAGACCTCGGCCAACTACGGCACGCTGGCCACCGCGGTGGACACCGCCATCGCCTCGATCGCCACCGCGCGTTCGGACCTGGGCGCCGTGCAGAACCGCCTGGACCACAACA
The DNA here is from genome assembly GCA_040400895.1 of Aquabacterium sp. Taxonomy (GTDB): domain Bacteria; phylum Pseudomonadota; class Gammaproteobacteria; order Burkholderiales; family Burkholderiaceae_C; genus Pseudaquabacterium. Next base: position 5,897 of record JBBAPL010000212.1, read on the forward strand.
TCGCCAACCTGCAATCGCAGGCTGAGAACCTGACCGCGTCCAAAAGCCGCATCACCGATGCCGACTACGCTGCGGAAACCGCCAATCTGACTAGGAACCAGATCATGCAGCAGGCTGCCACCGCGATGCTGTCGCAGGCCAACCAGATGCCCAACGTCGTGTTGTCGCTGCTGAAGTAAGTCCGTGCTGCCGGCAGGCAGCGCTTTCCAGGCCACGGCGCCGGCGCAAGCCGGCGCCGCTGGCGCTGGTGGGTGCTTGCATGCTGACAGCCTGTTTCGTCTTTCCTGAAGCCAAGGATCCCGGCGATGAGCACCAACATCCCCCACTCGGCAGCGGCAGCCACCGTGCTGCAGACTGCCGGCACGCTGGAGCGTGCCCCTGCGTTGACTTCGCCTTCCGCTGTGGTGCCGCCCAAGGCGCCCAACCAGCGGTCGGTGCCGATCGAAGAGGTGACCCGCCCCACGCAGGAAGCCATGCAGACGGCGGCGCGCCACATCGAAGACTTCGTGCGTTCGGTCGGTCGCAGCCTGAGTTTCAGCGTCGACAACAGCACCGGCTACGCCATCGTGCGGGTGACCGACCCCGAGACCGGCGCACTCATCCGCCAGCTGCCCGACGAGGAGACGCTGCGCATCTCGCGCGCGATCGGCTACATGCAGGAGGGCATGCTGGTCGACCAGCGTGCCTGACCATGCGGGCCGCCGCTTCGCGCCGGGTGGCCGTGCGGCCGGGGCTGGCCGGTGTCTGAGCCCGCGCTGTCGGCGCTCCAGCGCCGGCCGACCCTGGCCCTGGTGCTGATCGCCCGCGACGAGGCGGCGTGCATTGCCCGCTGCCTGCAGAGCGTGCGGCCCTGGGTGGATGCGATGGTGGTGCTGGACACCGGCTCGTGCGACGACACCGTCGCCATCGCGCAGGCGCAGGGTGCCCAGGTGCACCACACGCCATGGTGCGATGACTTTGCGGCCGCGCGCAACGCTGCGCTGGACCACTCCTCGGCCGACTGGAACCTGGTGCTCGATGCCGACGAATGGCTGGCCGGCGACGGTGCGGCGCTGCGCGCTGCCGTGTGCGTAGCGGCTGCGCCGGCGGCACCGTTCATCGGCGTGCTGCCCATCCACAGCGCCACCCAGGCCGCGCCCGCGCAGGACGCTGCGGGCCGTGTGCTGCCGCCCGAGGCGCCGCGCGAGATCGTGTCCTGGATCCCGCGGCTGCTGCCGCGCGGCGTGCGTTATGCCGGCCGCATCCATGAGCAGCCGGTGACGGCCTGGCCGCGGCGCCGCTTGGACGTGCCAGTGGGCCATGACGGCTACCTCTGGCAGCAGTTGCAGCGCAAGCAGGCGCGCAATCACCGCCTGCTGCTGCAGGCGGCGGCCGAGCAGCCGCAGGACCCGGCCCTGCACTACCAGCTGGGCAAACACCACGACATCCATGGCGATCCGGCGCTGGCCGTGGCCAGCTACACCCGGGCGCTGCAGGCCACCGCGCACGACCTGGCCTACCGCGTCGACCTGGTGGTGCGGCTGATCGTCTGCCTCAAGCGCACGGGCCAGCATGCCGCCGGCCGGCGCCTGGCCGACGCCGAGATGGCGCGCTGCGCCCAGTCTCCCGACTTTTTCTATGCGCTGGCCGACCTGCTGGTCGACGGTGCGCACCGGCTCCCGCCCCCGCTGACCACCGACTGGCTGCGGCTGGCGCGCGTCAGCCTGCTGTTCTGCCTGAACCTGGGCGACCGCCCCGACCAGGTGGGCGCGGTGCAGGGCCGTGGCAGTGACCTGGCTGCCCGCGCCCTGGCCGACCTGGACCGCCTGCTGGCGGCCGCCTGACGACCCCATGCTCCACCCTACCGAGACCCGCCCATGGCCGTGAACTCCACCA
>JBBAPL010000213.1:0-7717 GCA_040400895.1 Aquabacterium sp.
CACAGTCCAGGCTGGCGGCGGGTGATGCGGTTGCGCTGCCCGTTGCAGCCGGGCACACAATGCCGGCGGCCTGCCTGCACAACCGCACCCAATGGCCGCTCCACACACCCCCCCACGCGCCGCCCCAGCCCTGGCATGACGAAGATCCTGGCTGTCGCCCTGTCTGCCCACCCGCGCGCCGCGCCCTACTGGCGGGCCACGCTGGCCTTGCTGCTGGCGGTGATCACCTGGCTGGCGTTGACGCCCAAACCGCCACCCGAGGCCGGCCTGCTGTGGGACAAGCTGAACCACTTTGGCGCCTTTGCCAGCCTGGCGGTGGCGGGCTACATGGGCTTCCAGCGCCGCTGGGTGCCGGTGGCGCTGGGCCTGCTGGTCTATGGCGGGTCGATCGAGGTACTGCAGGCGCTCACGCCCACGCGGGTGGGCGATTGGGTCGATCTGCTGGCCGATGCCATCGGCATCGCGCTGGGCCTGGGGCTGGCCGCGGTGGTGGCCAGGCGGGCGGCAGCGCCTCGTCACTCACGCCCTGGGTGATCTGATCGGCCGTTTGCCGGTACCCACCTTGTCGCAAGAGCCATCGCCAGCCCTGCACTGGGCGGTGCGGGTTGTTGCTGGACGACCGGGATGGGCGTCGTGTCGCGCAGGGCCATGTGGCAACGGCAGGCCGCGGCCTTGGCCTCAGCCCGACGACAATCGCCAGCCATGCCATCGATGCGCAAGGGCTCCACGGGGGGCCTGGTCTATTCCACCGACACAGGCCGCATGTGCCCTGCCTGCCGCCAGCCCGTGGCTGCCTGCACCTGCCGCGCCAGTGCGGTGGCCCGGCCCGCTGGCGACGGCAGGGTGCGCGTCAGCTGTGAGACCAAGGGCCGTGGCGGCAAGGCGGTGACCCTGGTGCGTGGCTTGGCGCTGGACACTGCCGCGCTGGAGGCCCTGGGCAAGCGGCTGCGCACGGCCTGCGGCTCAGGCGGCACCGCCAAGGACGGTGTGCTGGAGATCCAGGGCGACCATGTCGCGCGTGTGCTCGCCCTGCTGCAGGCCGAGGGCCACCGCGCCAGTCGCGCCGGCGGCTGAGGCGACGCCCGCCGCCGCGAAGAGCATTTCGCTCTTCGTTTCAGGCGATGGTCATGGATGGGGATCCATCCAGACTGCAAGGGCGGCAACGCCGCTCAGGTCACCGGCGCCGGATTGAACAGCACCAAGGCGTTGTGCAGCTTCCACTGCTCGGCCCAGGTGCGCTGGCGGCCGCTGGCCACGTCCAGCAGCAGGTGGAACAGCTGCCAGCCCACCTGCTCGATGGTCTGGGTGCCGTCGGCAATGGTGCCGGCGTTCACGTCCATCAGGTCGTGCCAGCGTCGCGCCAGATCGGTGCGGGTGGCCACCTTGACCACCGGCACCTCGGCCAGCCCGTAGGGCGTGCCACGGCCAGTGGTGAACACATGCAGATTCATGCCGGCAGCCAGTTGCAGCGTGCCGCAGATGAAGTCGCTGGCCGGCGTGGCGGTGTAGACCAGGCCCTTGCTGCGCAGCTTCTCGCCCGGCGCCAGCACCGCGCTGATGGGCGCGCTGCCGCTCTTGACGATCGACCCCATCGCCTTCTCGACGATGTTGGACAAGCCCCCGGCCTTGTTGCCGGGGGTGGTGTTGGCGCTGCGGTCGGCGCCGCCGCGCTGCAGGTAGGCGTCGTACCAGGCCATTTCGCGCACCAGGGCTTGGGCCACTTCGGGCGTGGCCGCGCGTGCGGTGAGCTGGGCGATGCCGTCACGCACCTCGGTGGTTTCAGAAAACAGCACGCTGGCGCCGGCGCGCACCAGCAGATCGGTGCAGAAGCCCACCGCCGGGTTGGCGGTGACGCCGCTGAAGGCGTCGCTGCCGCCGCACTGCACGCCCACCACCAGTTCGCTGGCGGGCACGGTGGTGCGGCGGCGGGCGTTCAGGCGCTGCAGGTGCACATCGGCCTGGCGCACGATGCTGTCGACCATCGACATGAAGCCCACATGGGCGTCGTCCTGCAGGCAGGTCACATCCAACTCCGGGTCTGCGGGGTCGCGTTCATCCCGGATCGCAAAGCTGCGAAAACTGCCGGGAGGCAGCAGCCGCTCAGGCTGCAGCTTCTCGCAGCCCAGGCTGACCACCATCACCTCGCCCCCGAAGTTGGGGTTCAGGCTGATGTTGCGCAAGGTGCGGATGGGCACCACCGCGTCGGGCGCGTCGATGGCGACGCCGCAGCCATAGGCATGCGCCAGCGCCACCACGCCGTCCACCTGCGGGTAGCGGGGCAGCAGCTCGCTGCGGATGCGCTGCACCGCATGGTCGACCACGCCGGCCACGCACTGCACTGTCTGGGTGATGGCCAGCAGGTTGCGTGTGCCCACCGAGCCGTCGCCGTTGCGGTAGCCCTCGAAGGTGTAGCCGGTCAGCGGTGGCTGGGGCGCGGGCGTGGCCGTGGCCATCGGCAGACCCACCAGGCCACGGGCATCAGGCATCTGCAACAGGCGCTCGTGCACCCAGCGGCCGGCTTCGATGGGCCGGAGCGCATGGCCGATCGGGATGCCGTAGCGCAGCACCGGCGCCCCGGCGGGGATGTCGACCAGTGCCACCTTGTGGCCTTGCGGCACGCGGTCCCGCAACACCAGGCCGGCACCGGGATCGTTGACCAGGGTGGTGCCCGCGTCCAGCCCGCCATCGTTGCCGACAATGGCGACGTTGTCGGCGGCATGCATTCGGATCGTGTGTGGAACAGGTGTCATGGCAACGACGAGAAGGTCAGGAGCGAACGCCGAACTCGGCGGTCTGCCGCGTCCAGGTGCGGGCCTGCTCGCTCAGGCTCAGACCCAGGCCCGGCCGGGTGGGCACCAGCATGCGGCCGTCGGCAATCTGCAGCCGCTCGTTGAACAGCGGCTCCAGCCAGTCGAAGTGCTCCACCCAGGGCTCGCTGGGGTAGGCGGCAGCCAGGTGCACATGCAGCTCCATCGCGAAGTGCGGCGCCAGCATCAAGCCGGCGGCGTCGGCCTGGGCCGCAATCTTCAGGAAGGGCGTGATGCCGCCCACCCGCGGCGCGTCGGGCATCAGATAGTCGGCTGCGCCGTGGCGGATCAGGTCGCCATGCTCGGCGGCACTGGTCAGCATCTCGCCGGTGGCGATGGGCGTGTCGAACTGCGCGGCCAGCGCGGCATGGCCGGCATGGTCGTAGGCGTCCAGCGGCTCCTCGATCCAGACCAGGTGGAAGTCTTCGAAGGTGCGACACATGCGCTGGGCGGTGGGGCGGTCCCACTGCTGGTTGGCGTCGACCATCAGCGGCGCGTCATCGCCCAGGTGCTTGCGCACCGCCTCCACGCGGCGGATGTCCAGCGCCCGGTCGGGCTGGCCCACCTTGAGCTTGATGCCGCCGATGCCACGCTCACGCGACGCAGCGGCGTTCACCAGCAGCTGGTCCAGCGGCGTGTGAAGAAAGCCGCCCGAGGTGTTGTAGCAGGCCACCGATTCACGCCAGCTGCCCAGCAGCTTGGCCAGCGGCAGGCCGGCGCGGCGGGCCTTCAGGTCGTACAGCGCCACATCGAAGGCGCCGATGGCCTGGGTGGCCAGGCCGCTGCGGCCGACCGACGCACCCGCCCAGCACAGCTTGTTCCAGACCCGGGCGATGTCGTTCGGGTCTTCGCCGATCAGCGCCGGCGCCAGCTCTTGCGCGTGGGCGAACTGGCCCGGCCCGCCGGCCCGCTTGGCATAGCTGAAGCCCAGGCCGCTGTGGCCGTCGGTGGTCTGCACCTCGGCAAACAGGATTGCGATCTCGGTCATCGGCTTCTGCCGGCCGGTCAGCACCTTGGCGTCGCTGATCGGCGTTGCCAGGGGCAGAAAGCAGGATGACAACCGCACCCAGGCGACGCGGTCCCGGCTCATCCTTCAGCGACTTGGTGGTCGACCATCAGCTGCAGCGCCTTCACCTTCATCCGTGCGGAATGGTCCAGGTCGGTCATGCCGTTGGCGTCGCAGGCCTGCAGCAGCTGGGCGGCATTGGCCGTCTGCGGCAGGGCCACGCCGGCGGCACTGGCGCTGGGCACGGCAGCCGATGCCGCCACTGCCGTGGGCAGCTGGCTGCGGGTGTGGACGAAACGCTGGTGGCCGGCGTTGAGCAGGTGCAGCGCCATGGGCCTGCCCATGATGCCCAGACCGATGAATCCGACGTGCATGGAGACGTTGCCGTGGCGTGAGGGGATCAGTAGCCGCCGGCCGGCTTGGGGGCCGCGCCCGCACGCATCGCGGCCATCACCTGCTGCGAGCCCTCAGCGATCATCTTGGCGTCCGAGCTGACAGTGACGAACTGGAAGCCCATGCCGATGCGCCGCAGCGCCGACGCCGGGCCGGCGTTGTGGATGCCGGCGACCACGCCGTGGTGCTTAGCGCGGGCCAGGATGTGCTCGATGGCCTGCTGCGCCTTGGGCTCCAGGTCGTCCATGCCGGGCTTGCAGCCCAGAGCCAGCGACAGGTCGGACGGGCCGATGTAGACCGCATCCAGGCCTTCGACCGACAGGATGTCGTCCAGGTTGTCGAGCGCCGCCGCGGTCTCGATCATCGCGAAGCGCACCACCGTCTTGTCGGCATGCGCCGGGTAGTCGGAGCCACCGTAGTACAGCGCGCGCACCGGGCCGAAGCTGCGCGTGCCCTTGGGCGCATAGGTGGTCCAGGCCACCAGCTTCTGCGCTTCTTCGCGCGTGCTGACCATCGGGCAGATCACGGCGTAGGCGCCGGCGTCCAGCGCCTTCATCAGGATGCCGGGTTCCAGCCAGGGCACGCGCACCACCGGCACGGTGGCGGTGGTGCTGATGGCCTGCAGCATCGTCACCATGGCCTGGTAATCGACCACGCCGTGTTGCAGGTCGATGGTGAGCGTGTCCCAGCCCTGGTGGGCCATCACCTCGGCGGAGAAACTGTTGGGAATGGCCAGCCAGCCGTTGACGGCGGCGCCGCCGGCTTGCCACAGGGTGCGCAGGGCATTGGTTCGCATGGGGGTCCTTGGTTGGTTTGTGAGGGACAAACGCTCAGCGCACCAGCGCCGGCCGCTTGGGGTCGAATTGCCAGCCTGGCACCAGGTGCTGCATGGCCATGGCGTCGTTGCGCGCGCCCAGGCCGTGCTGCAGGTACAACTGGTTGGCCCGCTCCACGGCGGCCATGTCCAGCGTGACGCCCAGGCCAGGCGCGCTGGGCACCTGCACCTGGCCATCGACGATCTGCAGCGGCTGTTGCGTCAGATACTGGCCGTCCTGCCAGATCCAGTGGGTGTCGATAGCCGTCACCTTGCCCGGCGCCGCGGCGCCGACGTGGGTGAACATCGCCAGCGACACGTCGAAGTGGTTGTTGCTGTGCGACCCCCAGGTCAGTCCCCAGTCGCGGCAGGTCTGGGCCACGCGCACGCTGCCCGCCATGGTCCAGAAGTGCGGATCGGCCAGCGGGATGTCGACTGACTGCAGCGCCAGTGCGTGGGCCAGTTGGCGCCAGTCGGTGGCCACCATGTTGGTGGCGGTGGGCAGGCCGGTGGCAAGGCGGAATTCGGCCATCACCTCGCGGCCGCTGAAGCCGGCTTCTGCACCGCAGGGGTCTTCGGCATAGGCCACCACGCCACGCATGCGCTGGCCCAGGCGGATGGCCTCCTGCAGCGGCCAGGCGCCATTCGGGTCGAGCGTGACCCGTGCGTCCGGGAAGCGTTGGTGCAGTGCGGTCACCGCGTCCACCTCGTCGTCACCTGGCAGCACGCCGCCCTTGAGCTTGAAATCCTGGAACCCGTAGCGCGCCTGCGCCGCCTCGGCCTGGCGCACGATGGACTCGGACGTCAGCGTTTGCTGGTGGCGCAGGTGGAACCAGGCGTTGTCGGCAGCCTCGCCATCGGCATAGGCCAGGCCGGTCATGCGCCGGTCGCCGACGAAGAACAGGTAGCCCAGCATCTGCACCGCCGTGCGCTGCTGGCCCTCGCCCAGCAGCGCGGCCACCGGCACCCCCAGGTGCTGGCCCAGCAGGTCGAGCAGCGCCGACTCGATGGCGGTGACGGCATGGATGGTGGTGCGCAGGTCGAAGGTCTGCTGGCCGCGGCCGCCGCTGTCGCGGTCGGCAAAGGCCTGCTGCACCTGCTGCAGCAAGCGCAGGTGGGCGCCGATGGGCTGGCCCACCACCAGCGCGGCGGCGTCTTCCAGGGTCTGGCGGATGGCCTCGCCGCCCGGCACCTCGCCCACGCCGGTGCGGCCGTCGCTGTCGGTCAGCAGCAGCAGGTTGCGGGTGAAGAACGGGCCGTGCGCGCCGCTCAGGTTCAGCAGCATGCTGTCGCGCCCCGCGACGGGGATGGCGCGCAGCGCGGTGATGACGGGGGTGGCAGCCATCAATCTGCGGTGATCTTGCCGGTCTCGATCACTTTCTTCCAGCGCGCGAATTCGGCAGCCTGGAAGGCGGTGAACTGCTCGGGCGTGTTGCCCACGATCTCGAAGCCCAGGTCCAGCAACTTGGTCTTGATGGCGGGGTCGGCCAGGCCGGCCAGCAGGGCGTCGTGCAGCCTGCCCTTGATGTCGGCCGGCAGCCCCTTGGGCGCAGCGAACGCCTGCCACGAGGTGACGGTGACGCCCTTGAAGCCCAGTTCGTCCATGGTCGGCACGTCTGGCAGCAGTGGCGAGCGCCTGGTGCTGGTGATGGCCAGCGCGCGCAGCTTGCCGCCCTTGATGTTGGCCAGGCCGGTGTTGATGTTCATGAAGCTGGCGTCCACCTGGCCGCCCAGCAGATCACCCATCGCCGGGGCGCCGCCCTTGTAGGGGATGTGCAGGCCGGTGGTCTTGGTCTCTTGCCAGAACAACTCGGCCGTCAGGTGGTCGCTGGTGCCGTTGCCGGCCGAGGCAAAGCTCATCTTGCCCGGGTTGGCGCGGTGGAAGGCCAGCACGTCGGCCAGGCTCTTGTGCGGCGACGCGGCCGGCACCGCCAGCACGTTGGGCGCCTGCACCGCCACGGTGAGGTAATCGAAGTCCTTCAACGGGTCGTAGGCGATGCCCTTGATCAGGTGCGGCCCGATGACGAACGGGCCCAGCGACGAGACGAACACGGTGTAGCCGTCGGGCGCCGCCCGCTTGGCGGCCGCCGCGCCCACCGTGCCGCCCGCACCTGCCTGGTTGGCCACGACAAAGCTGCCGCCCAACTTGTCCTGCAGCTTGGGGGCCAGGGTGCGGGCGATCATGTCGGTCGACCCGCCGGGCGGGAACGGCACCAGCAGCGTCACCGGTTTGCTAGGCCAGTTGTCGGCCAGCGCAGGGTCGGCAGCGGCACAGGCCAGCGCCAGGACGGCCAGGGTGGTGGTCAAGATCTTCATGGGTGGCTGTCTCCGGTGGTGCTGGTGTTGGCTGGCGCTTGTTGAGTAGCGCTGCCAGATCCCATCAAATGGTAGCGCTACCTCATTGGGACAGCAAGCCTGGCCAGACGGGTGAAAACCCGAGCTAGACGCTCAGACGCTCGACGATGGAAAAGCCGATGTCGACCACGCGCTGCGGCACGTCACGCCCCTCGGCCCGGTCGACGATGAATTGCGCCGCCTGCCGGCCAATGGCTGCGCCCTTGATGTGCACCGTGGTCAGTGCGGGCTGCAGTGCAGCCGCAAATTCCATGTCGCCGAAACCGACCACCGCCAGGCGGCCGGGCACCTCCAGCCCGCGCACACGGGCCTCGGTCAACACGCCCAGGGCCAGCAGGTCGG
>JBBAPL010000214.1:0-7684 GCA_040400895.1 Aquabacterium sp.
GCCATTGCTCTTCCGACACTTCTTCCGATGCGATGGACTGCGCCAGCCCCAGGTGCATGCGGCGGTTGGCCGATGCGAGCAGGTAGGCCAGATACTCGGAGATGTCTTGCTCAGGCATGGTAGGTGCATTCACGGTCACGGTTCAGTGGGAAGTCTACGCAAAATAGCTTTCCAGGGAAACCACCGTGGTGCGGGCTGCGCGATGCTCGACCACCCGAATCCAACTTGGTGCACCACCAGGAGTTTGTTTGATGGCTTCATCCAGTCCGGGTTCCCACGGTGCGGCGGGCGGGCGCGGCATGCAACGGCCGCTGCTGCGGCCCCGCATGCGCCCCGGCGGCCTGCAGCGCCAGGCCCTGCCCCAGCACGACCTCACGGTGGCGCTGTGCGTGCCGCTGGGCGGGTCGGCCGGCATCTGGGGGCCGTCGGGCCTGGCCTGCGCCCGCCTGGCGGTGGCCGAGCTCAACCGCAGCACCGGCATCAACGGCCACGGCTGCCGACTGATCACGGTGAACGCGTCCGACGATTCACCCGACATCGAGTCGACCCTGGTCGAACTGGTGGAAAACCAGGAGGTCGACGCGCTGATCGGCCTGCACACCAGCGCCGTGCGCCACCGCATCCTGCGGGCGGTGGGCGGCCATGTGCCGTTCGTCTACACCCCGCTGTACGAGGGTGGCGAATCCACGCCTGGCGTGTTCGCCATCGGCGAAGTCACGTCCAACCAGCTGGCGCCGGCCATCCGCTGGCTGGGCATGCACCGCCGCCCGAAACGCTGGCTGGCCGTGGGCAACGACTATGTCTGGCCGCATGTGTCGCACCGCCAGGCGCGCCGCTACATCGCTGACGCAGGGGCCGAGATGGTGGCCGAGGTCTACCTGCCCTTCGGCACCACCGACTTCAGCGAGGTGCTCGACCAGATCCGCAGCAGCCGGGCCGACGCGGTGCTGGTGTCGCTGGTGGGCCAGGATTCGGTCGAGTTCAACCGCGCCTTCGGCCGCGCGGGCCTGTCGCGCCGCGTGCTGCGCCTGTCAGGTGCCATCGGCGAAAACGAACTGCTGGGCATCGGCGCCGAGAATTCGGACGACCTGTTTGTCTCGAGCGGCTACTTCGCAACGCTGGACACCGACGAGAACCTGGCCTTCAAGGAGCGCTACCGCAACCACTTCGGCGAGCGCGCGCCCACACTCAACACCTTCGGCCAGTCCACTTACGAAGGCGTGCACTTCCTGGCCGCCCTGTTCAACCAAGCCCTGCGCTCCCACCACGACTGGGAGACCATGGGCCGGGCCCCATTGCATTACCAGAGCGCCCGTGCGGCGCACTATGCCGGCGACGGCGTGAATGACACACCCATTTACCTGGCCCGTGCCGACGGCCATGTGTTCCAGGTGATCACCCGGCTGTAGCTGTGCGCACAGGCCACCCGAACGGCCTGCCATTGATTTCCAAGGCAATCTTTTTGCTTGACTTGGAAAATATCTGGCAACAGAATCGGCTGCCATCGGATGCGTGAAGTCCTGCACGGAAGCGGCAGGCTTGGTGCGCCGACACAAGCCGCGCCCTGGCGGGACACCCGCCCAGGCTGCAGCGCAGGTACCCACCCACATCCGGAGTCAACATGGCCATCAAGCGCCCCACCATCGACCAGCTGCAAGACGTGGCCCTGAGCCTGGGCATCCACCTGTCGCCCGAGCAGGCCGGCGTGTACAACACCCTGCTGCAGGGCAACTTCGACGCCTACGATGTGGTCGATGCGCTGCCGGACTACGTGCCGCGCGTCACCTACCCGCGCACGCCGGGCTACTTCCCGGCGGCCGAGGAAAACAAGTACGGCGCCTGGTACGTGAAGACCACGATCAAGGGCAAGACCGAGGGCAAGCTGGCCGGCAAGACCGTGGTGCTCAAGGACAACGTCTGCCTGGCGGGCGTGCCGATGATGAACGGCGCGTCCACCCTGGAAGGCTATGTGCCGAACGTCGACGCCACCGTCGTCACCCGCCTGCTCGATGCCGGCGCCACGGTGGTGGGCAAGTCCACCTGCGAGTATTTCTGCTTCTCGGGCGGCTCGCACACCAGCTCACCCGCACCGGTGCACAACCCGTGGCGCATGGGTTACTCGGCCGGCGGCTCGTCGTCGGGCAGCGCGGCGCTGGTGGCTGCCGGCGAGGTGGACCTGGCCATCGGGGGCGACCAAGGCGGGTCGATCCGCATGCCGGCGTCGTACTGCGGCATCGTCGGCATGAAGGCCACCCACGGCCTGGTGCCCTACACCGGGGTGATGCCGATCGAACTCACCATCGACCACACCGGCCCGATGACGGCCAACGTGACCGACAACGCACTGATGCTGGAAGTGCTGGCCGGCCCCGACGGGCTCGACCCACGCCAGCATGCCGGCCAGGGCTCCAAGCCCTATGCCGACCTCATGAAGCAGGGCGTGGCCGGGATGAAGATCGGCATCGTCAAGGAAGGTTTTGGCTGGCCGCAGAGCATGGCCGACACCGACGCCAAGGTGAAGCAGGCGGCAGCCGTGTTCACCGCGCTGGGCGCCAAGGTGTCCGAGGTGTCGGTGCCGATGCACCTGGTGGGCCCGGCCATCTGGCTGCCGATCGCCGCCGAGGGCGCCACCCAGCAGATGATGAAGGACAACGGTCACGGCTTCAACTGGAAGGGGCTATACGTCACCAGCATGGTCGACTTCCACGCCGGCTGGAAGGCCCGTGCCGACGAGCTGTCGGAGACGCTCAAGCTGACCATGGTGCTGGGCGAGTACTTCATCCAGCACTACCGCGGCCACTTCTACGCCAAGTCGCAGAATCTGGCGCGCCAGCTGCAGGCGGCCTACGACAGCGCGCTGTCGGATTACGACCTGCTGCTGATGCCCACGTTGCCGATGACGGCCACGCCCTTGCCCAAGCCGGGTGCGCCGGTGGAAGAGGTGGTGGCGCGTGCCTTCGAGATGCTGCCCAACACCTGCCCGTTCGACATCACCGGCCACCCGGCCATCAGCGTGCCCTGCGGCCTGGTCGGCGGGCTGCCGGTGGGCATGATGCTGATCGGCAAGCACTACGACGAAGCCACCATCTACCGTGCCGCCTATGCCTTCGAGCAGGCCGGCGACTGGAAGAGCATCTGACCCCCCACCAGCCAACACAACAGGACTCAGCATGGACCGTCGCAAATTCATCCAGACCTCGGGCGCCGCCGCATTCGCTGGCAGCTCGGCCATCCTGCCCCTGTCCGCGCTGGCGGCTGACGAGATCGGCGTGGGCAGCATCCACGACCTGTCGGGCGGGCTCGACATCTACGGCAAGCCGATGCTGGACTGCCTGACCCTGGCCATCGAAGAGCAAAACGCCGCCGGCGGCCTGCTGGGCAAGAAGCTCAAGCTGGTGAGCTACGACCCGCAGAGCAACATGCAGATGTACGCGCAGTTTGCGCAGCAGGCGGCACTGAAGGACAAGGTGGCCGTGGTGCACGGCGGCATCACGTCCGCATCGCGCGAGGTGATCCGCCCGGTGCTCAACCGCAACAAGACGCTGTACTTCTACAACACCCAGTACGAAGGCGGCGTGTGCGACCGCGGCAGCTTCATGACCGGCGTGACGCCGGCCCAGACCGTGGGCAAGCTGATCCCCTACGCCATGAAGAAGTGGGGCAAGAAGATCTACGTGATCGCGGCCGACTACAACTACGGCCAGATCACGTCGCAGTGGGTGAAGAAGTTCGCGATGGAAAACGGCGGCACCATCGCCTCAATCGACTTCTTCCCGCTCGACGTCACCACCTTCGGCCCGACGATCGCCAAGATCGAGGCGGCCAAGCCCGACATGGTGGTCTCGGCCCTGGTGGGCGGCGCCCACATGTCGTTCTACCGCCAGTGGGCGGCGGCCGGCCTGACCAAGAAGATCCCGCTGGCGTCCACCACGTTTGCGGTGGGCAACGAGCACATCGTGCTGTCGCCCGAGGAGGCCGATGGCTTCCTGTTGTCGTACAACTACTTCGAGAACATCGACACGCCCGAGAACAAGGCCTTCAAGGAGCGCTTCCACAAGCGCTTCGGCAAGGACTACCCCAACATCACCGAGCTGGCGATGGGCACCTACCAGGGCTTCAAGCTCTGGGCCGAGGGCGTGAAGAAGGCCAACTCGGTCGAGATCGGCAAGGTCACCACCGCGTTGGAATCAGGCATCAGCATCATGGGCCCCAGCGGCAAGGTGACGATCGACCCGGCCACCCACCACTGCATCCTGAACGTCAGCGTGGCCGAGGTGAAGGCCAAGAAGCTCAACATCCTCGAGACCTTCCAGCAGCAGAAGCCCACCGACACCAGCGCGGTGTGCGACCTGAAGAAGAACCCGCGCGACAACCAGCAATACGTGATCAAAGTCTGATCACGCCGGCGCCCCAGCATGGACCTCGCAGCGGTTGTCCTGATCCAGGTGCTGTACGCGGTGGCCAGCCTGGTCATCGTGTCGGCCGGCCTGGCTGTCATCTTCGGCATGATGAAGGTGATCAACCTGGCGCATGGCGAGTTCATGATGCTGGGCGCCTACGCCACCATCACGGCCCACGGGCTGGGGCTCAACCTCTGGCTGGCGATGTTCATCGTGGCGCCGGTGGCGGTGGGGTTGATCGGCGTGGTGCTGGAACGCCTGGTGATCCGCCGGTTGTATGGCCGCATGGTCGACACCATGCTGGCCACCTGGGGCTTGTCGCTGCTGCTGGTGGGCATCGTCACCTCGGTCGCCGGCAACACCACGGCGGGCGTGTCGGCGCCGCTGGGCAGCTTCCGCATCGGCGCGTATTCGGTCAGCGGCTACACGCTGGTCATCATTGCCGTGGCGGTGGTGCTGGCGCTCATCATCCGTTGGGTGCTGCTGCGCACATCCTGGGGCCTGATCGCCCGCGGCACGATGCAGAAGCCCGAGATGGCCGACGCCCTGGGCATCAGCCCCAGCCGGGTGTATTCGGTCACCTTCGCGGTGGGGGCGGCGCTGTCGGGGCTTGCTGGCGCGCTGCTGGCGCCGTTGACCGGCGTGGTACCGACCATGGGCGGCGCCTTCATCGCCAAGGCCTTCATCACCGTCATCGGCGGCGGGCCGGCCATCCTGGCGGGCCTGGTCAGTGCGTCGGGGCTGTTCGGCGCCATCAACCAGGTGGCCACGTTCGTCACCACGCCGGTGTTCGGTGAAGTGGCGTTGCTGTTCGCCGCCATCGTCATGCTGCGGCTGCTGCCGCAGGGCATCACCGGCCGTTTCTTCAAGGGGTCCCTGTGAAGCGCTTCGCGAGTTCGTGGCACAGCGCTGCGTTGACCTTGGCCGTCGGCACGGCGCTGCTGTTCCTGCTGCCCGGCCTCGTCGACGACTTCACCCTGATCCAGCTGACGATCTACTCCGTGATGGCCATCCTGGGCGTGAGCCTGGGCTTCATCTGGGGCTTCGGCGGCATCCTGTGCTTCGGCCAGGCCGCCTTCTTCGGCCTGGGCGCCTACACCTATGCCATCGCCGTGATCAACATGGGCGACAGCACCGTGCCCTTCCTGCTGGCCATCGTCGTGCCGGCCCTGTTCGCCGCCCTGCTGGGCTACGTGATCTTCTATGGCCGCCTGTCCGATGTGTCCATGGGTGTGATCACGCTCACGGTCACGCTGATCCTGTTCAACCTGATCAACTCCACCGCCGGTCCGGAATGGAAGATCGGCACCGCACCGCTGGGCGGCTTCAACGGCATCCCGGGCATCCCCACGCTCAACATCCCGGGCAACCCCGACGAGGTGCTGAGCCAGCAGTCGATGTTCTCCATCGCCATGGTCTGCCTGCTGGTGGTGTATGCCGGCCTGCGCTGGGTGATCGCCTCCAAGATCGGCCGGGTGATCATTGCCGCCAAGGAAAACGAGCAGCGCGTGCTGCTGCTGGGCTACGATGCGCGCGCCTACAAGCTGGGCTGCTTCACCCTGGGTGGTGCCATCGCCGGGCTGGCCGGTTGCCTGTTCGCCAACTGGGGCGCCTTCACCAGCCCCACCATCTTCGGCCTGGCGATGTCGGCCCAGATCATCATCTGGGTGATCGTGGGCGGCCTGGGCACCTTGGTCGGGCCGGTGGTCGGGTGCGTGGCCATCCAGTGGCTGACCACCGCCATCGGCACCCAGCAGACCTTCAATTCCAACCTGGTGCTGGGCGCCATCCTGGTGGTGTTCGTGCTGCTGGTACCGCGCGGCATCGTGCCCAGCCTTGGCGATGTGATCGAGGCGGCCTGGCGCCGGCGCAAGGCACCCGCTGACAGCCAGGCGGCCGCCCCGCTGCCACAGGCGGAGAACGCCCAATGAGCGCGCCCGTTCCGCTGCTCGAGACCCGCATGCTCAACGTGCGTTTCGGCGGCGTGCACGCCACCCGCGACGTCAACTTCAGCCTGGCCGAGGCCGAGCTGCGCTGCGTCATCGGCCCCAACGGCGCGGGCAAGAGCACCTTCTTCAAGCTGCTGACCGGGCAGACCAAGCCCAGCTCGGGCCAGATCCTGTTCCGCGGGCAGGACATCTCGAACATGCAGCCGCATGAGCCCGGTCGCCTGGGCATCGGCATCAAGACCCAGGTGCCCAGCCTGTTCAACGGCCTGTCGGTGTGGGAGAACGTGTGGTTGTCGGCACGCCGCACCAACAGCAACCAGCAGGCAGAGCGCATCACCCGCGACACGCTGGAACGTGTGGGCATGCTCGACTACAAGGACAACCTGGCCGGCCTGCTGGCCCACGGCCTGCGCCAGTGGGTGGAGATTGCCGTCGTGATCGCCGCCGACCCGCCGCTAATCCTGCTGGACGAACCCGCCGCCGGCATGAGCGACGCCGAGGTGGCCCGCACGGCCGAGTTGATCCTGGAGATCAACCGCCAGCATGCGCTGGTGGTGGTGGAACACGACATGAACTTCATCCGCATGATCGCCAAGAAGGTGACGGTGCTGCACCAGGGCGCCATCGTGCGGGAAGACACCCCGGACCGCATCATGAGCGACCCGCTGGTGCAGCAGATCTACCTCGGGAAAAAGGCGCACTGAATGACACTCCCACGCTCGTTGCACTCGCTGCCCGCCGAAGGGGAGCCTCAGGCCCTTCGGGCGGCCGGGCGGGCCTGAGATGGCCATGCTCGAAGCCACCGGCCTGTGTGCCGGCTACGGCGCCATCCCGGTGTTGCGCGACATCACCCTGTCGATCGCCCAGGGTGAATCGGTCGGTATCCTCGGCCACAACGGCATGGGCAAGACCACGCTGCTGCGCACGCTGATCGGTGCGCTGCGCGCCACGGCGGGCACGGTCACACTCAATGGCAGCGACATCACCCGCGCCGCACCGCATGCCCGCGCACGACAGGGCATGGCCTATGTGCCGCAGGGGCGCGAGATCTTCCCGGCGCTCAGCGTCACCGACAACCTGCGCATGGGCCTGGTCAAGACCGGCCAGCAGGGCAGCGACGGCATCGACCGCCTGCTGGCCGACTTTCCGCGCCTCAAGCCCCTGCTCGACCGCGCGGGCGGGTCGCTGTCGGGCGGCGAACAGCAGTTGCTGGCCCTGGCCCGCGCGCTGGCCGGCCAGCCCAGCCTGCTGCTGCTGGACGAGCCCACCGAAGGCATCCAGCCGTCGATCATCGAAGAGATCGCCGAGACCCTGGCCGCGCTGCGCGACCGCATG
>JBBAPL010000215.1:0-7559 GCA_040400895.1 Aquabacterium sp.
GACCACCCAGCCAGCTTCGACCAGATCACGTTGCAGCGCCCGGCGCTGGCCGCCAGCTGCCTGGCCCTGGTCGACGCCCAGCCGGGCCGGCCGCTGGCGATGTTTGCGCCACGCCGGGTCGGCAAGACCTGGTTCCTCGACCACGACCTGGCCCCGGCTGCCCGCGCCGCCGGCAAGCTGCCGGTGTATGCCGACCTGTGGCTGCAGAAGGCCGCGCCGCTGGAGGCCATCAACCATGCGCTGGAAGAAGCGCTGGACGACGCCCTGGTGCCCGCCAGCCGGGCCGGCAAGACGGCGCAGACCAAGGTCAGGAGCCTGGGCCTGCTGGGTGCACAGCTGACGCTGGCCGACACACCGGAGCGCCGCCCCCTGCCCGCCGACCCCGCGCTGCGCCTGGACAGCCTGGTGCAGCGCCTGCATGCCGCCGCCGGCAAGCCGGTGCTGCTGATGCTCGACGAGGTGCAGACCCTGGCCGACGGCGCCCAGGCCGAGGCCCGCATCGCCGCGCTGCGGGCGGTGCTGCACCAGCGCCGCAGCATCCTGCAGGCAGTGTTCACCGGCTCGTCGCAGGAAGACATGGCGCGCCTGTTGTCCGCAGTCGGCGCGCCGATGTACCAGTTCGCGCAGCAGATGGACTTTCCGCCGCTCGGCGACGATTACCTGCAGCGCCTGGCTGCGCACTTTCATCGTGTGCACCCGGCCAAGCTGCTGGCGCCGGATGCGCTGCTGCGGGTGTTCGCCCGCATCGGCCACAAGCCAGCGCTGATGCGCGACCTGGTCAAGTGGGCGTCGGCCGAGGGCATGACCGACCTGGACGCGGTGGTGCAGCACTACCTGCGCGATGCCCACCAGGTCGCCGGCTTCAATGCGCTGCTGCAGCCGCTGGGCGGGCTGGACCGTGCGCTGCTGCTGGCCCTGGCCCAGGGCCGCGCGCCGCTGGGCCGCGACACCCTGCAGTGGCTGGGCCGGGTGCAGGCCGAGCCGCCCACCCTGGCCAAGGTGCGCGCGGCGATCGACCGGCTGCGCCGCGCCGGCCTGGTGGCCAAGACCAGCGCGCGTGGCACCGTCATCGACGACCCGCTGCTGGCCGACCACCTGCTGGCACTGGACCCACCCGCCCAGGCCTGATCCGCGCCGGCCACCTGCCGCGCCCGCGGCTTGTGATGCTGGCTGCTCCATCCTTGCGGAGCAGCCCATGGCCACCACCACCCGCCCTGCCGGCGCCCTGAACCTCGAACTGAACGGCCAGGGCGCAGGCACCTTGCGCAGCCTGCAGCCCGCCAGCCTGCGGGTCGACATGGAGTCGACGTCATTGGGCGCGGCGACGGTGGTGCGCCGGGGTGCCCGGGTGTCGTTGGGTGAAATGCTGGCCGACGCCGACCTGCCCCCGCCGGGCCCGCTGCTGGACTGGCTGCAGGCCGCGCTGGCCGGCGACCTGACCCCGCGCGACGGCGCCGTGCTGCAGGGCGACGCCAACCTGAAGCTGCGCCGCCGCATCGGTTTCAAGGGCGCGCGCCTGACCAGCCTGGTCTGGCCAGCGCTGGACGCCACCGTCGGCCGCCAGCCCGTCACCCTGGCGCTGCGCTGGCTGGTCGATGCGGTCGAGGATGTGCCGGCCACCGGCGCCTTCAAGCTGCCCACCGCCAGCAAGCGCAAGGCCATGGCCACCAGCAACTTCAGCGTGACAGGTCTGCCCTTCGGCGGCGGTGGGGTCACCCGGGTCGACCTGCCCAGCCTGCAGGTGGCCTGGGCCGGCGACCGGGTCGGCGCCCAGCGCGGCGGGCAGTTGGTCGGGCGCCGCCAGCTGGCCGAGGCGGCCATCACCGTCAGCCAGCGCGATGCGGATGCCGCCCGCGCCTGGGTGCACAAGCTGGTGGCCGATGGCAGCGTCGACGAGACCGACGGCCTGACCCTGCAGGTGGACCTGCTCGACGCGTCGCTCAAGACCGTGCTGGCCAGCGTGGCCTTGCACGGCTGCCTGCTGGCCGGCATGGACGAGTCCCCGCTGGGCGGCGCGGCAGTTGACCGCGTGGCCAGCCTGCGCCTGCGGTTCCATGTGGCTGGGATGAAGCTCAGCCTGCCCTGACCCGGCCAGCACCGGCGCCGCGCCGGCTACCATCGGCTGGCCACTCCACCGGCGCGCCACCACGCGCCCACGCCGCCCCGCATGGCTTCCCGACGGCCCGTTCTTCTGCTGCTGCTGGCCAGTGCCCTGGCGCTGGGCTGGATCCTGCAACCCTTCTGGGGCGCCATCCTGTGGGCGGTGATCATCGCCTTGCTGTTCCTGCCGCTGTTCCGCCGGCTGCTGCCGCGGGTGGGCGGGCGGCGCAGCCTGGCCGCGGGCTTGGTGCTGTGCGTGGTGCTGCTGATCGGCGTGTTGCCGCTCACTCTGGTGGCCGCCGCGCTCGCGCGCGAAGCCGCGGCCATGTACCAACAGATCGACAGCGGCGCCTGGCAGCCCGAGCGGGCGGTACGCCAGCTGTTCGACGCCCTGCCTGGCTGGGTGACCCACCTGCTCGACCGGCTGGGCGTGGCCGATTTCGACAGCCTGCAGCGCCGGCTGACGGCCAGCCTGGCGCAGGCCGCGCAGCTGATCACCACCCGCGCGCTGGGCATCGGGCTGGACACCTTCGACTTCCTCACCAGCCTGGCCATCACGCTGTACCTGGCGTTCTTCCTGCTGCGTGACGGTGAATCGCTGGTGCGCGCCATGGCCGCCGGGCTGCCGTTGTCGGCCGCCAACCAGCGGGCACTGGGCGACAAGTTCGCCACTGTGGTGCGGGCCACCGTCAAGGGCAGCTTGCTGGTGGCCATGGCCCAGGGCGCGCTGGGCGG
Source organism: Aquabacterium sp. (assembly GCA_040400895.1). Lineage (GTDB taxonomy): Bacteria > Pseudomonadota > Gammaproteobacteria > Burkholderiales > Burkholderiaceae_C > Pseudaquabacterium. The sequence goes on from JBBAPL010000215.1 coordinate 2,836, forward strand.
CCTGGCTTTCTGGGTGCTGGGGGTGCAGGGCGCGCTGCTGTGGGCGGTGCTGATGGCCTTCCTGTCGCTGGTGCCGGCGGTGGGTGCGGCCCTGGTCTGGGTGCCGGTGGCCGGCTGGTTCGCGCTGCATGGCGACTGGGCGGCGGCGGCTGGCCTCACCGCCTGGGGCGTGCTGGTGATCGGCCTGGTCGACAACCTGCTGCGGCCCATTCTGGTGGGCAAGGACACCCGGCTGCCCGACTACGTGGTGATGATCGCCACGCTGGGCGGCATGTCGGTCTTCGGCCTCAACGGGTTCGTGGTCGGCCCGGCGATTGCGGCCATGTTCATCGCCGCCTGGCACATCTGGGTGCCGGGGTCCGAGCCGCAGGATTGAGCCCATGCGCGTGCCCCACCTCACCGGCGTCGGCCTGACGCCATTCGGCCGGCACGACGGCAGCACCGCACTGGGCCTGATGGCGCAGGCCGCGCAAGCTGCGCTGGACGACGCCGGCTGCGAGCGCGGCCAGATCGACGGCCTGCTGTGCGGCTATGCCACCACGCTGCCGCACCTGATGCTGTCCACCCTGTTTGCCGAGCGGTTTGCGCTGCGGCCGGCATACGCCCACAGCGTGCAGCTGGGCGGCGCCACCGGCGCGGCGCTGCTGATGCTGGCGGGCGACCTGGTGCGGTCGGGGCGCTGCCGGCGGGTGCTGGTGGTGGCCGGCGAGAACCGCTTGAGTGGCCAAGCGCGCGACAGTGCCATCCAGACCTTGGCCCAGGTGGGCGACGCCGAGATGGAGGTGCCCAACGGCGCGTCGGTGCCCGCCTACTACGCGCTGCTGGCGGCGCGCTACCTGCACGCGACCGGCACCACCGAGCCCGATCTGGCGGACATGGCGGTGTTGATGCGCCGCCACGCCCAGGCCCACCCCGGTGCCCAACTGCGCGGCCCGCTGGCGGTGGCCGACGTGCTGGCCAGCAAGCCGATCGCCACGCCGCTGAAACTGGCTGACTGCTGCCCGATCAGCGACGGCGCGGCGGCGCTGGTGGTGTCGGCCGACCCCGTCCCTGGTCCACGTGTGGTGCTGCATGGCGCCGGGCAGGCGCACCGCCACCAGCATCTCAGCGCCATGGACGATGTGCTGGCCTGCGGTGCGGCGGAAGCCGCGCGGCGGGCGCTGGCTGAGGCCGGTGTGGTGTTGGCGCAGATCGACCACCTGGGCATCTACGACTCGTTCACCATCACGCTGGTGATGCTGCTCGAAGAGATCGGCCTGGCGCCGCGCGGCGGCAGCGCGGCGATGGTGCGTGCCGGCGTGTTCGGCCCGCAGGGCGCGCTGCCGCTCAACCTGCACGGCGGGCTGCTGAGCTACGGCCACTGCGGCGTGGCCGGCGGCATGGCGCATGCGGTGGAGGCGGTGCTGCAACTGGGCGGCCGCGCTGGCGCCCGCCAGGGCCGGCCCGGCACGCATGCGCTGGTGCACGCCGATGGTGGCGTGATGTCGTCCCACGTGAGCCTGGTGCTCACCAGGGAATCGTGAGCCCGGTGCTGACGCGGGAAGGCTGATGGACAGCAACGCATCCCCGTTCGCCCAGGGCCTGGCTGCCGGTGTGCTGCGCTACCAGCGCTGTGGCGCCTGTGGCCGGGCGCTGACCGGCCAACGCTTCGCCTGCACCGCCTGCGGCAGCGTGCAGCTGGCCTGGTGCGATGCGGCCGGAACCGGCACGGTGTGGGCGGTCAGCACCGTGCACCGCGCGCCCACCGAAACCTGGCGCGCAGTGGCGCCCTACTCCCTGGTGCTGGTCGACCTGGACGAAGGCCCGCGGGTGATGGCGCACGGTGCGCCCGGGCTGGTGATCGGCCTGCGGGTGCTGGCGCGGCCCGTGGTGTTGGCCGGGCAGGCGCTGGTGCGGTTCGACGCGGTTTGATCCAGCACGCTGGGCGGCGCAGCGGCCGGTCCCACGCAAGGAGGGCGGGTTTTGGCCCCCAACTCGGGGCATGCCGGTCTCTGCGGACCGGTTACACCTGCATCTGAGCGGCCGGCACGCGGGCGCGGGCCTCCAGCCGCCTTGGCGATGAACAACGGACCGGCCGCGCGGCGGCTGGCCACCCACCTTTTTGGGAGACCTGGCCATGTCCCAGCCGACCACCGATGCTCCCGTCTGCCTTGGCGCCCTGCTGCAGCGTTGCCCGACCGCCTGTGCGTTCGCCCACGGTGCGAACTTCGATGCAGTCAGCGATTCCTTTGAGCTGCTGTTCTCCGAGGTCGAGTCTGCCGCCCTGGCCGGCCAACCCGTGCGCAGCGTGATGGTTTCAGAGGCCGCGCATGCCAGCCTGCGCGAGCAGATGGCGGCATCCTTTGTGGCTGGCTTGTCGTTCGATGCGGAAGTCGAGCTGATCCGCCGCGACGGCTCCCGCTTCTGGGGTCGCCTGCGGGCGTCGCCGGTGCGCTGGGACGACCCGGCTGGCCTGGCGCTGTGGTTTGTCGACGACGTGACGACAGCGCGCCAGCATCGCCTGCAGCCACATTGGCAGTTCTCGCACGACCCCATCACCGAACTGGCGAATCGCCGGGAGTTCGACCGCTGCCTGACTGACCACCTGTCACTGCGGCGGCGTCAGGCGGTGTCGGTCCTGCTGATCGACATCGACCGCTTTGCCGAGGTCAACGCCAAGCTGGGTGGAGACGGTGGCGATCGCGCGCTGCAAACCATCGGTGCGCGCCTGTTGTCCAAGGTGCGGGCGACCGACCTGGTGGCCCGGCTGCATGCCAATTGCTTTGGCGTGCTGCTGCCCGATTGCGAGCTGCACTACGCGCTGTTGCTGGCCGACAAGCTGTCCGAGGAGCTGTCCCGCGAGCGGCTGCGCGCGGGCACCAGGAGCCTGCGTGTCACCGCCAGCATCGGTGCCATCCAGCTGGACAGCCAGGTGAGCGCGCCGCAGATGGTCATCGATGCCTGTGCCGCCGCCGTGGCGCAGGCCAAGGCAGCGGGCGGCCACACGGTGCGTGTGGCCGGCTGGGCAGACTTCCATGCCGACGAGGCCGCGCAGGCCGCTGCAGCACAGAGCGCTTCGGGGTTTGTGTCTCGTCTGTCCGCTGGGCCAGATCGTTGATGCGCAGACGGGACCCAGGGCCGATCGCCAATCACCGGCACAAAGGCACATGTCGGACAGGTTTCAGTCTTCCTATGACCTCACGAGCGGCCTCGAGGCGATGGATCCTGACAGAGGCCGCCACAGCCTGACAGGGGCACCCCGCCGCTCGGGCCGCGCGGACTGCCGTTGGCCGCCACAATCGTTGATTCCGGCCCAGCGCCACACATGTTCATGAGGGGCGTGCATGACCACTGCCTCCACCCCAGACGGTGCTGCCGCCGCGGCGGCCCGTCAGGCCAACGACGTCGCGTCCGAGGCGGTGATCGCCGCTGTCGGCGACCCGCCGCCGGCGATGGCCGGCGCGGCCGACAGCCCGCAGCAGGTGCTGCTCAAGGCGCCGATCGAGGCGCGCAGTGCGTCGCTGGCCATCATCGCGGCGCTGGCCAGCCTGGCCGCGCTGCACTGGGCCGCCGCCGTGGTGGTGCCCCTGCTGCTCGGGCTGATGGGCAGCTATGCGCTGGAGCCGATCGTCCGCCGCATGGTGCAGGTGGGCCTGCCGCGCGTGGTGGCCGCCGTGCTGCTGGTGACCGGCTTGCTCGGCGGCGTGGCGGCCACCGCCTACACCCTCAGCGACGATGCGGCCTCGCTGGTCGAGGCGCTGCCCGACGCGGCGCAGAAGCTGCGGCGCGCACTGGCCAGCCAGCACACGCTGGTGGGCGGCGACACCATCGGCAAGCTGCAGAAGGCGGCGACCGAACTCGAGCGCGCCGCCGCTGACGGTGCGGGCAGCGCCCCGGCACCGGCGCGTGGGGTCACCAAGGTGCAGGTCGAACGCGCTGCCTTCAGCGTCAAGGACCACCTGCTGCCCGGCACGCTGGGGCTGGCCACGGCGGTCGGCCAGGCGATCGTGGTGATGTTCGTCACCTTCTTCCTGCTGGCTTCGGGCGACATCTTCCGGCGCAAGCTGGTGCGCATCGCCGGCCCCACCTTCGCGCAGAAGAAGCTGACGCTGCAGGCGCTCGACGAGATCAACCTGCAGATCCAGCGCTACCTGCTGCTGCAGGTGTTCACCAGCGTCCTGGTCGGCGTGGCCACCTGGCTGGTGTTCTGGTGGATCGGGGTGGAGCGCGCGGCGGTCTGGGGCGTGGCGGCCTTCGTGCTGAACTTCATCCCGTACTTCGGCCAGATCATCTTCACCGTCGCGGCCGCGCTGATGGGTTTCGTGCAGTTCGGGTTGTTCGAGATGGCCGCGCTGGTGGGTGGCGCGGCGCTGGTGATCAACAGCATCGAGGGCTATGTGCTCACCCCCTGGCTGACGGGCCGCGCAGCCCGCATGAATTCGGTGGCCATCTTCGTGGGCGTGCTGACCTGGGGCTGGCTGTGGGGCGTCTGGGGGCTGTTTCTGGGCGTGCCGATCCTGATGGTGATCAAGGTCGTGTGCGACCGGGTCGACGACCTGAAGGCCGTGGGTGAATTGCTGGGCGATTGACCCGCCGCCCGACCGCGCCGCGCAGCAGCAGGCCCCCGGCCAGCAACAGCAGCCAGGTTGACGGTTCGGGCACCGCGGCAACCGGCGCACTGGCCAGCCCATAGCGTGCAAACACCGTGTCGGCGCCGCTGTCGCCCACCTGCATCACCTGGCCCG
>JBBAPL010000216.1:0-7450 GCA_040400895.1 Aquabacterium sp.
CCTTCACGCCGTCCACGCTCTTGGTGACCTTCACGCCGCCGCCCTTGCCGCGGCCGCCCGCGTGGATCTGCGCCTTGACCACCCACACCGGGCCGGCCAGCTTCTGCGCCGCCTCCACCGCCTCCTGCACGGTGAACGCCGGCACGCCGCGCGGCACCGGCACGCCAAACTGGCGCAGGATCTCTTTGCCCTGGTATTCGTGGATCTTCATGGGTGGCTCGCTGCAAGGGAGGGGGGGAGGGGTGCCGGCCCCTCAAGGGCCGCGCGACAGGATGGCTTGCGCCGGTGACCGGACCGGTGGCGGGCCAGCGCACGGGCAGCCGCGTGCAAACCCCAGCAATTTACCACGCTGCGACTCGGGAAAACCCGGTGCAATGCGGCGGCGACCAAGCACGCCGGCCGCGGGTCAGTCTGCGTCGGCGTCCGTGCCGCTGCGCCCGCTTTCGCTGGCCTGCAGAACCTGGCGGATCACGTCCATCGAGAAGCCGCGCCCGACCAGAAAGCGCATTTGCCGCAGACGCGCCGCGGCGTCCCCAGCGGGGGCGCCGTACTTGCGGCGCCACACCTCGCTGGCGCGGCCGAGTTCCGTCTGCTGCAGCAGCTGACGGGCCTCCACGTCCAGTCGGACACCATGCTGCTGCAGCTCTTGCTGGATGCGGCGGTTGCCGAACCGAGCCTGCCGCGCATGCACCCGGCTCTCCGTGAACCGCGCATCCGACAAGTGGCCATGCTCGGCCAACCACAGCAGCACCGCGTCCACCTCTGCAGCCGGATCAACCGCGGCAGATGCATCGGCTGCGTCGGCTTCGGCTCCGGCGATCTCAGCCGCGTCAGCACGCCCAGGGGCTGAGCGTGCACTGCGCTGCAACAGCCGCAGCAACTTGTCGCGCAATTCCAGGCGACTGTGCTCACGCTGCGCCAGCCACTGCAGCGCCCGCACCTTCAGCGATGCCGGCCGGACGGGTGCCACGGGACGCAACCCGCCGACTCAGCGCTTTTGGGGGATTCGAACGTGCCCGAGCGGCGCGCCAAAACCGGCCTGGTCTAGGCGCAAAACGCAGCCATCGCCGGGGCGATGGCGAGCATCTGCAACGACGAGCAGCGCGGTTTTGGTGTGTCGAGCGGGCATGAGCGAAAAACTCACAGGCTCTCTAGACGCCCTTGGCGATGCCGGCGGCCTGCAACGGCACACCCAGCGCTTCGCGCACGCGGTTCTCGATCTCGAGCGCCACGTCGGGGTTCTCACGCAGGAACTCACGGGCGTTGTCCTTGCCCTGGCCGATCTTCTCGCCGTTGTAGGCGTACCAAGCGCCTGACTTGTCAACGATCTTGGCTTCGACGCCCAGGTCGATGATTTCGCCTTCACGGCTGGTGCCTTCGCCGTAGAGGATGTCGAACTCAGCAGTCTTGAAGGGCGGCGCCACCTTGTTCTTGACGACCTTGACCTTGGTTTCGCTGCCGATCACCTCTTCACCGCGCTTGATGCTCCCGGTGCGGCGGATGTCCAGCCGCACCGAGCTGTAGAACTTCAGCGCGTTGCCACCGGTGGTGGTTTCGGGGTTGCCGAACATCACGCCGATCTTCATGCGGATCTGGTTGATGAAGACAACCATGGTGTTGGTCTTCTTGACGGTGCCGGTGAGCTTGCGCAGCGCCTGGCTCATCAGCCGGGCCTGCAGACCGGGCAGGGAATCGCCCATCTCGCCTTCGAGTTCGGCCTTGGGGGTGAGTGCGGCAACCGAATCGATGATGACCAGATCGACCGAGCCGGACCGCACCAGGGCGTCGACGATTTCCAGGGCCTGCTCGCCGGTGTCGGGCTGGCTGATCAGCAGCTCTTGCAGGTTGACGCCCAACTTCTGCGCGTAGCCGGTGTCCAACGCGTGTTCGGCGTCGATGAAGGCCGCCGTGCCGCCCAACTTCTGCATCTGCGCCACCACTTGCAGGGTGAGCGTGGTCTTGCCGGAAGATTCGGGCCCGTAGATTTCGACCACCCGACCGCGGGGCAGACCGCCCACGCCCAGCGCGATATCGAGCCCCAGCGATCCGGTGGAAACGACTTCGATCGCCTCGACGACCTCGCCGTCGCCCAGGCGCATGATGGAACCTTTGCCGAACTGCTTCTCGATCTGGGCGAGGGCAGCCGCCAGGGCTTTGGCTTTTTCGGTGTTCAAGGCTTTCACGGGTGCGTCCATGGGGCTCTCCTGATGTTGGAGGCCGATGATAAGAACAGGCTGGATATCTGTACAGTGCTTTCTGGCCCATCCCCCAACGGTGGGGCCCTGGGCAAGCACGGTGCCAGGGCTTGATGATGGTCAAGTGCAGCTGCGGCGCTGATCCCTAAAATCGAGCATTCTTGCAGGCGCCCTGCATGAGGGCGCTGGCCAGCTGGAGACAAACATGCGGATTCTGATCGCGGAAGACGACCAGGTGCTGGCAGACGGATTGTTGCGCGCGCTGCGTGCATCGGGCTATGCGGTGGATCACGTGGGCAGCGGCAGTGAAGCCGATGCGGCACTGGCATCGCATGAGTTCGACTGCCTGATCCTCGACCTGGGCCTGCCCAAGATGCATGGCTTCGACGTGCTGCGCAAGCTGCGCAGCCGTGGGTCGTCCGTGCCGGTGCTGATCCTGACCGCGGCTGACAGCGTGGAGCAGCGGGTGAAGGGGCTGGACCTGGGCGCCGACGACTACATGGCCAAGCCGTTCTCGCTGCAGGAACTGGAGGCACGCGTGCGCGCCCTCACCCGGCGGGGTCTGGGCACAGCCAGCAGCGTGATCAAGCACGGCCCGTTGACCTTCGATGCAACCGGCCGCGTCGCCTACATCAGCGACCAGATGATCGAGCTGTCGGCCCGCGAGTTGAGCCTGCTCGAGGTGCTGCTGCAACGCGCCGGCCGCCTGGTCAGCAAGGACCAACTGGTCGAGCGCCTCTGTGAATGGGGCGAAGAGGTCAGCAACAACGCCATCGAGGTCTACATCCACCGCCTGCGCAAGAAGATCGAGCAGGGCCCGATCCGCATCGCCACGGTGCGCGGGCTGGGTTACTGCCTGGAGAAGATCCAGGCCTAGTTCAGGCCCGGCGTCTGCGGTGCGCGCTGGCTGAGTCCCAGGGCCGGACGGGCGCCCTTATCCTTGCCGTCTGCCATGGACGCCACCCCTGCGCGCGAACAGCGCTCCCTCTTCGGCGAGATCCTCGACTGGATGCTCGCGCCGCTGCTGTTGCTGTGGCCGATGAGCGTGGCGCTGACCTGGCTGGTGGCGCAGAGCATCGCCAGCCGCCCGTTCGACCGCGACCTGGCCGAGATGGCACGCACCGTGGCGCGCCAGGTGGTGGTGGTCCCGGGCAGCGCGGAACAGCCCAGTCACATCAAGCTGCGGCTGCCCGAAGTGGCCACCGAGGTGCTGCGTGCCGACGATGCCGACAAGGTGTACTTCCAGGTGCTGGGCGCACGGGGCGAGTTCATCGCCGGCGACCGCGCCCTGCCGGTGCCCGACGAGCCAGCCGCCGCCGCGCAGACAATGAAGTACCGAGACGATGAGGTGCATGCGGATGCGGTGCGCGTGGCCTACCTGTGGCTGCCGCCCACCGGCGTGCCGGGCGAGGCGGCGCCCCTGGTGCAGGTGGCCGAAACGCTGGACAAGCGGGCCCGCCTGGCCACCGAGATCATCAAGGGCGTGATCGTGCCGCAGTTCGTGGTGCTGCCGCTGGCGGTGCTGCTGGTGTGGTTTGCGCTGGCGCGCGGCATCAAGCCGCTGAACGAACTGCAGCAGCGCATCCGCCGGCGCGAAAGCCACGACCTGAGCCCGCTGGCCGAACGCGATGTGCCCGAAGAAGTGGCACCGTTGGTCAGCGCCATCAATGACCTGCTGGGCCGGTTGGACCAGTCGATGGCGACGCAGAAGCACTTCCTGGCCGACGCGGCGCACCAGCTGAAGACGCCACTGGCCGGCCTGCGCATGCAGGCCGAACTGGCGCAGCGTGAGATTGACGCCGGCCAGCAGGACCCGAAGGCACTGAAGCAGAGCCTGCAGTACATCGCCCACAGCACCGAGCGCGCGGCGCACATGGTCGACCAGCTGCTGGCGATGGCGCGTGCCGAGGCCAAGACCCTGGCGCGCCCGCCGCAGGCGGTGGACCTGGCCGCGCTGGCGCGCGAGACGGTGCGCGACTTCGTGCCCAAGGCCATGGACAAGCGCATCGACCTGGGCTACGAGGGCCCCGACGACGGACAGACGCTGCACGGCACCCTCATGGGCCAGCCCACGCTGGTGCGGGAGCTGGTGCGCAACCTGGTGGACAACGCGCTGCAGTACACCCCCTCCGGTGGCACGGTCACAGCGCGCGTGGTGGACGACCCGTTCGGCCAGGTGGTGGTGCTGCAGGTGGAGGACACCGGCCCGGGCATCCCCGAAGCCGAACGCACGCTGGTGCTGCAGCCGTTCTACCGCGCGCTGGGCACCAATGTCGACGGCAGCGGCCTGGGCCTGGCCATCGTCAACGAGATCGTGCAGCAGCACGGCGCCGAGCTGGCGATTGCCGACGCCCGCCCGCGCGGCAGTGCGGCAGCGCAGGGCATGGGCCCGGGGGCCTTGTTCACGGTGCGGTTTGCGCTCAACCGACCCGGCGACAGTCAGCCGGATGACCCTGGCGGTTGACCATCCACGGCGAACTGCTGCTGCAACAGGCTGAGCAGGCGTCCGTCATCGTCTGCGCCATAGCCAGCCACCAGCGCCGCCTGGAACTGCGCGGCAGCGGCCGTGCCCAGCAGAGGCCGCAGGCCGGCCTGCGCGGCCATCGCCAGCGCCAGGGCTGAATCCTTGGCCAGCAGCGTGGTGTGGGCCCGGGGCACAAAGTCGCCGGCCAGCGCACGGGCCATGCGGTCGGCGCCGATCCAGCTGTGGCCGCTGGATGCAGTGACCACCGCCAGCGTGGCAGCGCCGTCCAGCCCCAGCCGCTGGGCCAGGGCCATCGCCTCGGCTGTGGCAGCCAGGTGGCTGGCAGCCAGCAGGTTGTTGACGAGCTTCGTGCGGGCACCATCGCCCGGGCGGTCGCTGATGTAGAAGCATTGCTGCGCCAGGTGGTGAAGCAACGGCTGCAGGGACAGCCAGGTGCAGCTGGCGCCAGCCACCATCATGCTCATGCTGCCCTGGCGGGCGCGCACCGGGCCGCCGGACATCGGCGCGTCCAGGCAGGCCAGGCCGACATTCGCCAGCCGGGCGGCGAAACCTTCGACATCGGCCGGGCCGATGGTCGGGCACAGCAGCACCGTGGCGCCAGGCTGCAGCACCGCCGCCGCGCCATGCGGGCCGAAGAGCACTGCGTCTGCCTGCGCCGCATCCACCACCGCCACGATCAGCACGGCGCAGCCGGCCGCAGCTTGCGCCGGCGTGTCAGCGGGCACCGCACCTGCCGCCTCGGCCAACGCGTGGCGGCCAGTGTCGATGTCGTGCACCCGCACCGCCTGGCCGGCATCGCGCAGGCGCAGCGCCATGGCCAGGCCCATGTTGCCGATGCCCACCACGGCCACCGGCGTGGGGCACAGCGGTGTCATCGCTGCATCAGCCCGCGGCTGCGCACGATGGACATCAGCATGCCCAGCGCCACGCCCAGCGTCACCATCGCGGTGCCGCCGTAGCTGATGAACGGCAGCGGCACGCCCACCACCGGCAGGATGCCGCTGACCATGCCCATGTTGACGAAGCAGTAGGTGAAGAAGCTCAGGCTCAGCGCGCCGGCCAGCAGGCGCGAGAACACCGTGGGCGCCGACGCCGCGATCCACAGCCCGCGCAGGATCAGCACGGAAAAGCCCAGCGCCAGGGCGGCCACGCCGGCCAGGCCGAATTCTTCGCTGAAGGCGGCGAAGATGAAGTCGGTGGTGCGCTCGGGGATGAATTCCAGATGCGTCTGCGTGCCGCTCATGAAGCCCTTGCCCGTCAGCCCGCCCGAGCCGATGGCGATCATGCCCTGGATGATGTGGAAGCCTTTGCCCAGCGGGTCGCGTGTGGGGTCGAGCAAGGTGCACACACGCTGCTTCTGGTAGTCGCGCAGCACCTGCCAGTCCACTTCGGGCTGGCACAGCGCGTCGCCACTGACGACGATGGCGGCGAGGCCCAGCGCAGCGGCCACCACCAGCGGCAGGATCAGCCGCCACGACAGGCCGGCAAAGAAGATGACGTACAGCCCGCCCGCGGCCACCAACAACGACGTCCCCAGATCGGGCTGCTTGGCCACCAGGCCCACCGGCACCAGCAGCAGGGCGCCAGCCACCGCAAAGTCGGGCCAGCGCAGCTGGCCCACCTGGCGGTTCTCGCACTTCTGGAACCACCAGGCCAACATCAGCGGCGTGGCGAGCTTCAGCAGTTCACTGGGCTGGATGACGACACCGACGTTGAGCCAGCGGGTGGCGCCTTTCTTGGTGATGCCGAACAGCGCGGTGGCGACGAGCAAGGCCACCCCCAGGACGTACAGCGGCACGGCCAGCGCCATCAGCCGCTGCGGCGGCACCTGGGCCACGATGAACATCAGCGCGCCGGCGATGAGCATGTTGCGGCCGTGGTCGACGAAGCGCGTGCCGTGGTCATAGCCCACCGAGTACATCGTCACCATGCCCAGCACCGCCAGCGCCAGCACCACCACCAGCAGCGGCCGGTCGAAGCCGGCCAGCACGGGCCGCAGGCGCATCCACAGCGACGGCCGCTCGACGACGGCGATCATGGCGTGGCCCGCACCGGTGCAGCGGGTGCGCCGGGCGGCGCAGCCAGGGCGGTGGTCTGCACGCCGGCCGGCAGCACGCCGGCGGGCATCCCGCTGGCCGGCGGCAGGCCGGCCAGCGGGATGCCCAGCCCGGACATCGGCACGTCGTCGGCGCGGCGCGGCGTGCCGGTGGGCGCGGCGCTGCGGCCTTCGCGGGTGGCGAGCATGTCTTCCTCGCTGGGCCACTGGCCGGCCAGCAGGTAGTCGAACACCCGGCGGGCGATGGGCGCAGCGGCCGCGGCGCCGAAGCCGGCGTTTTCGACGATCACCGCCAGCGCGATGGTAGGCGCCTCCAGGGGCGCAAAGGCGGTGTAGAGCGAGTGGTCGCGCTGGAACTCCGACAGCCGCGACGCGTTGTACTTCTCGTTGGCCTTCACACCCACCGCCTGGGCGGTGCCGGTCTTGCCCCCGGTCTTGTAGGGCGCGCCGGCAAACACCCGGGTGCTGGTGCCTTCCTGCGTGACGCCGTGCATCGCGTTCATCACCAGGGCCACATGCTCGGGCCGGAACGCCAGCGGCGCCAGCGCCCGGCCGGCCACGGACGTGCCCTGCTGGGTGACGACGTTGCGGATCTCGCGCACCAGTCGCGGCTCGAACCGCTGGCCGCCCGACACCAGGGTGGCGGTGGCGCTGGCCATCTGCAGCATGGTGAAGTTGTTGTAGCCCTGGCCGATGCCCAGCGAGATGGTCTCG
>JBBAPL010000217.1:0-7450 GCA_040400895.1 Aquabacterium sp.
CGCCTTCCTTGGCCTCCACCGCCTGGTGCAGGCCGTCGCTCCAGCGGCGGCCGGTCATCAGGCGGCCGGTGAACTCGTCGACGATGATGATCTCGCCGCCCTGGTTCACGTAATGCTGGTCGCGGTGGTACAGATGGTTGGCACGCAGCGCCGCATAGACGTGGTGCATCAGCGAGATGTTGGCGGCGTCATACAGGCTGGCACCCTCGGCCAGCAGCCCGGCCTGGGACAGCATCTTCTCGGCGTTCTCATGGCCATCTTCTGTCAGGAAGACCTGGTGGCTTTTTTCGTCCACCGTGAAGTCACCGGGCTCGATCACGCCCTCGCCGGTGCGCGGATCGGCCTCGCCGATCTGCTTCTTCAGGCCCGGGATGACGCTGTTGATGCGCACGTACATCTCGGTGTGGTCTTCGGCCTGCCCGCTGATGATCAGCGGCGTGCGGGCCTCGTCGATCAGGATCGAGTCCACCTCGTCGACGATGGCGAAGTTCAGCCCGCGCTGCACCCGGTCGCGCACCTCGTAGACCATGTTGTCGCGCAGGTAGTCGAAGCCGAACTCGTTGTTCGTGCCGTAGGTGACGTCGGCGGCGTAGGCGGCCTGCTTTTCTTCACGCGACATGCCGGGCACATTGACACCCACGGTCAGGCCCAGGAAGTTGTAGAGCTGACCCATCCATTCGGCGTCACGCCGGGCCAAGTATTCGTTGACCGTCACCAGGTGCACGCCCTTGCCGGACAGCGCGTTCAGGTAGACAGGCAGCGTGGCCATCAGGGTCTTGCCCTCGCCGGTGCGCATTTCGGCGATCTTGCCGCTGTGCAGCGTCATGCCGCCGATCAGCTGCACGTCGAAATGGCGCATCCTCAGGCTGCGCTTGCCCGCTTCACGCACGGCGGCAAAGGCCTCGGGCAGCAGGTCGTCCAGCGTGGCGCCTTGGGCCACACGCTGGCGGAAGTCATCGGTCTTGGCGCGCAGGGCGGCGTCGTCCAGGGCCTCGAACTGCGGTTCCAGCGCGTTGATCTTGTCGACCACGCGGCGGTTCTGCTTGAGAAGGCGCTCGTTGCGGCTGCCGAAAATCGAGGTGAGAAGCTTGGGCAACATGCGGCGTCAGGTGGCTTTGCGCCAGGTGCCCTGGCGGGTTCTGCGCCAGAGCGGCACGCGGAACCACGCACGAGAGGACCCCGGCTGGTGTGTCTGGGGCGCCGGCAAGCCGGCTGGATCGGTGCAGGTGCCCACCCAGTTGAGGCCGGTTCAGGCGCCTACAAGGTGGGCGGAGGTCACCGGCCTGTCTCGGGCTGGTGACCAGCCGGCGTAACCCGGAAGTCTACCATCGGGGTATTCTTGCGAAATGGCTTCCACACCTCCGCGCCCTGGCAGCGCCCGACTGCCCAGCCACACGGTGGGTATCGGCCAGGCGCTTGCCGGCAGCGAGCCGCTGGCGCTGCTGTCACGCCGCATGCGTGAATCACAAGAGCGGCTGGCGGCCATCACCCCGCTGCTGCCCGTGGCCATGCGCACCTCGGTGCGTGCCGGTCCGATCGACGACACCGGCTGGAGCCTGCTGGCGTCCAGCAACGCGGTGGCCGCCAAGCTGCGGCAGATGCTGCCGGCGCTGGAGGCCCACCTGCGCACCCATGGCTGGGACGGCCCACCGTTGCGGGTGAAGCTGCTCAGCCCGGCTTGACGCGCGCGGGCTTCAGCCGCGTCACATCCAGCTGATCACAAGGGCAGGGATCGGCCGGACGCAAGTGTTTCGTTCGTCCATGACGCTGCGCGGCCTGGTGGCAGCGATGGTGAAGGAGCAGATACGCGGCGCAGGTGCGGGCCGGTGCCGACGCAAGGGTGGTGCCGACTATCCGAATCGAACGGATGACCTACCGCTTACAAGGCGGTTGCTCTACCAACTGAGCTAAGCCGGCACTGCAATCAATTCTAGGCGGGCGCTGACGCTCGGCACCCGCGGCCCCGGTTGGTGCTACTTGACCCGCTTCAGTGCGGGCCGACCGCCGCTGGGGGCTGGCGGTTCGGGCGGAGGATCAGCAGACACCGCGACCAGTGCGGGCGCCGCCACGGGAGCAGGCGCCGCAACTTCATCCTCGTCCCCAGCAGACCGCGCCAGGCGCAGACCCGACTTGGCTGGCTCGGCCGCCACTGCAGGCGCCCCCGCAGCAGCCGGCTCGGTGGGCACCGGAAACGCCATGCCCTGGCCGTTCTCACGGGCATAGATCGCCACCACATGGTCGACTGGCACCACGATCTCGCGCGACACGCCGCCAAAACGCGCCTTGAACTCGATGAACTCATTGCCGAGCTGCAGGCCGCTGGTGGCCTCGAACCCGACATTGAGCACGATCTCGTTGTTCTTGACGTACTCCATCGGCACCTGCACACCGGCAGACACGTACACCGCCAGATACGGCGTGAAGCCGTTGTCGGTGCACCAGTCATGCAAGGCGCGGATCAGGTACGGCCGGGTGGAGCTCCCCTGCTCGTCCGGTGCGGGCGGTTTGGTCATGCGCTGTCCCGGCGGCTTACTTGCGCATCACCTTCTCGGATGGTGTCAGCGCCTCGATGTAGGCCGGACGCGAGAAGATACGCTCGGCGTACTTCAGCAACGGCGCCGCGTTCTTCGACAGATCGATGCCGTAGTAGTCCAGGCGCCACAGCAGCGGGGCGATGGCGACATCCAGCATGCTGAAGTCGTCGCCCAGCATGTACTTGTTCTTCAGGAAGATCGGCGCCAACTGCGTGAGCCGTTCGCGAATCTGGCTGCGGGCCTTTTCCAACTGCTTGTCGTTGGCCTTGACGCCGCCGCGGCCTTCCAGTTGGTTGACGTGGGCGAACAGTTCCTTCTCGAAGTTGAAGAGGAACAGGCGCACCCGTGCACGGGCCACCGGGTCGCCGGGCATCAGCTGCGGATGCGGGAAGCGCTCGTCGATGTACTCATTGATGATGTGGCTCTCGTACAGGATGAGGTCACGTTCCACCAGGATGGGCACCTCGTTGTACGGGTTCATCAGTGCGATGTCTTCGGGCTTGGCGAAGAGGTCGACGTCCCGGATCTCGAAGTCCATGCCCTTCTCGAACAGCACGAATCGGCAACGATGTGAATAGGGGCAGGTGGTTCCGGAGTAAAGCACCATCATGGCAGCGGGTTCCCAATGAAGCAGTGGCTCAAAAAACAATGCGCGCAGGGCGCCCGAAGGTCAGCCGCTGCGCGCCAGGCCCGGGCTTGGCAGCCGGGCCCGCGGGACATCGTTACTTGATGTCTTTCCAGTACGAGGCGTTCAGGCGCCAGGCGATCAGCGTGAACACCGCCAGGAACAACAGCACCCACACACCCATGCGCACGCGCTGATTCTGCGCCGGTTCACCCATCCATTGCAGGTAGCTCACCAAGTCGGCGATCGCCAAGTCATAGTCGGCCTTGCTCAGCGTGCCCGGCTTGGTCTGCTCGAATCCCTTGAACACATGCACCGTCTTGGCCGGGTCGTGCGGGTCCTTCTCATCGGCAAAGATCGCACGCTGTTCGCCTTGCAGTTCCCACAGCACATGCGGCATGGCGGCATTCGGATACGCCAGATTGTTCCAACCGATGCCGCGCGATTCGTCGCGGTAGAAGGTACGCATGTAGGTGTAGAGATAGTCGGCACCAGTGCCCTGCCCTGCGGCCGAGCGTGACCGCGCGATCACAGTCAAGTCAGGCGGCTGGGCGCCGAACCACTCCTTGGCGTCCTTGGCGGTGATCGACACTGTCATCAGATCACCCACCTTGTCACCGGCAAACAGCAGGTTCTGCTTGATCTGGGCTTCGCTCAGGCCGATGTCCGTCAACCGGTTGTAGCGCATGTAGGCTGCGGAATGGCAGTTCAGGCAGTGGTTGACAAACAGCTTGGCACCGTTTTGCAGCGCCGCCACATTCGTCATCCGTTCCTTGGGGAATCTGTCCCAGGCCACACCACCACCTGCTGCCAAAGCACCAGAGCAAAAGGCCAGGGCAGCGAGGATGCTTGCGAAGAGTCGTTTCATGTTGTTGTACTCCAGCCTCAGTGTGGTGCAAATACCACGCGGTCAGGCACGGGCTTGAAGGTACCGATCGTGCTCCACCACGGCATCAAAAGGAAGAAGCCAAAGTAGAACAGGGTGCCCACCTGCGACACCAGCGTGCCGATGTCGGAGGGCGGCTGGATGCCGAGGTAACCCAACACCACGAAGAACACCACGAAGATGCCGTAGAGCACCTTGTGCCACGTGGGGCGGTAGCGAATCGACTTGGCCAGCGAGTTGTCGAGCCACGGCAGGAAGAACAGGATCACGACCGCACCGCCCATCACCACCACGCCCCAGAACTTGGCGTCGAAGGTCTTGAGCAGCGCGATGCCGATGATCGCACCCACCGCGATGCCGATGCGGGCCTTGCCCTTGACCGACAGCAGCGCAACCACACCGGCCAAGCCGATGATGCCGCACAGCACGTTGACCATCGGGTCGGTGGTGGCGCGCAGCATCGAGTAGTAGGGCGTGAAGTACCAAACCGGGGCGATGTGCGCCGGCGTCTTCAACGGGTCGGCCGGGATGAAGTTGTTGTACTCCAGGAAATACCCACCCATCTCCGGGCCGAGGAAGACGATGGCGCTGAACACTGTCAGGAACACGCCCACGCCGAAAATGTCGTGCACCGTGTAGTAGGGGTGGAAGGGGATGCCGTCGAGCGGAATGCCTTTGGCGTCCTTCTTGGCCTTGATCTCGACCCCATCCGGGTTGTTG
Source organism: Aquabacterium sp. (assembly GCA_040400895.1). Classification (GTDB taxonomy): domain Bacteria; phylum Pseudomonadota; class Gammaproteobacteria; order Burkholderiales; family Burkholderiaceae_C; genus Pseudaquabacterium. The sequence continues at coordinate 4,766 of JBBAPL010000217.1, forward strand.
GAACCCACCTCGTGCAGCGCGATGATGTGCGCCACCACCAGGCCCAGGATCACCAGCGGCACCGCAATGACGTGGAAGCTGAAGAAGCGGTTCAGCGTGGCGTCGCCCACCACGAAGTCACCCCGGATCAGCAGCGCCAGGTCAGGGCCGATGAACGGCACGGCGGCGAACAGGTTCACGATCACCTGGGCGCCCCAATAAGACATCTGGCCCCAGGGCAGCAGGTAACCCATGAAGGCTTCCGCCATCAAGGACAAGAAGATGGCGCATCCGAACACCCAGACCAGCTCACGCGGCTTGCGGTAGCTGCCGTACATCATGCCGCGCCACATGTGCAGGTAGACGACGACGAAGAACATCGACGCACCGGTGGAGTGCATGTAGCGGATCAGCCAGCCCCAGGGCACGTCGCGCATGATGTACTCGACCGACGCGAAGGCCAGCGCCGCGTCGGGCTTGTAGTGCATCACCAGGAAGATGCCGGTGACGATCTGGATCACCAGCACCAGCAGCGCCAGCGCGCCGAAGAAGTACCACATGTTGAAGTTCTTCGGCGCGTAGTACTCGGAGAGGTGCTCCTTGTACAGCTTACTGGCCGGGAACCGGTTGTCGACCCAGGTCATCAGCTTCACACCCGCCGGGGCGTTGGCCGGAGCCGTCTTGAAATCTGCCATGTCGTGTTGACCTCAATGCTGGATTGGTGCGCTCAAGCCTTCTTGTCCTCGCCGATCAACAGGCGCGAATCGGACAGGAACATGTGTGGCGGCACTTCGAGGTTGTCGGGCGCGGGCTTGTTCTTGAAGACGCGGCCGGCCATGTCGAAGGTGGACCCGTGACAGGGGCAGAGGAAGCCGCCCTGCCAGTCATCGGGCAGCGAGGGCTGGGCGCCCATCGCGAACTTCTCCGAAGGAGAGCAGCCCAGGTGCGAGCAGATGCCCACGGCAACCAACACTTCGGGCTTGATCGAGCGGGCGGTGTTGCGGGCGTACGCGGGGGTCAGTTCCCCAGGGTTGCGCTTGCTGTCGGGGTCGGCCAGCAACGGGTCGAGCTTCTTCAGCGCGGCCACCTGCTCGGGCGTGCGGCGCACGATCCACACCGGCTTGCCGCGCCACTCGACCGTCATCATCTCGCCCGGCTTCAGGGCGCTGATGTCGGCTTCGACGGCGGCGCCAGCGGCCTTGGCGCGCTCGGACGGTGCAAACGTGCTGACGAAGGGCACGGCCACCGCTGCGGCGCCCAGGGCGCCGGCGCCGGCCGTGACCGCCACCCAGGTGCGGCGACTCTGGTCGACGCCGCTGTCATTGGGGATGTCGCTCATGGGAATCCTCTTCTTGATTGGCCCGATGGTTGCCAAGGTTGCTTCTCTCGCCCGGTGGTGCAAGGGCGCTGGCACTGAGGTGGGCCGCAAATAGTCTCAGGGTCAACCCGGCATTCTAGCGGACACACCATGCGCACCCTATTCAGGTGGGGTGCGATTGACTTCAATGCCGTGACACCGATACTGCGCCCGCGGCTGTCGTCCCGGCTTCCGTTTTTGGCATTTTCGGCGCACACAAGGAGTACGCATGAGCTTTTCCAGCGAGTTCAAGGAGTTTGCCCTGAAGGGCAACGTGATGGATCTGGCCGTCGGCGTGATCATCGGCGGCGCCTTCGGCAAGATCGTCGATTCGATGGTCAAGGACCTGATCATGCCGTTGGTGAACCTGCTCACCGGCGGACAGATCGACTTCTCCAACAAGTACATCGTGCTGTCGGGCAATGTGCCGGCCGGCGCCGCGCTGGCCGAGGCCCAGAAGGCCGGCAATGTATTCGCCTACGGCAGCTTCCTGACCATCGCGATCAACTTCATCATCCTGGCGTTCGTGATCTTCATGATGGTCAAGCAGATGAACCGCATGAAGCGCGCCGAGCCGGCGCCGCCGCCCGCCCCGCCGGCGCCCCCCCCTGAGGACGTGGTGCTGCTGCGCGAGATCCGCGACGCCCTGAGGAAGTGATCTGGTCGTCACGGTTGCCGCCCTGGCAGCCGTGACGGGTAACAGGGTGTTCCAGGTGGGTCGTGGTGGCCCGGTCGGCGTCAAGTCAGCCAGGCGGCGGCCGATAAACCAAGGGTGAAGAGGCCCAGCATGGCCGCCAGGCGCCCCATCCCGGGGTGGCCGGCAGCCAGTTCCGTCAAGCCGCCCCATGGACCAGACCCTGCCACCCCGCCTGCCTGCCAACCTGGAAAGCGCCGTCCAGCGCGTGCGCATGGCTGCCCGGTCGGCGGCCGAGCACACGGTGGAGAGCCTGGGACTGGCGGCGCTGGCCACCACCAGCGTGGTGCAGCGTGACGCCCTGTTGGGCACGCAGTACGAGCTGAACCGCAAACTGGCGATCTTTGCCCTCACCTTCAACGAGGCGCTCGACACCGACGTGGCGCGCCAGGCCGGCACGCTGACAGCCAGTGCCGGGCCTGCGGTCACGCCGGACGGCCTGGTGGCCAGTTGGGAGTCGCTGACGCTGGTCGATGACCACGAGGTGGAGATCCACATCTCGGCCGACCGGTTTGCGCTGGAGATCTCGCATGCCTGCGAGTGGGAGATCCGCGAGCTGGACGCCTACATGGGCACGCTGCTGAACCTGGGCGTTGCCGACCACGACCGCAACCCGCTGCGCGCCGAAGTGGTGGGGCAGGCCATGATCCGCGCC
>JBBAPL010000218.1:0-7386 GCA_040400895.1 Aquabacterium sp.
GAAGGCGCCAGCCCGGCCCACGCCGCCCGGGCGGCCCGCCAGGCCGCCCGGCTGCTGGGCCAGCCCGGCGGCGACGCCTGGCTGCATGGCGAGGCGGTGTTCCAGCCCGCTGCAGTGGCCACCACTCCGCACGACGACGACGTGCGCCAGGTCAGCATCCTGTCGGTCGACCTGATGGGGTCCACCCGCCTGATGCACGAGCTGGGTGACGAGGAATACAGCGAGCGCCTGACGCACTACCACCAGAAGGTGGCGCAGGTGGCGCGCGCCCATGCCGGCCTGGCCGACGACCCGCAGGGCGACGACGGCTTCATGTGCTACTTCGGCCACCCGGTGGCCAGCGAGGATGCCGCCGCCATGGCGGTGCGCGCCGGCCTCACCCTGGCGGCGGCGATGGACGCGCTGGGCCTGCAGCTGCGCATCGGCATCTCCACCGGGCGGGTGGTCATCCGCAACGGCCAGCCGGTGGGCGCAGCGGTGCACCATGCGGCGCGGCTGCAGCAGGCCGCACCGGCCGGTGCGGTGTACGTGGGCGCCGCCACCCGGCGCATCGCCGGCGAGCGCTTCGATTTTGAATTGGTCGAGTCGGCGCCGCGCTTCAAGGGTTTCGACGAGTCCGGCGCGGTGTGGCGCGCGCTGAAGGAGCGGCCGGTGCTGGGCACCGAGCGCTTCGATGACCGCGCCGACCTCACCCCCTTCATCGGGCGTGACGCCGAGCTGGCCCAGGTGCTGCAGCACTGGCAGGCGGCGGTGGCCGGCGAGCGGCAGACGCTGCTGGTGCACGGCGAGGCCGGCATCGGCAAGAGCCGCCTGGTGCGCGAGCTGCGGCAGACATTGGCCGAACGCGGCTTTCGCACCATGGAATGCCGCTGCGCACCTGAATCCACCGGCAGCGCCTTCCAGCCGCTGATCGACCTGCTGCGCCGCCAGCTGCGGGTGCATGAGGGCGACCCGCCGGCGCTGCAGCTGGCGCGCCTGCGCGCGCTGCAGATCACCACCGGGCCCGACGCCGACCATGCGCTGGCCCTGCTGGGCGCGCTGCTGAATGTGCCTGCCCAGGTACTGCCGCCCATCCCCGGCGGCGGCTCGGCCGAGCGTCGCCGCCGGCTGACCATGGACCTGCTGGCCCGGGTGAGCACGGTGCTGGCCGACCAGGCGCCGGTCTGCCTGATCCTGGAAGACGTGCAGTGGGCCGACCCGTCCACGCGCGAGCTGATGCAGCGGCTGATCGCCGGCCCCCGGCATGAGCGGGTGCTGCTGCTGCTGACCCTGCGCGGCAGCCCGGAAGACGCGACCCACAGCGGCTTGCGCGTGCCGGCGCTGCGCCTGGGCGGCCTGGGGCCCGAGGCCGCGCAGGACCTGCTGCGCCGCGCCAGCGGTGGCATGCTCAACGATGCGGCGCTGGCGCAATGGCTGGCCGCGCGTGCCGACGGCGTGCCGCTGTTCATCGAGGAATCGGCCCGCATGGCCGCCGCGCTGGCCGCCCAGCGCCCTGGGGACGACATCGCCCGCATCTTGCGCGACGCCGTGCCCGGCACCCTGCAGGCCTTGCTGACCGCGCGGCTCGACCAGCTGCCCCAGGCCAAGCGCGCGGCCCAGGTCGGTGGCGCGCTGGGCCGGGCCTTCCCCCAGGCGCTGATCGAGGCGGTGAACGCGCATGCCGCGTCGCCCATCCACCTGCCGGCGGTCGACCCGCTGCTGCAGGCCCTGGTGCAGGCCGGCCTGCTGACCGCCGAGCAGCAGGGCGACCAGCGCATCTACACCTTCCGCCACGCGCTGGTGCGAGACGCCGCCCACCAGAGCATGCTCGAGCGCGACCGCCGCCGCCTGCATGGCGCCATCGCCGCCGTGCTGCAGGCGCACTTCGGCCCGCTGTGCGACAGCCAGCCCGAGTTGCTGGCCCTGCACCAGGAGCAGGCCGGCCAGTGGACCGAAGCCCTGGCCGGCTGGGAGCGTGCCGCCCGCCATGCCGCCCGGCGCAGTGCCCACCACGAGGCCACGGCCCACCTGAAGCGCGCGCTGGCCCTGCTGGCGCGCTTGCCTGGCCGCCCGAACGGCCCCAGTGGTCTCGACAGCCCCGAAGGCCCCGACGCCACCCCGCCGGCCGGGCACGACGCCACCGAGCTGCGCCTGCAACTGCTGCTGTCAGGCTTGTTGATCGCCACCCAGGGCTACGGCGCCGACCAGGTGGGCGCCGTCTACGACCGGGCCCTGGTGCTGGCGCGCAGCACCGGCGACCATGGCGCGCTGCACAAGCTGCGGCTGGGGCTGGAGGGCTACCACTTCATGCGCGGCGACTTCGCCCGCGCCCAGGCCATCGCCGACGAGGTGACGGCCAGCCTGGGCGACAACCCCGATCCCCAGGCCCGGCTGCAGGCCAGCTGGGCCCACGCCAACATCCTGTTCCACCAGGGCCGGCTGTCGCAGGCGGTGACGCTGACCGACCGCTGCCTGGCCGACTACCGCCAAGGCGGCCACCGTGCCACCACCGTGCAAGACCCAGGCGTGATGTGCCTGTGCTATTCATCCTGGGCGCTGTGGGAGATGGGCCGCGCCGACGAGGCCCTGGACCGTGCCCGCCAGGGCGTGGCCCTGGCCGAGCAACTGCAGCACCCGTTCAGCCTGGGCCAGGCGCTGGGCTTCCTGGCGGTGGCGCATTACTTCCGCGGTGAGCTGGCCCCCGGCCTGCTGGCTGCGCGTCGCGCCATCGCCGTGTGCGAGAGCGGCGGCTTCGTGCAGTGGCTGGCCCATGCCCAGGTGCTGCATGGCCGCTTGCGCGCAGCGCTGGGCGAGCCCGACGCCGGCCTGGCCGAGATGGCGCGCGGCCACGCCCAGTGGGCCGCTACCGGGGCGGTGGTGACCCAGCCGTTCTATGCGGTGCTGCGGGCCGAGGGCCTGGCCCTGGCCGGCCGGCCCGACGAGGCCCTGCCGCTGGTGGCCGAGGCGCATGCGCTGATTGGCCGTCACGGCGAGCGCTACTTCGAGCCCGAGGTGCTGCGCATGATGGGGGAGTTGCTGCGTGCCAGTGGGCGCGATGCCGCCCATGGCCGCGCCCAGGCTGAGCCCTGGCTGCAGGATGCGCTGGCCAGCGCGCGCACGCTGGCCTTGCCGGGCCTGGTGCTGCGCGCCGCACTGGCCCTGGCCGGGCTGTGGGCCGACCACGGCCGCACCGCCGACGCGGTGGCCCTGCTCGACGAGGCCCTGGTCGCCGTGCCCGAAGGCCAAGCGACGCACGACCCGCAGCAGGCCCGCATGCTGCGGGCGGCGCTGGCCTTGCGCCAGGCGCCGCCGGGCTGAGCCTGGGCCGGTTGTTGCACTGCCGCCGGCACCGCTGGCGCGGCGCCGGCGGCCAGCCATCAGAAGCTGTACTTCACGCTGGCCTTGATGGTGCGGCCGTTGATTGACCGGGCCGCATGGCCATCGCCTTCCACCTCGGTGTAGCCGATGGTGTTGGTCAGGTTGTTGGCGCTGACCGACACGCCCAGGCGGTCGTTCACCTGGTAGTTGACGAAGGCGTTCAGCACGGTGAAGCCGGGCTGGGTGATGGTGTTGGCATCGTCGCCCCAGCTCTTGCCGGTGCCGATGATGGCCGCGCCCACTTCCACCGGGCCGATGGCATAGCTGGGCGCCAGCTGGTAGACGAACTCGGCCTGGCGGCGCGGGCGGTTGCCCACGGTGCTGGCGTCGCTGCTGGCGGAGATCTTGGCCTTGGTGAAGGTGGTGCCCGCCGTCAGCTTGAAGTCACCCAGCTTGTAGCCCATCTCCAGTTCCAGGCCGGAGGCCTTGTACTTGTTGGCGGTGAAGGTCTGGGTGGTGGCCTCGTAGTTGCTCTCGGCGGTGCGGGCCTCGAACAGCGTGGCGAACAGGCTGAAGCCGCCCGCGCGCCACTTGGCGCCGCCTTCGACCTGCTTGACCTCGTTGATCGCCACCGGCACCGAACCGTCCAGCGGGTTGCCGTACAGCAGGCGGTCGGCGCTGAAGGCCACGCCGTCGCTGATGCGGGCGAACCAGGCCAGGTCACGGGTGAGCTGGTAGTTGCCGCCCAGCGAGTAGGACGTGTGCTTGAGCTTGTAGTTCACGCTCTGCTGGTTGGTTGCGTCCCAGGTGCCGGCCACCGGGTTGTCGACCTGCGCATAGCCCTTGGCCTTCTGCTGGTCGCGGCGCAGGCTGACGTCCAGGGTCAACGGGCCGGCTTCCCAGTTCAGCGACGCATAGGGCGCCACCGTGGTGTAACTGACGTCGAAGTTGCGGGCGCAGCAGCCGCCCCAGGTGTCCCAGCCGGCGGTGGCGAACACCGCGCCGGCGCCCTGGTTCTTCATGTCGACGGTGTACTGGTTCCAGAACCAGGTCAGCGCCACGTCCTGCTGGCCGTAGAACAGGCCGGCGTTGGCGGTGGCCTTGCCGCCAGCCAGGGCGAAGCCCTTGCTCAGCTTCAGGTCGTTGAAGGTGTTGTCCAGGCTGTTGATCGACGTGTTGAACAACGTGGCGGTGAACTTGTTCGCGCCCGCGGTGGGCGTGCCGTTGTCGGCCGGGAACAGCGCGATGAACCGGCCGCTGTTGTCGGCGGTGCGGAACCTGTTGTTCAGCGTCCAGCCGTCGCCCAGGCGCAGCTGGCCTTCCAGGCCGAAGGCCGTGCTCTTGACCCGCAGGCCGTCACGCGGGTTGGTGGTCACCATGGTGCCGGCGGGGCCGAACACCACGTCCTGCGGCGTCATCTTGCTGATGAAGAACGCGCTGCGGGGGTCGATGCCGGGGATGGTGTTGATGTTGCCGTTGGTGGTGATCACCGGCACGGGCATGAACGACGGCGTGCGGTCGTCCAGCGCCTTCAGCGTGGCGCGCACATAGCCGCTGCCGAAGTCGTGCGTCAGGCTGGCCTTGACCTGGCCACCCCTGGCGGCGTTGAAGCCGGCTTCGCGGTCGCCTTCGCCCACGCGCTGGAAGCCACCGATGTGGAAGTTGGTGCCCTTGCCCAGCTTGCCGCCGTAGCTGGCATCGACGCGGGTCTGTCGGCCGCCGTCCAGGCCCAGGGTCAGGCCCACCGCGCCGCCAGCCTCGTCACCGGTCTTGCTGATGAAGTTGACGATGCCGCCGGGCGAGTTGCTGGCCAGGGTGCTGGCCGAGCCGCCGCGGATCACTTCCAGGTGGCTCAGGTTGTAGTCGGTGCGCAGGAACTGGTCGGCGGTGCCGAAGGCGATGTCGCCGAACAGCAGGATCGGCAGGCCGTCCTCCTGGAACTGCACATAGCGCGCGCCACCGGCCGAGATCGGCAGGCCGCGCACGGTGAGATTGGCGTTGCCTTCACCGCCCGACGATTCCGACCGGATGCCGGGGATGGACCGCAGCACCTCGGCCGCGTTGGTGGGCGACAGCTTCAGGATCTGGTCTGACTCGAGCGAGCTGATCGACACGCTCTGCTTCATCTTGCTGGCGCTGTTGGTGGTGCCGGTGACGACCACGCGGTCGAGGTTCAGCGTGTCGTTGGCGTCCTTGGCGGGCGTTGGCGCGGTGGCCTGCGCCAACGCCAGGGCCGGCAGCAGCGCCAGAGCGGCGGCCAGGGCCACCGGGCGCGCGGTGGTGCGGTGGTGGAGGGCGGTGCGGGTCATGGATGTCTCCTTCAGGGCGGTGGTGGGGCTGTCGTGCGGCCAGCGCACACCCCTTGGTTGAAAATTTTGCAGTGATTGCAATCGATTGCGATAGCGGGTAAACCTGTACATCGTTGCCTTGCGGCAACAATTCCTTCAGGGTTGCGCTGGCTTCGGCGGGCTCAGACCACCGCGGACTCAGGCGTTGGTGCCGAACGATTGCAATCGGTACCACCCTGCAGCACCAGGGCGGTGTCGGCCAAGCCGTCGCGCAGCCTGATGTCGGCGCGCAGGGCGGCCAGGTCGACCCGCAGCGTGGCGCTGGCGCCGGCGTGCTGCCAGTGCATGGCCAGCACCTGGTCGGAGCTGTCCTGCAACGTGAACTGCCCGCCAAACGCCGGGTGGCCGTTGCGCAGGCGGATCAGCTGCAGCAATTGCTGCACCACCGGCCGCTGCAGCTGCGCGTCGATCTCGGCACGGCTGTAGTGGTGCCGGTTGATGTCGCGGCCCACGCCGCTGGTCTTCAGCAGCGCCATGTCGTTCTCGCCGGCCAGCAGGCCCACGTAGTACACCTGCGGAATGCCGGGCAGGAAGAACTGGATGGCGCGCGCGATCAGGTAGGCGCCGTCGTCGCGGCCCAGCGCGTCGTAGAAGGTGCAGTTCACCTGGTACAGGTCCAGGTTGCTGGCCGCCGCGCCGGTGGCCTCGCGGCTCTGGCCGGCGCTGTTGGTGTGGATCCGCTCCACCAACTGGTCCAGTTCGGCCGGTGGCACCAGGCCCGGGCGGGCGACGCGGTCGGTGGCGTCGGCGCCGATGTCGATGATGCCGATGCCGTCATGGGTGTCGAGCACGGTGACGGCATTGGCTGGCCGCTGCTGCGCCCAGGCCTTCAGCGGCCCGGCGCAGCCGTTGAACAGCGCATGCAGCACCAGCGGCGGCAGGGCGAAGTCATACACCCAGTCCACCCGCCGCGCGATCTGGATCTGCTTGCGGTAGTGGCTGTGCACTTCCACCAGCACCTCCAGCCCCAGGCCGCGGGCGATGGCGGCGAACTCGTCGATGAAGGCGAAGGTCTCGGCCATCATGAAGCAGCTGTCGCCCGGCTTCTTGATGGCGTAGCCGACCGCGTCGCAGCGGATCATCGTCACGCCGGATGTCGCCAGCGTGCGCAGGATGGCCAGCAGATAGGCCCGGCCCTGCGGATGCGTGACGTCGATGTCCACCTGCTTGGCGGTGAAGGTGGTCCACAGGATGCGGCGCTCACCGTTGGCCAGGGTGACGAAGGTGAATGGCGCACCGGGCCGCGGGCGGTAGATGGCCAGCAGGTCCTTCTCCGTCGCCCCTTGCGGGAACACCGAGTCCATCGTCAGGAACAGCCCGTCGTAGGCCGATGCGCGGCCCTTGGCGGCGAAGTCCTGGAATTGCGGTGACTCCGACGACATGTGGTTGACGATCACGTCGGCCATCACGTCCACATGCTGTGCCAGCTGGCGCACATGGCCCCAGTCGCCCAGGCGGGCATCCACCCGCGTGTGGTCGATCGGGTCGAAGCCGGCGTCGGCACCGTCGATGGTGTGGAAGAACGGCAGCAGGTGCACGCCGCCGAACACGCCTTGCAGCGGGCCGGTCAGCAGGGCCTGCAGGTCGGCCAGCGTGCCGCCGCCGAAGCGGTCGACATAGGTGATGAGTTGAACCTGGTTCTTCATGGTGGTCGCGTACGTTGTGCGCTACTTCAGGAACTGCTCGTTGCCCACGAGGCCGATCTTGGTGACACCCAGGCGCTGGGCGCTGGCCATGACCA
>JBBAPL010000219.1:0-7371 GCA_040400895.1 Aquabacterium sp.
GTGTGGTGCGCACTCTGGAAGCCAAATGCGAGGCGACCTGCATGCCAAGGCGCTGGCCAACTGCCTCGCGCAGAGCCAGGCGCTGATGCTGGGCAAGACCACCGAATCGGCGCTGGGCGAGCACGCGCCCACGGCATCGGCCAACCTGGGCAAGCTGACGGTGGCACGCCACCGCACCTTCCCCGGCAACCGGCCCAGCACCACGCTGCTGCTGGACACGCTGACGCCGCACACGCTGGGCGCGCTGATCGCGCTGTACGAGCACCGGGTGTTCACCAGCGGCGCGCTGTGGGGCATCAACAGCTTCGACCAGTGGGGGGTGGAGCTGGGCAAGGCGCTGGCCAGCGAACTGCTGCCGCGCATCACCGCCGCCGGGCCGGCCAATGCCAGCGGGCTCGATGGGTCGACGGCGGGCCTGCTGGCCTGGCTGAAGTGAGCGGCGCCTCTGCGGCCGGCGGGCCGCTGCCCACGGTGGTTTTCGACTTTGCCGGCGTGTTGTTCCACTGGCAGCCGGTGCAACTGCTGCAGCAGGTGATCCCGCAGCACGCGCAAGACGACGCCAGCGCCCGCCACTGGGCTGCGCAGATCTTCCAGGGCTACGAAGGTGACTGGGCTGCCTTCGACCGCGGCACCGTGTCGCCGCCTGACCTGGTGCAGCGCATCGCCCGCCGCACCGGCCTGGCGCCAGCCCAGGTGCAGGCGGTGGTCGATGCGGTGCCGGTCGCGCTGCAGCCGCTGCCCGGCACCGTGGCCCTGCTGCAGCAACTGCACGCCGCCGGCCACCCGCTGTTTTTTCTGTCGAACATGCCGGCACCCTATGCCGACCACCTGGAGCGCACGCACGGCTTCCTGCGCCTGTTTGCCGACGGCGTCTACTCGGGTCGGGTGCAGCAGATCAAGCCTGAGCGCGCCATCTACGATCTGGCGGCGCAACGCTTCGGTGTGCCGCCAGGCGGGCTGCTGTTCTTCGACGATGTGGTCGCCAATGTGGCGGCGGCGCAGGCAGCCGGCTGGCAGGCTGCCCACTTCACTGACGCAGACGCGGCCACCGCCGTGCTGCAGGCCGCGGGCTTTGACCTGGGCCGGTGATGCAACCGCCCAGGAGACGCGCCTTGTCCGACACGCCAGACCCAACGCCACAACATCCGCCGCAGAACGGCGCCGAGAGCCTCGTCACCACCCTGGCCGCCAGCGGCGTCGGGCTGTGCTTTGCCAACCCCGGCACGTCGGAGATGCACTTCGTCGCCGCGCTCGACCGCATCCCCGGCGTGCGCTGCGTGCTGGGCTTGTTCGAGGGCGTGGTCACTGGTGCGGCCGACGGCTACTACCGCATGGCCGGCCAGCCTGCGGCCACGCTGCTGCACCTGGGCCCGGGCCTGGGCAACGGCCTGGCCAACCTGCACAACGCGCGCAAGGCGCGCTCGGGCATCGTCAACATCGTCGGCGACCATGCCACCGACCATGTGCGGCATGAATCGCCGCTGAAGAGCGAGGCCGAGGCCATCGCCCGCAGCATGTCGCACTGGGTGCGCAGCAGCGCCAGCGCGGCCGACGTGGGTGCCGACGGCGCCGCCGCCGTGCAGGCTACGCGTGACGGCGCCGAGGGACGCATCGCCACGCTGCTGCTGCCGGCCGACACGGCCTGGGGCGCTGGTGGCCAGGCCGCGGTGGCGCGACCGCCGCAGGCGCCCGCGGTGCACCTGGGCGCGGTGCCGGCGGCGGCCCGCCTGCTGCGCCAGCTGGGCTCCAAGGCCGTGCTGCTGCTGGGCACCGGGGGCAGCCGCAGCCTGGCCGCGCAGCAGCATGCGGCGGCCATCGCGGCCCACACCGGCTGCCGCGTGATGGCCGAGTTCTACAACGCCCGCATGCCCGGCGGCCGCGGCACGCCCGGCATCCAGCGCCTGCCGTATGCGGTGGACGCCACCGTCGCCAAGCTGGCCGGCGCCGAGGCCCTGGTGCTGGCCGGCAGCACCGAGCCGATCGGCTTCTTCGCCTACCCGGGCAAGCCGTCGCAGCTGAAGCCGGCCGGCGCCATGCTGCTGGAGCTGGCCGCTCCGCAGCACGACGTGCCCGCCGCGCTGGCGGCGCTGGCCGCCGAACTGGGCGTACCGCCGGTGGCCGCACCGCCACGTGCGGCGGCCACGGCCTGGCCCGGCGGCCCGCTGACGGCCGAGAGCGTGGCCGCCGTGGTGGCCGCCGTGCTGCCCGAGCAGGCCGTGGTGGTAGACGAGGCGGTGAGCAACGGCCGCGGCTTCGGCGCCATGATGGTGGACGCCGCACCGCACGACTGGCTGCAGACCATGGGCGGCGCCATCGGCTTCGGCCTGCCCGGCGGCGTGGGTGCGGCCCTGGGCGCGCCCGGTCGGCCGGTGCTGGTGCTCGAAGGCGACGGCAGTGCCATGTACACCGTGCAGGCGCTGTGGACCATGGCCCGTGAATCCTTGCCGGTGGTGGTGCTGGTGTTTGCCAACCGTGCCTACCGCATCCTGCAGGGGGAACTGCAGGGCGTCGGCGCGCAGATCACCGGGCAGAAGGCCGAGGCCATGCTGTCGCTGGGCAATCCGGCGCTCGACTGGGTGGCCCTGGCCCGCGGCCACGGCGTGCCGGGCGTGCAGGTCGACACCACCGACGCGCTGGCCAAGGCCCTGCGCGACGGCTTTGCCAGCCGCGGGCCAACCGTGATCGAGGCATTGCTGTAACAGTGCGCCCGGGTCCGGCTCCGGGTTGATCCTGGGGCCCTCTCCGCGGCTGGCGGTGGCACGGAACTGGCTTGCGCGGTGACAATAAGCTGACCATTTGGTTAAGTTTTGATCGCCCGCACTGTTCCTGCCCATGCATGCACCCGAACGGCCCGCTGCCATATCGGCTTCTGCCCCGCCGGCACCTACCCAGGCCGCCGTGGACGTGCGCCGCGCCAGCGTTGTCTACCCGTCGGCCCAGTCGAACGATCAGCCGGTGCATGCGCTGTCGGACATCGACCTCACCATTGCCCAGGGCGAATTCGTCTCGCTGATCGGCCCGTCGGGCTGCGGCAAGACCACGCTGCTGCGCGTCATCGCTGACCTGGAGCCGATCACCAGCGGCGCCGTGCTGGTCAACGGCATGACGCCGCACGACGCCCGGCTGGCCCGGGCCTACGGCTATGTGTTCCAGGCGCCGGCACTGTTCCCCTGGCGCACGGTGCTGGGCAATGTGATGCTGCCGCTGCAGATCCAGGGGCGCGACAAGGCAGCCGCCGAGGCCATCGCCCGCGAACAACTGGACCGCGTGGGCCTCACCGGCTTCGAGAAGAAGTATCCCTGGCAGCTGTCGGGCGGCATGCAGCAGCGGGTGTCGATCGCCCGGGCGCTGGGCTTCGAGCCCAAGATCCTGATGATGGACGAGCCCTTCGGCGCGCTCGACGAGATCACCCGCGACGGCCTGAACGACCAACTGCAGCAGCTGTGGCAGCGCGAGCGGCGCACGGTGGTCTTCGTCACCCACAGCATTGCCGAGGCGGTTTACCTCAGCACCCGCATCGTGGTGATGAGCCCGCGGCCCGGGCGCATCCTGAAGATCATCGACAGCACCCTGCCCGATGCGCGCACGCTGGACCTGCGCGACACGCCCGAGTTCATGGCCCTGGCGCATGAAGTGCGCGAGGGCCTGGCCGATGGCCACGGTGGGCACTGACGGACGATGGCCCAACCCTTGACCTTCGCCCAGCGCTGGTTGCCGGTGGCCACGGTGCTGGCCTTTGTTCTGGCACTTTGGTACGCCGGCGCCGTGGGCCTCAACCGCGCCGGTGCGGTCGAGCGGGTGCTGCCCAACAGCCACCCGAATGGCGACTGGACCGTGTCGGACCTGGTCAGCATCACCTGGAACATGGAGCGCCCCGTGCTGCCCGCGCCACACCAGGTGGCGGCCGACCTCTACAGCAGCATCGTCGACTGGCCGCTGGATTCGCCGCGCAACCTGCTGTACCACGCCGCCGTCACCGCGCAGAGCACGCTGGTGGGCTTTGTGCTGGGCACGCTGCTGGGCGTGGTGCTGGCGGCGGCCATCGTGCACAGCCGCACGCTCGACCGGGCGCTGCTGCCGTGGATCGTCGCCAGCCAGACAGTGCCGGTGCTGGCCATCGCGCCCATCGTGCTGGTGATCCTGGGCAGCCTGGGCTTCAGTGGCGTGGCGCCCAAGGCCACCATCGCGATGTACCTGTGCTTCTTTCCTGTGACAGTGGCCATGGTGCAGGGCCTGCGCGCACCGCAGCGCATCGAGACCGAACTGATGCACACCTATGCCGCCAGCAAGCTGCAGGCGTTCTGGTTGCTGAGGATGCCTTCTGCGCTGCCCTACCTGTTCCCCAGCCTGCGGGTGGCGATTGCCGCCGGCCTGGTGGGCGCGATGGTGGCCGAGCTGCCCACCGGCGCCCAGGCCGGGCTGGGCGCGCGCCTGCTCACCGGAAGCTACTACGGCAACACCGTGGGCATCTGGTCGGCCCTGGTGCTGTCGGCGCTGCTGGGGCTGGCACTGACGCTGGCCGTGGCGGCGCTGGAGCGGCTGGTGCTGCGGCGGGGGGCAGCGGTATGACCTTCGCCAGCGATGCATCCACGCCAGCGGCCAAGGCCATCTTCGCCGTGGTGGCCAGCCTGTCGCTGGCGGCCGTGCTGTGGTGGCTGGTGGGCACGGCCCAGCAGCAGCCTGATTTCAAGCCTTTGCCCCTGGTGGCGCCGCTGCTGGCCGTGCTGTTCATGGCCGGCCTCAGCGTGCGCCGGGTGGCCGCGCTCGATGGTCAACCCTGGTACGGCACCGCCACCGCCGCGTTGTTTGGCCTGTGGGTGCTGTACTTCTGGCAGGTGGGCGTCACGCTGTTCAACGTGCCGCGGGTGCTGCTGCCCGCGCCGGCCTGGATCGGCCAGATGCTGGTCGACCGCTGGGACACCCTGGCCGGCGACTGGTTGCAGACCGTGGGCAAGGGGGTGCTGGCGGGTTGGGCGCTGGGCTCGGGCCTGGGTTTCGTGGTGGGCGTGGCCATCGACCGTGCCCCGTTCCTGCAGCGCGGTCTGCTGCCGCTGGCCAACCTGACGTCCACCGTGCCGCTGGTGGCGGTGGCGCCGATCATGGTGATGTGGTTCGGCTTCGAGTGGCCCAGCAAGGCGGCCGTGGTGGTGCTGATGACCTTCTTCCCGATGCTGGTGGCCACGCTGGCCGGCCTGCAGGCTGCGGGCCGGCTGGAGCTGGAGCTGATGAAGACCTATGCCGCCGGCTATGTGCGCACACTGATCGATCTGCGCCTGCCGATGGCCATGCCCTTCCTCTTCAGTGCCCTGAAGGTCAATGCCACGCTGGCGCTGATCGGTGCCATCGTGGCCGAGTTCTTCGGCTCGCCCACGGTGGGGCTGGGGTTCCGCATCAGCACCGAGGCCGCCCGGATGAACATGGGCCTGGTCTGGGGCGCCATCGTGGTGGCGGCGGTCACCGGATCGGTGGCCTACGCGCTGCTGGTACAAGTGGAGCGGCGGGTGGCCTTCTGGCACCCTTCGGTCCGTTCGAAGTGAGTGAGTTTTCTTCAACCCAACGCAACACAGGAGCGAGCAATGCAGGCTTTCACGATCAAGGGTGTGGTGCTGGCAGCGGCCGTGGCCGTCTCGGCACTGGCCAACCAGGCCATGGCGCAGGCCGAAAAGGTGGTGGTGCAGATGAAGTGGGTGCCGCAAGCCCAGTTCGCCGGCTACTACGTGGCCGCCGCCAAGGGCTACTACAAGGCCGCGGGCCTGGACGTCACCATCAAGCCGGGCGGCCCGGATGTGAGCCCGGTGCAGGTGCTGGCCGGCAACCAGGCCGATGCCATCGTCAACTGGATGCCCGACGCCTTGGCCGCGCGCGAGGCCGGCGTGCCGCTGGTCAACATCGCGCAGATCTTCGACAAGAGCGGGCTGATGCTCACCTGCAAGAAGGCCAGCGGCGTGGCCACCTCCAAGGACTTCAAGGGCAAGACCCTGGGCGTCTGGTTCGGCGGCAATGAGTACCCGTTCCTGAACTGGATGGCCAAGCTGGGCCTGAAGCCCGACACCGATGTCAAGGTGCTCAAGCAGGGTTTCAACGTCGACCCGCTGCTGCAGAACCAGGCCGCCTGCATCAGCACCATGATCTACAACGAGTACTGGCAGGTGGTGGATGCCGGCGTGAAGGAGAGCGACCTGGTCACCTTCTTCTACGAGAAGGAAGGCGTGGCCTCGCTGGAAGACGGCCTGTACGTGCTGGAAGGCAAGCTGAAGGACCCGGCCTTCGTGGCGCGCATGGGCAAGTTCGTCAAGGCCACGCTGCAGGGTTGGAACGACGCGGTGAAGAACCCGGCCGAAGCCGCCAAGATCGTGGTGGCGGCCGACCCGTCGGGCAGCGCCACGCTGAAGGTGCAGGAGCGCCAGATGAAGAACGTGGCCACGCTGATCAGCAACGCCGGTACCGCCAAGATGGGCTACCTGGAGCCGGCCGCCTACGAGCGCACGGTGAAGGTGCTGCTGGCGGGCGGCTCGTCGCCGGTGATCAAGAAGGACCCGGGCAAGGCCGCCTACACCCACGCGGTGTTCGAAGCCGCGAAGAAGTGAGCCTGCCGGCGTGCCCTTGGCTGAGGACGATGCCCCCAACAAGGGC
This sequence comes from Aquabacterium sp., assembly GCA_040400895.1. Classification (GTDB taxonomy): domain Bacteria; phylum Pseudomonadota; class Gammaproteobacteria; order Burkholderiales; family Burkholderiaceae_C; genus Pseudaquabacterium. The sequence goes on from JBBAPL010000219.1 coordinate 6,634, forward strand.
CTGATCCGCCAGGCCAACGAGGCACGCATCCTCGGAGCGGGCGAGAAGGTCTTCGCCCGCGCCGGTTTCGTCGGCGCCACCATGGCGGCCATTGCCGACGAAGCTGGCCTGCCCAAGGCCAACCTGCACTACTACTTCGGCAGCAAGGCCGACCTGTACAAGGCGGTGCTGGCGCGCACCCTGCGCGACTGGCTGGTGCCGCTGGACGCCCTGGTGCCCGAGGCCGACCCGGCGCAGGCCCTGGCCACCTACATCCGCGCCAAGATGGCGATGAGCGCGCAGCGGCCCGACGCCAGCCGCGTGTTCGCCAATGAACTGCTGCACGGCGCCGCCGTGGTGGGCGCGCTGATGCGCGGCGAACTGCGCGCCAAGGTGCAGCAGAAGGCCGCGGTGATCGACGCCTGGGTGGCCGCCGGCCGGATGGCGCCGGTGGACGCCACGCACCTGTTCTTCACCATCTGGGCGGCCACGCAGACCTATGCAGATTTCGAAGTGCAGGTATGTGCGGTGCTGGGGCGGGAGCAACTCGGCCCGGTCGACCATGCGCGCGCCACCACGCATGTGGTGGAACTGGTGCTGCGCGGCTGCGGCTTGTCGGCCTGACCCGCCGCACCGCGCCAGCGGGGGATCGGCCCATTGGCAGATGGGTTCCGGCAGGCTCGATCGGTTTGGCTGTCAGTGATGGGCTCTCTGCCGCCATATTCTGTTGATGCTGAAAGCCGGCGTTCGACACGCCTG
>JBBAPL010000220.1:0-7361 GCA_040400895.1 Aquabacterium sp.
ACAAGATCAACAACACCATTGGCCAAGCCATGCTGGCCAAGCGCATGGGCAAGCCGCGCATCATCGCCGAGACCGGTGCCGGCCAGCACGGCGTGGCCACGGCCACCATCTGCGCCCGCTACGGCCTGGAATGCGTGGTCTACATGGGCAGCGAGGACGTCAAGCGCCAGAGCCCCAACGTCTACCGCATGCACCTGCTGGGTGCGCGCGTGGTGCCGGTCGAGTCCGGCAGCAAGACGCTGAAGGACGCGCTGAACGAGGCGCTGCGCGACTGGGTGACGAATGTGGAGAACACGTTCTACATCATCGGCACCGTGGCCGGACCGCACCCCTACCCGATGATGGTGCGTGACTTCCAGCGGGTGGTCGGCGATGAATGCCTGGTGCAGATGCCCCAGCAGATCGTCGGACTGGGCGGCGCGGCCGGCCGGCAGCCCGACGCGGTGATCGCTTGCGTGGGCGGTGGCAGCAACGCCATGGGCATCTTCTACCCTTACATCCAGCACGACAACGTGCGCCTGATCGGCGTGGAAGCCGCCGGCCTGGGCCTGGATTCCGGCAAGCACTCGGCCAGCCTGAGCGCGGGCAGCCCGGGCGTGCTGCACGGCAACCGCACCTACCTGCTGCAGGACGACAACGGTCAGATCACCGAGACGCATTCGATCTCGGCGGGCCTGGACTACCCCGGCGTCGGCCCCGAGCATGCCTACCTGAAGGACATCGGCCGGGCCGAGTACGTGGGCATCACCGATGACGAGGCTCTGAGCGCCTTCCACCGGCTGTGCCGCACCGAGGGCATCATCCCGGCGCTGGAATCCAGCCACGCCGTGGCCTATGCGATGAAGCTGGCCGCCACCATGCGCCCTGACCAGCACCTGCTGGTGAACCTGAGCGGGCGTGGCGACAAGGACATCGGCACCGTGGCCGACCTGTCGAACGCCGAGTTCTTCTGCCGGCCGTCGTGCAAGGGGCAGTCGGTCAAGGGCGGGGTTGCGGCTGCAGTGCAACCCGTGGAGTTCACGCGATGAGCCGCATCGGCAGCACGCTGGCCGCGTTGCAGGCCCAGGGGCGTCAGGCCCTGATCCCGTTTGTCACCACCGGTGACCCGTTCGCCGACGCCACGCCCGAGATCATGCAGGCGCTGGCCGACGGCGGCGCCGACATCATCGAGCTGGGCGTGCCGTTCAGTGACCCCATGGCCGACGGCCCGGTGATCCAGCAGGCCGGTGAGCGGGCGCTGGCGCGCGGCATCGGTCTGACCCAGGTGCTGGGCTGCGTGCGCGACTTTCGCCGCGGCAACACCAGCACGCCGGTGGTGCTGATGGGCTACGCCAACCCGGTGGAACGCTACGATCAGAAGCACGGCGCCGGCCGCTTCATCCGCGACGCGGCCGAAGCCGGCGTGGATGGCCTGCTGGTGGTCGACTACCCGCCGGAAGAGTGCGAACAGTTCTCGGCCGACTTGGCTGCCGCCGGCCTGGACCTGATCTTCCTCTTGGCGCCCACCAGCACCGAGCAGCGCATCCGCGACGTGGGCAAGGTGGCCACCGGCTACGTGTACTACGTGTCGCTCAAGGGTGTCACCGGCGCCGGCCACCTGGACACCGATGCGGTGGCGCAAGCGGTGCCACGCATCCGCGCCCATGTCAAGGTGCCGGTTGGAGTAGGCTTCGGCATCCGGGACGCGGCCACTGCCCAGGCCGTGGCCCGGGTGTCCGACGCTGTGGTGATCGGCTCGCGTCTGGTGCAACTGCTGAACGAGGCGCCGCGCGACAAGGTGGGGGCTGTGGCCAAGGGCTTCATGGCCGAGATCCGCACGGCGATCGACGCGCGTTAAACCTGCTGGAGAGCAACCGATGAGCTGGCTGGAAAAACTGCTGCCCCCGAAGATCCAACAGACCGACCCGACCGAGCGCCGGTCGGTGCCCGAAGGCCTGTGGGTGAAGTGCCCGGCCTGCGAAACGGTGCTCTACAACACCGACCTGGCGCAGAACGTCAACGTCTGCCCCAAGTGCGGCCACCACCACCGCATCGGTGCCCGCGAGCGGCTGGATGCCTTTCTGGACGCCGAAGGCCGCTGGGAGATCGGCCAGGAGGTGGTGCCGGTCGACCCGCTGAAGTTCAAGGACAGCCGCAAGTACCCCGAGCGCCTGAAGGACGCGCTGGAGAACACCGGCGAGACCGATGCGCTGGTGGTCTTCGGCGGCGCGGTGATGAGCGTGCCGCTGGTGGTGGCCTGCTTCGAGTTCGACTTCATGGGTGGGTCGATGGGCTCGGTGGTGGGTGAGCGCTTCGTGCGCGGCGTGCATGCCGCCATCGAGCAGAAGGTGCCCTTCGTCTGCTTCACCGCCACCGGCGGGGCGCGCATGCAGGAAGGCCTGTTCAGCCTGTTCCAGATGGCCAAGACCAATGCAGCGCTGGGCCGCCTGGCGAAGGCGAAGCTGCCCTACATCAGCGTGCTGTGTGACCCGACGATGGGCGGCGTGTCCGCGAGCTTCGCCTTCTTGGGCGACGTGGTCATCGCCGAGCCCAAGGCCCTGGTCGGCTTTGCCGGGCCGCGGGTGATCGAGAACACCGTGCGCGAGAAGCTGCCCGAAGGCTTCCAGCGTGCCGAGTTCCTGATCACCAAGGGTGCCATCGACCAGATCGTCGACCGGCGCCAACTGCGGCCCACCATCGCCAGCATGCTGGCGATGCTGCAGCGGCAGTCGGCAGACGCGGTCAGCTGAGCCTCGCCTGACCCCACCACCGGGCCCCGCGTGGGCCCGCTTTCTTTTCCGAGACTTCCCGTGACCCTGCCCACCACCTTGGACCAATGGCTCGCCCACTGCGAGCAGCTGCACCCCAAGACCATCGACATGACGCTGGAGCGGGTGCGCCTGCTCTGCGACCGGCTGGGCCTGCGTTTCACGGTGCCGGTGGTGGCGGTGGCCGGCACCAACGGCAAGGGCTCGTCCTGCGCCATGCTGGAGGCCATCGCATTGCAGGCCGGCTACCGTGTGGGGCTGTACATCAAGCCGCACCTGGTGCAATTCAACGAGCGTTGCCGCATCAACGGCGAGATGGCCAGCGATGCACTGCTGTTGGAGCACTTCCAGGCGTTGGAGGCGGTGCGCGATGGCATCACGCTGACCTGGTTCGAATACACCACGCTGGTGATCATGCGGGCGCTGGCCCAAGCGTCGCTGGACCTGGTGATCCTGGAAGTGGGCATGGGCGGCCGTCTTGACGCGGTGAACGCGGTCGATGCCGACGTGGCGCTGATCACCAGCATCGCGCTGGACCACACCGAATTCCTGGGTGACAACCGCGAGGCCATCGGCCGCGAGAAGGCCGGCATCATGCGGCCTGGCCGGCCGGTGGTGGTCAGCGACCCGCAGCCGCCTGCCAGCCTGCAGCAGCGCGCCACCGAACTGGGCGCCGACCTGCGCCAACTGGGCGTTGACTTCAACTTCCAGGGCGACAAGCAGCAGTGGGGCTGGCGCGGCCGCAGCCAGCGCTTCAACGGCATGGCCTATCCGGCGTTGCGCGGCGCCAACCAGATGCTGAATGCCGCCGGCGTGCTGGCGGTGTTCGAGGCGCTGCGCGAGCGGCTGCCGATCAACGCCCAGGCGGTGCGCAACGGCCTGGCGCTGGTGGAACTGCCTGGGCGCTTCCAGATCGTGCCGGGTCAGCCCACCCTGGTGCTGGACGTGGCACACAACCCGCAGTCGGTGGCCGCGCTGGCGCTCAACCTCGACCAGATGGGCTTCTACCCGGCCACGCATGCGGTGTTCGGCGCCATGCGCGACAAGGACCTGGCCACGCTGCTGCCCCACCTGGCACCGCTGGTGGACCACTGGCACCTGACCGACCTGCCCACACCGCGCGCAGCCCATGCAGGCGACCTGGCCGCGCTGGTGCAGACGGCCAGCGCAGGCCGCAGCGTCACCATCCACACCCACGCCAGCCCCGACGCCGCACTGAAGGCGGCGGCCGCCGCTGCAGACCCGGCTGATAGAATTGTGGTTTTCGGATCGTTCTTCACCGTAGGCGGTGTGCTGAAAGACGGCTTGCCCCGTCTGGCGGCCCGGCATCTGGGCTGACGGCGCCCAGACGGCGGTCCCCGGCGGCCCCAGGACGCCCTTCAACACCACCGGCTGCGGCCCCTGCCCGCATGGGTCTGCTGTCCATCTTCCAACGCCAAACCGACACCGCGGATGAACCGCCGGTGGCCGAACCCGATGCCGTCGTGGCCGCCCGCACCCGTGCCCGGCGACGTCTGATCGGCGCGGCGGTGCTGCTGGGCATCGGCGTGGTGGGGTTTCCGCTGCTGTTCGAGACCCAGCCGCGGCCGGTGCCGGTGAACATCCCGATCGAGATCCCGCGCAAGGACGGCTCACCACCACTGGCCCCGCCCGGGCCCAGCCCGGCGCTGTCGGCCGCGTCGGCCGCGGTGGTGGTGGCCGATGCCGAGGTGGCACCGGCCCGACCGCCCGAGATCACCGAGCGGGCGGCCGATGCCGGGCGAGAGGTGCCGGCACCGGGCCCGGCACCTGCAGAACGCGACACCGTGGCGGCTTCGCCCAAGCCGCCTGCCGCGGCGTCCAAGCCACCTGCCGCTTCATCCAAGCCGCAGGCGCCCGCATCCCGCCCCACGCTGCCGACTGCTGCTGCCACCCCCGCCACCAAACCCGATGCCGACGGCGCCCGCGCCCAGGCCTTGCTCAACGGCCAGCCGGCCAGCGCCGCTGCGGGCGGCCGGGTGGTGGTGCAGGTGGGTGCCTACACCGAGCCCGCCAAGCTGAAGGAGGCCCGGCAGAAGGTGGAAGCCTTGGGCTTCAAGACCTACACCCAGGTGATCGAGGCGGATGGCGCCAAGCGCACCCGGGTGCGGGTGGGCCCGTTTGCCAGCAAGGCCGAAGCGGACCAGGCTGCCGCCCGCATCAAGGCCAGCGGCCTGCCGGTGGCCATCCTCACGCTGTGAACCCGGCCGACGCCATGCCGGTGCTGGGCTGGGTGGACTGGACGCTGCTGGCCGTGCTGGCGCTGTCGGTGGTGGTGGGCCTGTGGCGCGGGCTGGTGTTCGAGCTGATGTCGCTGGTGGGCTGGGTGGTGGCCTATGTGGCGGCGCAGCTGTACTCACCGCTGGTGGCGGCGCACCTGCCCGTCGGTCTGCCGGGCTCGGCGCTGAATCTGGGCGCGGGCTTTGCGCTCAGCTTCTTCGGTGTGCTGATCGCCTGGACGCTGCTGGCCCGCCTGGTGCGCCTGCTGGTGCATGCCACGCCGTTGACGCTGATCGACCGCACCCTCGGCGCGGCCTTCGGCCTGGTGCGCGGCGGTGTGCTGCTGCTGGCCCTGGCCACGCTGGTGGCCTTCACCCCGGCAGCACGCAGCCAACCCTGGCAGGATAGCCAGGGCGCCGCCTGGCTGCGGGTGGCGCTGCAGGGCATCAAGCCGGTGCTTCCAGCCGATGTCGCGCGCCATCTGCCCGTCTGACCCGATCCCGCCGCAGCACTTTCGCCGCCCTTTCGCCGCACCCAGCGCCTTCCACCTCTCCCAGCCCCAGGACTCTCCACCATGTGCGGCATCGTCGGCGTCATCTCCAAAGCCCCAGTCAACCAGTTGATCTACGACGCGCTGCTGCTGCTGCAGCACCGCGGCCAGGACGCGGCAGGCATCGTCACCATGCAGGGCACGCAGTGCTTCATGCACAAGGCCCGCGGCATGGTGAAGGACGTGTTCCGCACCCGCAACATGCGGGCGCTGCCCGGCTCGGTGGGCCTGGGCCAGGTGCGCTACCCCACGGCCGGCAATGCCTTCAACGAGGAAGAGGCCCAGCCGTTCTATGTGAATGCGCCCTACGGCATCGTGCTGGTGCACAACGGCAATCTGACCAACGCGCATGCGCTGAAGACCGAGCTGTTCGACGTCGACCGCCGCCACATCAACACCGGCAGCGACACCGAGGTGCTGATCAATGTGCTGGCCCACGAGATGGAGCGCTGCGGGCGCGACGTGCCGCTGACGCCGGAGCTGGTGTTCCGCGCGGTGCGGGCGGTGCACAAGCGCATCCGCGGCTCGTATGCGGTGATCGCGCTGATCGCCGGCTACGGGCTGCTGGCCTTCCGCGACACATACGGCATCCGGCCGCTGGTCTACGGTGTCAGCGATCTGCCGGCCTCCGAAGGCGGCGGCCAGGAGGTGATGGTGGCCAGCGAGACCGTGGCGCTGGAAGGCACCGGCCACACCACCGTGCGCGACGTGGCGCCGGGCGAGGCGCTGTTCATCGACATGGCCGGCCAGGTGCATGCCCAGCAGTGCGCCGACAACCCGACGCTGCACCCTTGCATGTTCGAGTACGTGTATTTGGCGCGGCCCGATTCGGTGATCGACGGCATCTCGGTCTACCAGGCGCGGCTGAACCTGGGCGAGACGCTGGCCCAGCGGGTGATCAGCACCATGCCGCCCAGCGACATCGACGTGGTGATCCCCATCCCCGAAAGCAGCCGGCCCAGCGCCATGCAGCTGGCGCAGAAGATCGGCAAGCCCTACCGCGAGGGCTTTGTCAAGAACCGCTACGTGGGCCGCACCTTCATCATGCCGGGCCAGCAGGCGCGCAAGAAGAGCGTGCGCCAGAAGCTCAACGCCATCGGCGTGGAATTCAAGGGCCGCAACGTGCTGCTGGTCGACGACAGCATCGTGCGTGGCACCACCAGCAAGGAGATCGTGCAGATGGCGCGCGAAGCCGGCGCCCGCAAGGTCTACATGGCCTCGGCCGCGCCGCCGGTGCGCTACCCCAATGTCTACGGCATCGACATGCCGACGTCGGAGGAGTTGATCGCCCACAACCGCACGCAGGAAGAGATCCGCATCTTCATCGGCGCCGACGCGCTGATCTACCAGGACGTGGACGCCATGAAGCGGGTGGTGGGCGCGCTGAACCCGGCCATCCTGGGCTTCGAGGCCAGCTGCTTCGACGGCCAGTACATCACCGGTGATGTCAGCATCGCCGACTTTGCCGCCATCGAGGCCCAGCGCACCGAGGCCCGCAAGGACGACGAAGACAGCAACGACCGCACCCGACTCACCCTGCAAAGCCGGGCCGAGCCCGCCTGACCGATGACCGAGAACACCAGCAAGAAACGCCTGCCCCGCAAGGCCCTGCCGCCCGGCCTGCGCCGCGACACCCTGGCCGTGCGCGAGGGCATGCCTCCCAGCCAGTACGGCGAGAACAGCGAGGCGCTGTTCCTCACCAGCAGCTTTGTGCAGCCCGATGCGGCCACCGCCGCGCGCCGCTTCGCCGAGGAAGAGGAAGCCTTCACCTACAGCCGCTTCGGCAACCCCACGGTGATGATGATGGAGCGCCGCCTGGCCGCGCT
>JBBAPL010000221.1:0-7334 GCA_040400895.1 Aquabacterium sp.
GAGCGCGAGGCGCTTGCAAAATCGGCCTCACATCGGGGTTTGCTGGTCTTCATGAACGCTGGAGGCGTCAAGGAAGTGCGCTTTCCAGGCTATCTCACGCCTGAAGAAGAACGCATCCGTCAGGAGGTCTCCCATGTCGTCTAAGGTCACCAAACTGGTGTCCACGTATCGCCAGCACCTCACCGTGCCCTGGCAGGCCGGGCTCGCGGCCATCCAGCGCGTCATTTTTGCGGTTTACGACAAAGCAGACGAGTTGCGCCTGCGCGCCAACGTCGAAGAGTTCGCTCTTGTGACCCAGCAAGCAGGAAAACGCTGGCTTGTGCTGGACCTGACCAACGCCTTCCCCGAGTGGATGGCTGCCCAGGAGTACCGCGACGCCTACTTCGAGTCGCCGGAAGACCTGGCCGGTTACCAGACCGGCGAACTGACCGAGTTCGTCGCCGACCTCAACGCCAGGCTGAAGGTCCGCATCGCGTCTGACGGCGGGCCTGACACCGTGGTGGCACTGCTGGGCGTTGGCGCCTTGTTCGGATTGGCCCGTGTCTCGTCGGTGGTCGAGGGCATCAAGGACGCCGTCGAGGGCCGCCTGTTGGTGTTCTTCCCAGGCGAACACCATCCGGAGAACCACACCTACCGCCTGCTCGATGCCCGAGACGGCTGGAATTACCTGGCCGTGCCGCTGCTGGCCCAGGACTGACATCGCACAACGCGCCGAAGAACCAGAGCAAGGACCACCATGCTGAACCGGGACATCTACAACACCGCACCGAAGGAAAATCGACTTGCCAACAACGGGGTCGCGGAAGTCTCAGAAGACCACTCTGCCGCCGCCCAGGACATCCTGCGCTATGAGCTCGAGACCTTTGTCTGCGATGGGCAGTATGAGAAGGGCCTGGAGACCATCCTCGACAAGTTCCTGGTGAATCTGCAGGCTGGCGCTGAGCAGCCGGGCGTCTGGATCTCTGGCTTCTATGGCAGCGGTAAATCCCATCTGGCCAAGATGTTGCGCACCCTGTGGACCGACTACCAGTTCACCGGCGGTGCCACCGCCCGGAGCCTGGCGAAGCTGCCCACCGGCGTGTTCGAGCACCTGAAGGAGCTCAGCACCCAGGGCAAGCGGCACGGCTCGCTGCATGCCGCCGCTGGCAAGCTTGGCGCAGGGGCGGGCGACAAGGTCCGGCTGGCGTTGCTTGGCATCGTTTTCAAGTCCAAGGGCTTGCCCGAGCAGTACAACCAGGCGCAGCTTGTTCTATGGATGGGCCGCGAAGGTACCCTGCCCATGGTCGAAGCCGAGCTGCAGGCCGCCGGGCGATCGCTGGCGCAAGAGCTGCCGCACATGTATGTTTCCGGCCACCTTACCAAGGCGCTGCTCAAGGCCCGCCCCGATCTGGCACATACCGAGGCGGACGCACGCAAGTTGCTCAAGGAACAGTTCCCGCAGGTCACCGACGTCACCAGCGAGCAGATGACCACCGCCATCGATGCAGCACTGTCTGTCGATGGCAAATTTCCGTTGACGCTGGTGGTGCTCGACGAAGTGCAGCAGTACATCGGTGCCGACGCCGAGAAGGCCTTCCAGGTGCAGGAAGTGACCGAGACCCTGTCCAAGCACTTCAACGGCAAGTTGCTGTTCGTGGGCACTGGGCAGTCTGCCCTGTCAGGAATGCCCAACCTGCAGCGCCTGATGGGCCGCTTCCCTGTCCAGGTGATGCTGGGCGACTGGGACGTCGAGAACGTCACCCGCCAAATCATTCTGGCCAAGAAGCCCTCGGCGCAGCCGGAGGTCGAGCAAGTCTGGCGCGCCAACCTTGGAGAAATCTCCCGCCACCTGCGCGGCACCAAGCTCGAGCATGTCACCGATGACGAGGACGTGATGACGTCCGACTACCCGCTGCTGCCGGTTCGGCGCCGCTTCTGGGAGCGCGTTCTCCGGACCATCGACACCACCGGCACGGTGTCGCAGCTGCGCAGCCAGCTGCGCGTGGTGCATGAAGCGGTGCTGGCCACGGCTGACGCGCCGCTGGGCCATGTTGTCTCCGGCGACTTCCTCTATGACCAGATTGCCGCGAACCTGGTCTCCACCGCGCAGCTGCCCAAAGAGGTTTTCGAGAACGTCCAGCGCTTCGCGGCTGGTGACGCGCATGCCCAGCTCAAGGGCAAGCTGCTCAAGCTCATCTTCCTCATCAACAAGCTGCCGGCCGATGCTGCGCTGGACATCGGCCTGAAAGCCACTGAAGAGGCGCTGGCAGACTTGCTCGTCACCAACTTGTCGGCCGGCTCGTCCGAGCTGCGCAAGCAGCTGCCCGATCTGCTGAGCGAGCTGCAGAACAAGGACCGCCTGGTGATGGCCCTGGCCGGCAACAGCGGCACCGAGTACCGGCTACAGACACGCGAGTCCAGCGCCTGGTACGACGAGTTCCGTGCCCAGGAGGCCGAGCTCAAGGCTGCGCCGCAACGGGTGGAACAGAAGCGCGCAGACCTGCTCAAGGGGCGCTTCGCTGAGGTGATGAAGAAAGTCAGGGTCGTGCAGGGCAAAGACAACGTCGAGCGCAAGCTTGCACCCACCTACGACGACAGCCTGCCCAAGGACCACGACAAGAGCCTGTACTTGTGGATTCAAGACGGCTGGCAGACCGAAGAGAGGTCGGTCATCGCCGAGGCCAGGGCCAAGAGCTCTGACAACCCCACGCTCTTCGCCTTCTTGCCGGCGCAGCACAAGACCGAGCTGACCAATGCCATCGTGGCGCTGGAAGCAGCCCGCACCACACTGCAGAAGAAGGGCAGCCCCTCCACCGAGGAAGGCCGCGACGCACAACGGTCGATGGAAAGCCGCCAGCGCACTGCTGAGAAGGAACTTGCCGAGCTGCTGGACCAGTTGCTGGCCGGGGTGCGGGTCTTCCAGGCGGGTGGACAAGAGGCGGTCGATGGCAGCGACCTGGCCGACCGCATCAACCGCGCCGCCAAATCGTCAGCCATCCGCTTGTACAGCCAGTTCGATGCTGCCGACCACGCCCTTTGGAGCAAGGTGCTCGACGAGGCGCGCAAGGGCAACCTGGAAGCGCTGAAGGCCGTGGGCCACACCCAAGAGGCCGACAAGCACCCTGTCTGCCAGAAGCTGATCGCCTACATCGGCCCTGGCAAAAAGGGCGCCGAGATACGCGACAACTTCGAAGCGCCCCCGTTCGGCTGGCCCCGTGACGCCATTGACGGCGCGCTGTACGCCCTGCTGGCCGCAGGCCACGTCAAGGCCAGTGACGCGTCGTCGAAGGCCGTGGATGCCAAGAGCCTGGACCGCGCCAAGCTCACCCAGGCCAGCTTCCAACGCGAGAGCGTGAACATCACGCCGCCACAACTCATCAAGATCCGCGGGCTGTTCAGCGCGGTCGGCGTGCCCTGCCAGCCGAAGGAAGAGCTGGCCAAGGTGCCCGCGCTGCTCGCCAAGCTGCGGGAGCAAGCAGCCAAGGCCGGCGGCCAGGCCCCTGCACCAGAGGCACCGAAGCTGGCTGCCATCGACGCCATCGAGGCGCAGACTGGCAACGCACAGTTGCTGGAGCTGTTCAGCCGCAACGATGAGATTGCCGGGCTGTCCAAGTCTTGGACCAAGACCGCCGACGACATGGCCAAGCGCATGCCCGTGTGGCGCAAGCTGAACGACCTGCTGCGCCACGCCAAGGCGCTGGGCCCCTACGCCACGCTGAAGGCCGAGGTGGATGCCATTGCCGCCCAGCGCAGCTTGCTGGCCGACCCTGACCCTGTGCGCCCCCTGCTCGACAGGGCGGTGGACCTGCTGCGCCAGGCGCTGAACGCGAAGCTGGTTGGCTTTGAGCAAACCTTTGTTCAGCAGCAGGGTCAGCTCCATGCCGATGCCGACTGGAACAAGCTGAGCGAGGCCCAGCGCACTGACCTGGGCCAGCAGCACCACCTGGCTGCACCTGCAGCCCAAGCGCTGGGCACGGCCGAGCAGCTGCAAGACGCTCTGGACGATTGCGACCTGGAGCATTGGCTTTCCAAGACCCAGGCGCTGCCCAGCCGGTTTGAGGCTGCCCGACATGCCGCCGTGCAACTTCTGAAGCCCAATGTCGTGCATGTCGCCTTGCCCAAGCGCACGCTGAACGACGAAGCGGAATTGAAGGCCTGGCTGGCAGAGGTGGAAGCCCTGTTGAAGGCCAAGCTCAAACAGGGGCCAATTGCCCTGTAACTGAAAGGCACCCCATGCTTGACCACATCAAGTTGGAACGGTTCACCGCCTTCGAGCAGTTCAGCCTGAAGTTCTCGCCCGGCCTGAACGTCTTCATCGGTGAGAACGGCTGCGGAAAGACGCATCTGCTGAAGGTGGTGTACGCGGCTTGTGACGTTTCGACCAGCCAAAGAAGTTTTGCTGAAAAGCTCAACCGCGTGTTTCTACCTTCTGGTGAGCAAATCGGTCGCCTCGTCAAGCGGCGAACTGGAAGCAGCATGGGCAGCGTTGAGGTGGCCCGCACCGTTCAAGTCGACGGGCAGCCGAAGTCGATCGCACTGCGTTTGTCCATGTCCAACCACACCAAAGAACCGGGCAAGGCCACGGTCTCAGGGGCCTACAAGCAGTGGCAGGAGCATCCACTGACATCGGTTTACGTGCCGGTGAAGGACATGATGGCCAATGCGCCAGGCTTCCGCTCGCTCTACAGCCTGCGCCACATCCATTTTGAAGAGGTCTATGCCGACATCATCGACCGCGCGTTCCTGGGCACCTTGAAGGGCCCGACTGACAAGGACCGCAAGCACTTGCTGGAAATCCTGCAGCAGTCGATGGAAGGCAAGGTCATCACGCGCAAGGAGGAGTTCTTCCTCAAGAGCCAGCAAGGTGAGCTCGAGTTCACCCTGCTGGCCGAAGGCATCCGCAAGCTGGGCTTGTTGTGGGTGCTCATTCAGAACGGCACTTTGCTCGACGGCAGTGTGCTGCTGTGGGATGAACCAGAGGCCAACCTCAACCCCAAGCTGATGCGGACCGTGGTGCAAATCCTGGTCGAGTTGCAGCGTTTGGGGGTGCAGGTCCTCGTCACCACCCACAACTACAACCTGCTCAAGGAGTTCGACCTTCAGCTGGCTGCCGACGACAAGGCGCTGTTCCACAGCCTCTTCCGGGATTCGCAGCGCAACGTGCAAGTGGCATCGTTCAAGCGCTACGACGACCTGCAACCCAACGCCATCGACGACACCCTGGGTCAGTTGGCTGACCGTGAGATTCGCCAACAGATGGGGGGGCTGGGCCAATGAAGGTGCGCGCCGACGGTTTCGAGTTCGAGTTCCCTGGTGCGCTGGATGCCTTCGTCTTCGACGAGAAGGACAAGTCCCATTCGCGCTTCCACGGGCTGTCGCACGCCATGAAGGCGGTGGACCTGGTGGTGGAGTTGCCCAATGACACCCTCTTCATCGAGGTGAAGGACTTCCACGCACCCGACGACTACAACTTCAAGGCTGCCATCACCGACGACGAGCAAGGCCAGCGACGCGAGCGGGTGAACCACCTGCGCGACGTGCTGGTGCACAAGTTCCGCGATACCTGGCTCTACCGCTGGTCTGAACGCGCCGTGGGAACACCGGACAAGCCGGTGCGTTACCTCTGCGTGCTGAGTCTGGACAACGGTCTGCTCGGCACGGTGCGCAAGGAACTGCACCAGGCACTGCCAGCAGGCAGTGCCGGTCCACGCTGGCAGCGAGAGCTGGCCACGGCCTGCGTGGTACTGAACCCCCAACGCTGGAACAGCGCATTCCCCGGCTGGCCACTGAACCGCTACTGAACCCTGGGCACCCATGACAACGAACAACCAGCCGCTGGCCAAGCCCCTGCGCAGCCAGCTCGAAGCCACTGTCAAGTCCGCCCGCGACGTCGCCGAGAAAGGCGCCCATGCCGCGCTGAGCCAGCTGGCCGTGGGCGAAGGCAGCGCCCCCAGCTACCTGACCGACGAGCTCAAGGCCCTGCGCCGCCGCTTGCGCGCGCATGGCCGCGCCTTGGGCGACAAGAAGGCCGGCGACGACACCCAGGCCCTGCAGCACCTGGTCTGGGAAGTGGCCTACGAGCACTGGCACCGCATGCTGTTCGCCCGCTTCCTGGCCGAGAACGGCCTGCTGCTGTGGGAGCCCGGTGCGGCTGTGTCGCTGGACGACTGCGAAGCCCTGGTGCAGGAAACCGACCCGGCGATGAACCTGGGCGCAAAGACCAAGTGGGAGCTGGCCGGCAAGCTGGCCGCCCGCATGCTGCCGCAGGTGTTCAAGCCGCAGAGCCCGGTGTTCGAGCTGGCCTTCGCGCCGGAGCACCAGCGCCAGCTGGAGCGCCTGTTGGCTGCGCTGCCGGCCGAGGTGTTCAAGGCCAGCGACAGCCTGGGCTGGGTCTATCAGTTTTGGCAGGCCAAGCGCAAGGACGAGGTCAACGCTTCGGAGGTGAAGATTGGCGCCGACGAACTGCCCGCCGTCACCCAGCTCTTCACCGAGCCCTACATGGTGGACTTCCTGCTCCACAACTCGCTGGGCGCCTGGTGGGTGACACGTCACCCCGGCCAGGCCTGTCCTGTGCCGCTGACCTACCTGCGCACGCTGGACGACGGCACACCGGCGGCCGGCCAGTTCGAAGGCTGGCCTGACCGGCTGGACGGGTTCAAGCTGCTGGACCCTTGCTGCGGCTCGGGCCACTTCCTGGTGGCGGCCTTTCTGCTGCTGGTGCCCATGCGCATGGCGGCCGAGGGTCTGAGCGCGATGGACGCGGTGGACGCCGTGCTGGTTGACAACCTGCACGGGTTGGAGATTGACGCGCGCTGCGTGGAAATTGCCGTATTCGCGTTGGCGTTGGCGGCCTGGCGTTTCCCGGACGAGAACGGCGACCCGCTGGGCGTGCGCGCCGACATGCCGGCGCCGCAGGTGGCCTGCTGCGGCCTCAAGGTGGCAGCCAAGCCCGAGGACTGGATGGCCCTGGTGCCGGATGACGCCGCCAACGCCGCCTACCTGCGTCAGGAACTACGCCTGCTGCACGCCAGCTTCGCCCAAGCGCCGCTGCTGGGCAGCCTGCTGGACCCAGCGCGCAGCCTGAAGAACGACCTGGCCACGTCCAGCTTCGACACGCTGCGCGAACTGCTGGAGCGTGCGCTGGCCACCGAGCGACCGGCCACGCTGTGGGGGCAGACCAGCGAGTTGCACGACGACAACTGGGACCTGGCGGTCGCCGCCAAGGGCCTTCTGGATGCTGCTCGGCTGCTCGATGTGCGCTTCCACTTGGTGGCGACCAACGTACCCTACCTTGGATTTCGAAAGCAGGCAGATGCACTTAAATCTGTTTGCGAATCGCGATATCTAGATGCATC
>JBBAPL010000222.1:0-7104 GCA_040400895.1 Aquabacterium sp.
ACTCGGTGGTCCGCGGTTGTGACCGCATCGTGCCGGTGGATGTCTATGTGCCGGGATGCCCGCCCACGGCCGAGGCGCTGCTCTACGGCATCCTGCAGTTGCAGGCCAAGATCCGCCGCGAGAACACCATCGCACGAGCCTGACATTCCATGACCCAACGACTCGACAAGCTGCAGGCGGCACTGGAGGCTGCGCTCGGCGACACGATCAAGGCGTTCAAGCGCGAACGCGGCGAAATCACGCTGACGGTGTCGTCTGCCGATTACCTGGCCGTCGCCAACAGTCTGCGTGATGACCCGACGCTGAAGTTCGAGCAATTGATTGACCTGTGCGCGCTCGACTACAGCAGCTGGAAGGACCAGCCCTGGGATGGCCCGCGCTACTGCGTGGTGAGCCATCTGCTGAGCGTCAGCCTGAATTGGCGGGTGCGTCTGAAGGTGTTTGCCACCGATGACGGCGTGCCGGTGCTGGCCAGCCTGAACGACCTGTGGGCATCGGCCAACTGGTTCGAGCGCGAGGCCTTCGACATGGTGGGCGTCATCTTCGATGGCCATGTGGATCTGCGCCGCATCCTCACAGACTACGGCTTCATCGGCCACCCGCTGCGCAAGGACTTCCCGGTGTCGGGTCATGTCGAGATGCGCTACGACGCCGAGAAAAAGCGCGTGATCTACCAGCCGGTCAGCATCGAGCCGCGCGAGATCACGCCCCGCATCATCCGCGAAGACAACTATGGCGGCATCCACTGACCATGGCCGAGATCAAGAACTACACCCTGAATTTCGGGCCGCAGCACCCGGCCGCGCACGGCGTGCTCCGCCTGGTGCTTGAACTCGACGGCGAGGTCATCCAGCGCGCCGATCCGCACATCGGCCTGCTGCACCGCGCCACCGAGAAGCTGGCCGAGAGCAAGACCTACATCCAGAGCCTGCCCTACATGGACCGGCTGGATTACGTGTCGATGATGTGCAACGAGCACGCCTACTGCCTGGCCATCGAGAAGCTGATGGGCATCGATGTGCCCGAACGTGCGCAGTACATCCGCGTGATGTTCAGCGAGATCACCCGCCTGCTCAACCACCTGATGTGGCTGGGTGCGCACGGGCTGGACTGCGGCGCGATGAACATGTTCGTCTACTGCTTCCGCGAGCGGGAAGACCTGTTCGACATGTACGAGGCAGTGTCGGGTGCGCGCATGCATGCGGCCTACTTCCGCCCGGGCGGCGTGTACCGGGATCTGCCCGACAGCATGCCGCGCTACCAGGTCAGCAAGATCAAGAACCAGCGCGCCATCGATGCGCTCAACGAGAACCGCGCGGGCACCCTGCTGGACTTCATCGACGACTTCACGCGCCGCTTCCCTGGGTTGATCGACGAGTACGAAACCCTGCTGACCGACAACCGCATCTGGAAGCAGCGCACCGTGGGCATCGGCGTGGTCACGCCCGAGCGTGCGCTTAACCTGGGCTTCACCGGACCGATGCTGCGCGGGTCTGGCATTGCCTGGGACTTGCGCAAGACCCAGCCCTACGACGTCTACGACAAGATGGATTTCGACATCCCGCTGGGCGTCAACGGCGACACCTACGACCGCTATCTGGTGCGGGTCGAAGAGATGCGGCAGTCCAACCGCATCATCCAGCAATGCTCCAAGTGGCTGCGTGCCAACCCCGGCCCGGTGATCATCGACAACCACAAGGTGGCGCCGCCGCCGCGGGTCGACATGAAGAGCAACATGGAGGAGTTGATCCACCACTTCAAGCTCTTCACCGAAGGCTTCCATGTGCCCGAAGGCGAGGCTTACGCCGCTGTTGAACACCCGAAGGGCGAGTTCGGCATCTATCTGGTGAGCGACGGCGCCAACAAGCCCTACCGGCTGAAGATCCGCGCCCCGGGCTTTGCCCACCTGGCGGCATTGGACGAGATGGCGCGCGGCCACATGATTGCCGATGCCGTGGCGATCATCGGCACCATGGACATCGTCTTTGGCGAGATCGATCGATGAGCAGCAATCTAACTTCCAACCCCAAGACCGGCCCGCTTAGCGAGGCCGCCTTTGCCCGCTTCGCACGCGAAGCGGCCAAGTACCCGGCCGACCAGAAGCAGAGCGCTGTGATGGCGTGCCTGGCCATCGCCCAGCAAGAGCAGGGCTGGGTGTCGGCCGACAGCGAGGCGGCGATCGCCGCCTACCTGGGCATGGCGCCGATCGCCGTGCGCGAGGTGACCACCTTCTACAACATGTACAACCAGCATCCAGTCGGGCAGTTCAAGCTCAATGTCTGCACCAACCTGCCGTGCCAGCTGCGCAATGGCCAGGCTGCACTGGAGCACCTTTGCCAGAAGCTGGGCATCGAGCCCGGCGCCACTACGCCCGACGGCCTGTTCACTGTGCAGCCCTGTGAATGCCTGGGCGCCTGTGCCGACGCGCCGGTGATGCTGGTCAACGACCGCCAGATGGTCAGCTTCATGACCAACGACCGTCTCGACGACCTGGTGGACACGCTGAAGGCGCAAGCCCAATGAAGAACGCTGTTCTCGACCTGTCGAAGTTCCAGGCCAATGGCTTGGAGAGTTGTTTCCACGACCGTCACATCACGCCCCAGATTTACACCGGCCTGAACGGCAGCAACTGGCGCCTGAAGGACTATGAGTCGCGTGGTGGTTACCAGGCGCTGCGCAAGATTCTGACGGCCAATGCCGAAGGCGCGCCGGGCATGACGCCCGACCAGGTGGTGGCCGAGGTCAAGGCCAGCGGCTTGCGCGGGCGTGGTGGCGCTGGCTTTCCCACCGGTCTCAAGTGGAGCTTCATGCCGCGTGCGCTGCCGGTACAGAAGTACCTGGTCTGCAACAGCGACGAAGGCGAGCCGGGCACCTGCAAGGACCGCGACATCCTCGCCTACAACCCGCACATCGTCATCGAGGGCATGATCATTGCCTCGTATGCGATGGGCATCTCGGTCGGCTACAACTACATCCACGGCGAGATCTTCGAGGTCTACGACCGGTTTGAAGAAGCCCTCGATGAAGCGCGTGCTGCCGGCTACTTGGGCGACCACATCCTGGGCAGCAACCACAGCTTCCAGTTGCACGCCTACCACGGCTTCGGCGCCTACATCTGCGGTGAAGAGACCGCGCTGCTTGAAAGCCTGGAAGGCAAGAAGGGCCAGCCGCGCTTCAAGCCGCCGTTCCCGGCCAGCTTCGGCCTGTACGGCAAGCCCACCACCATCAACAACACCGAGACCTTCGCCGCGGTGCCCTGGATCATCCGCAACGGCGGCCCGGCCTATCTGGAGTGTGGCAAGCCGAACAACGGTGGGACCAAGATCTTCTCGTTGGTGGGTGATGTCGAGCGCCCCGGGAACTATGAGATCCCACTGGGCACGCCGTTTTCCAAGATCCTGGAACTGGCCGGTGGCGTGAAGGGCGGCAAGAAGCTCAAGGCGGTGATCCCGGGCGGCTCGTCGGCCCCGGTGCTGCCGGCGGCGACCATGATGGACTGCACCATGGACTACGACAGCATCGCCAAGGCCGGCTCGATGCTGGGGTCGGGCGCGGTGATCGTGATGGACGAGACCCGTTGCATGGTCAAGAGCCTGCTTCGCCTGAGCTACTTCTACAGCCACGAGAGTTGCGGCCAGTGCACACCCTGCCGTGAAGGTACCGGCTGGCTTTGGCGCCTGGTCAACCGGCTGGAGCACGGCCAGGGCAAGGCCGAAGACCTGGCCCTGCTCGACAGCGTGGCCGAAAGCATCATGGGCCGCACCATCTGCGCGCTGGGCGATGCGGCGGCCATGCCGGTGCGCGGCATGCTCAAGCACTTCCGCGACGAGTTCGCGTACCACGTCGACCACAAGACCTGCATGGTCCCCGCCTACGTCTAAGCGGCTGAGAATCTCCATGATCGAAATCGAACTCGACGGCAAGAAGGTCAGCGTCGCCGAAGGCAGCATGGTGATGCATGCGGCCGACGTTGCCGGCACCACCATCCCGCACTTCTGTTACCACAAGAAGTTGAGCATCGCGGCCAACTGCCGCATGTGCCTGGTCGACATCGAGAAGGCGCCCAAGCCGATGCCGGCCTGCGCCACGCCCGTCACCCAGGGCATGGTGGTGCGCACCAAATCTGACAAGGCCATCAAGGCCCAGAAGTCGGTGATGGAGTTCCTGCTCATCAACCACCCGCTGGACTGTCCCATCTGCGACCAGGGCGGTGAATGCCAGTTGCAGGACCTGGCCGTGGGCTACGGCGGCAGCGCCAGCCGCTACCAGGAAGAAAAGCGCGTCGTCTTCCACAAGAACGTCGGGCCGCTGATCTCGATGCAGGAGATGAGCCGCTGCATCCACTGCACCCGCTGCGTGCGCTTCGGCCAGGAGATGGCCGGGGTGATGGAACTGGGCATGCAGCACCGCGGCGAGCACAGCGAGATCACCACCTTCATGGGCCGCACCATCGACAGCGAACTGTCGGGCAACATGATCGACATCTGCCCGGTCGGCGCGCTCACCAGCAAGCCCTTCCGCTACAGCGCCCGCACCTGGGAACTGCAGCGCCGCAAGAGCGTCAGCCCGCATGACAGCACCGGCGCCAACCTGGTGGTCCAGGTCAAGGGCAACCAGGTGCTGCGCGTGCTGCCGCTGGAAAACGACGCCGTCAATGAATGTTGGATCGCCGACCGCGACCGCTTCAGCTATGAGGCGCTGAACAGCGACCGCCGGCTGAAGACACCGATGGTCAAGCAGGGCGGACAGTGGGTGGCTGTCGACTGGACCACCGCGCTCGACTACGTGGCTGACGGCCTCAAGCGCATCAAGGCAGAACACGGCGTGGTCGGCATCGGCGCCGTGGGCAGCGCCCACCGCACGGTTGAAGAACTGCACCTGCTGGCCAAGCTGGTGCGTGGGCTGGGCAGCGAGAGCATCGACACCCGCACCCGCCATGCCGACTTCGGCAACACTGCCGGCGCAGGCAAGGCGCTGTGGCTGGGCACGTCGGTTGCGTCGTTGTCGCAGCTGGACTGCGCCTTCGTCATCGGCTCGTTCCTGCGCAAGGACCATCCGCTGTTTGCCTTGCGCATCCGCCAGGCCGTGCGCAAGGGCGCGGCGCTGCTCAGCCTGCACGCCGTGCAGGACGACTGGGCGATGCCGGTGGCCGCCAGCATCACCGCAGCTCCTGTTTCCTGGCTGCAAGCGCTGGCCGACGTGGCTGGCTACATCGCCACCGCCAAGGGCGTGGCTGCGCCGGCCCCCGGGCTGGTCAACGCAGATGCCGAGGTCATCGCCCAGGCCCTGCTGTCGGGCGAACGCAAGGCAGTGCTGCTGGGCAATGCCGCCGCGCAGCACCCGCAGGCCGCTGCCCTGCTGGCCCTGGCCGGCTGGATCGCCGCACAGACCGGCGCCACCGTCGGCTACCTGGGTGAAGCCGCCAACAGCGTGGGCGCGCAGTTGGTCAAGGCGCTGCCGGGCGCTGGCGGCCTGAACGCCGGTCAGATGCTGGGCCAGCCGATGAAGGCGCTGCTGCTGCTGGATGTCGAGCCGCCCCATGACGCCGCCAACGCCGCAGCGGCCCAGTCCGCGCTGGCTGGGTCGGGCCTGGTGGTCGCGTTGACGTCGTTCCTGGATGCGGCGGTGCCCAACGCTGATGTGCTGCTGCCCATTGCCCCGTTCACCGAAACGGCTGGCAGCTTTGTCAATGCCGAAGGGCGACTGCAGAGCTTCAACGGCGTGGTCAAGCCCGCCGGTGACGCACGTCCGGCGTGGAAGGTGTTGCGTGTGCTGGGCAACCTGCTGGGTCTGCCGGGCTTCCAGCACGAGACAGCCGATGAAGTGCGTGCCGAAGCACTCGGCGATCCAACCAAGCTGGCGGCGCGCCTGGACAACACCACCGCAGCCCCCATCCAGCTGATGGAGGCCGCCACTGGCCTGCAGCGGCTGGCCGATGTGCCGATCTATGCCACCGACGCACTGGTGCGCCGCGCGCCGGCCCTGCAAGCCACGGCCGACGCCAAGTTGGCTGCGCACGCCAGCCTGCCCGCCGCGTTGTGGCAGCAGCTGGGTTTGGCCGACGGTGACCGGGTTCGGGTGTCGCAGGGCGGCGCATCTGCCGAACTGCCGGCCCGCCTGGACGCCCGCCTGGACGCCAACGTGGTGCGTGTACCCGCCGGCTTGGCCGAGACGGCAACGCTGGGTGCCATGTTCGGTGCCATCACCGTTGAGAAGGCCTGAACACCATGGTCGACCACATCAACCAATTTGGCGGCTCGCTGTTCGGTGGCCCGGTCTGGCCCTATGCGTGGCTGGTGATCTGGAGCCTGATCAAGATCGTCGCGGTGGTGCTGCCCCTGCTGGGCTGCGTGGCCTACCTCACGCTGTGGGAGCGCAAGGGCATCGCCTTCACCCAGGTGCGCCCTGGCCCCAACCGTGTGGGCCCCTATGGCCTGCTGACCCCGATCGCCGACGCGGTGAAACTGATCTTCAAGGAGATCATCCGTCCCACGGCTGCCAACAAGGGCCTGTTCTTCCTCGGCCCCGTCATGACCATCATGCCTGCGCTGGTGGCCTGGGCCGTGATTCCGTTCGGCCCTGATGTCGCCTTGGCCAACATCAATGCCGGCCTGCTGTTCCTGATGGCCATCACTTCTCTTGAGGTGTATGGCGTCATCATCGCCGGCTGGGCCAGCAATTCGAAGTACGCATTCCTCGGCGCGCTGCGCGCATCAGCGCAGATGGTCAGCTATGAAATCGCCATGGGCTTCGCGCTGGTGGTGGTGCTGATGGTTGCCGGGTCGATGAACATGACCGAGATCGTGCTGAGCCAGGGCCGAGGCACCATGGCCGAGGCGGGCGTGGGCCTGCTCAGCTGGAACTGGCTGCCGCTGTTCCCGGTGTTCATCGTCTACTTCATCTCGGGTCTCGCCGAGACGAACCGCCACCCGTTCGACGTGGTGGAAGGCGAATCGGAAATCGTGGCCGGCCACATGATCGAGTACTCGGGCATGTCGTTCGCGATGTTCTTCCTGGCGGAATACGCCAACATCATCTTGGTTTCGGCGCTGGCTTGCGTGATGTTCCTTGGCGGCTGGATGGCGCCGGTCTCGTTCTCGAGCC
>JBBAPL010000223.1:0-7103 GCA_040400895.1 Aquabacterium sp.
GTTCGTCATGCTGTATGCCTTCTCCGAACGCTGGGACCGCAGCCTGTGGCCCGAGGGTGCCACGCTGGCTTGGTTTGCCGAACTGGCCGTTGACAGGCGTGTGGGCGCTGCCACGGTGCGCACCCTGGTGTTCTCGCTGGCTGCCGCCGCCCTGGCCACTGTGGCCGGCACGGCTGCGACGCTCACCGCCCATCTGTACGCGCCACGCCTGCGCAGCCTGCTGGATCTGCTGGCCCAGCTGCCCTATGCCGTGCCGCCGGTGGTGGTGGCCATCAGTGCGCTGGAGGTGTTCGTGGGCGTGTTGGGCGGATGGATCGATGTGCGCCTGCTGTACGTGCTGCTGCTGACGCCGCTGCTGTTTCCCCTGGTGCACCGCACGCTGACGGCGGCCCTGCTGCGCATGGAACTGCAAAGCCTGCTGGAGGCCGGCCGCACGCTGGGCGCCCATGATGCCTTGACGCTGTGGCGCGTGGTGTTGCCGATGCTGGCGCCGGCCATCGCCGCTGCAGGCCTGCTGTGTCTGCTGGCGGCGTCGTTGGAGTTCGCCGTGGCCAACCTGCTGATGGGCGGCGAGAACGAACTGCTGCAGCCGATGATGAACAGCCTGCGCGCCACCAGCGGTCACCGCACGGCGGCGCTGGTGGTGGCCAGTTTCGCGGTGGTGCTGGCGCTCGGCGCCGTGGTGCAGGCATTGACGGAAGGGCGCAAGCCATGAACGACGCGTCCTCCTTGGAGCCGGCGCTGTCGGTGCAGGCATTGACGCTGGCGCTGGGGGGCCGCCCGGTGCTGCAGGGCATCGACCTGAGCCTGGCGCGCGGGCAGACCTTGGCCTTGCTGGGCCCGTCGGGTTGCGGCAAGACCAGCCTGTTGCGGGTCATCGCTGGGCTGGTGGCCGCCGACGCCGGCCAGGTCTGCATCGGCGGGCAGGTGGTCGACCACCTGCCGCCGCAGGCACGCGGCGTGGGCATGATGTTCCAGAGCTACGCGTTGTTCCCCAACCTCAGCGTGCGCGACAACATCGCCTTCGGCCCGCTGGCGCAGGGTTGGAGCCCGGCCCGTGCGCAGGCCCGCACCGACGAACTGCTGGACCTGGTCGACCTGCGCGCGCATGCCGACCAACGGCCGGCCCGGTTGTCGGGCGGCCAGCGGCAGCGGGTGGCCATGGCGCGTGCGCTGGCGGCACAACCTGCCCTGCTGCTGATGGACGAGCCGTTCTCGGCCATCGACGAATCCTTCCGCCTGCCTCTGCGGCGCGCATTCCGGCAACTGCAGCAGGCGCTGTCGCAGAGTTGCGTCATGGTCACCCACGACCGCGAGGAGGCCTTCGAGCTGGCCGACGTGGTGGCGGTGATGCTCGACGGGCGGCTGGCGCGCATCGACACACCCGACGCACTGCTGCGCCAGCCCGGGTCGGTGGCGGTGGCGCGCTTTCTCGGGGCTGCCAACCTGTACCACCAGGCCCCGCCAGGCTTGGCCGCTGGCGGGCTGTGCCAGGCCGCCCCGATCACCACGTTGCGCCTGTGCACGCCGGCCGACACCGGCGGTTGGTGCTTCGAAGCGGTGGTGACGGCACGCCATGCCGGCCTGCGCGGCACCCAGCTCGATTTGCGCATGGATGACGGCAGCGCGCTGCAGCTCATCCTCCATGGCCAGGCGCCGGCGGTGGGCACCCGCTGCCGCCTGCTGCAGCCGCTGGAGGATCTGGTCACCCTCGAGGTTTGACCACGCGGCGCCGGCGCAAGGCATGCTACGAGTCCACCCGGGCTGATGCAGCCCAGACCCAGGAAAGCGCTGGTGTCGCGCAGGCGGGTCCCTGGCTACGATCTGTCGCATGGCGCGACCGCCCGGCGCGCCTGCGATTCCGTCCCCGCAGGAGCCCCCATGATCCCCGACCACCAAGACTTCAGCGACATGCTGGCCCGCTGGGCCACGCAGCAACCCGACGCGCCCGCCATCGTCTTCGGCGACACCCGCCGCACCTGGGCCCAGCTGCGTGAACGGGTGCAGCGGGTGGCCGCCGGCCTGCGGGCCGCCGGCCTGCAGCCTGGCGACCGCATCGCCGTGCTGGACCTGAACCATCCGTCGTGCCTGGAGCTGACGCTGGCCTGCGCGCTGACCGGCTGCGCCAATGCGGTGGTCAACTTCCGCCTGGCGCCGCCCG
The DNA here is from genome assembly GCA_040400895.1 of Aquabacterium sp. Lineage (GTDB taxonomy): Bacteria > Pseudomonadota > Gammaproteobacteria > Burkholderiales > Burkholderiaceae_C > Pseudaquabacterium. Next base: position 2,162 of record JBBAPL010000223.1, read on the forward strand.
AGATCGTCTACGTGATCAACGACGCCCGGGCCCGGCTGCTGTTCGTCGGGCCGGAATTTGCCGCCGCCGCGGCCCAGCTGCGCGGCCAGCTGCCGCTGCTGGAGAAGGTCATCCACATCGGCGGCGACGCCGACGAATACGAGCCCTGGCTGGCCGCCCACCAGCCCGATGCCCGCGTGCACCCGGCTGCCGGCACCGACTGCTTCGTGCAGCTGTACACCTCGGGCACCACCGGCTTCCCCAAGGGCGCCATGCTCACCCACCACGGCATGCTGGCCCATGCCCGCAACGTGGCGGCCACGCAGACCCTGGGTGCCGACAGCAGGGTGCAGGTGGCGATGCCGCTGTTCCATGTGGGCGGCACCAGCTATTCGTTCGTGGCCTGGGCTGGCGGCGCGCCGATCTTCATGATGCGCCTGCCCGACCCGCTGGGCGCGCTGCAGATGCTGGAACGCGAGCGCATCACCCACACCTTCTACGTGCCCGCGCTGATGGCCGCGATGACGCAGGTGCCGGGTGGCGACAAGTTCGATTTCTCGGCGCTGCAGGCGGTGTCGTACGGCGCCTCGCCGATGCCGCTGCCGGTGATGCGCGCCTGCCTGCAGCTGTTCCCCAAGGGCACGATGCAGCAGGTCTACGGTATGACCGAGCAATGCGGGGTGGTCACCGTGCTGCCGCCCGAAGACCATGAGAACCCGGCGGTGGCGCACCGCCTGGTGTCGGCCGGCAAGGCCATCCACGGCGTCGAGATCGAAGTGCGCGACCCCGGCACCTGCGAGCCGGTGCCGGTGGGACAGGCCGGCGAGATCTGGGTCCGCAGCGACCAGATCATGGCCGGCTACTGGGGCAAGCCCGAGGCCACCGCGCAGGCCATCACCGCCGACGGTTGGTACCGGTCGGGCGATGGCGGCCACATCGACGCCGACGGCTATGTCTACGTCACCGACCGCATCAAGGACATGATCATCAGCGGCGGCGAGAACATCTACCCGGCCGAGATCGAACGGGTGCTGGCCGAGCACCCGGCGCTGCTGGACGTGGCCGTGATCGGCGTCCCCGACGAGCGCTGGGGCGAGGTGCCCAAGGCGGTGGTGGTGCTCAAGCCCGGCGCCACCCTGGCCGACCCGAACGAGCTGGTGGCCTGGTGCCGCGAGCGCATGGCCGCCTACAAGTGCCCCAAGACGGTGGACGTGCTGGCCGAGCTGCCGCGCAACGCCACCGGCAAGGTGCTCAAGCGCGATCTGCGCAAGCCCTACTGGGAGGGCCGAGACCGGCAGGTGGCCTGAGGCTGATCCTGCCGCGCGCTCACATGCCCTTGAACAGGTGCGTGTAGCTGCGGCTGACTTCCAGCGTCTCGCCGTGGCCACGCACGCTGACGATCTGGCGGCCACGGAAGTCGCGTGTCACCCCGGCGATGGCCTTCACGTTGACCAGCGTGCTGCGGTGGATCTGCCAGAACACGGCCGGGTCCAGCGCGTCGATCAGCTCCTTGATCGGCTTGCGGATCAGCGCCTCGGTGGTGGGTGTATGCACCCGGGTGTATTTCTCGTCGCTGATGAAGAACAGCACCTCGGCCACCGCGATCATCTGGATGCCCTGGCCGACGCTGGCCTGGATCCAGTCGAGGTAGCGCGGCGCACCGCCAGGATTCAGCTGCGCCGCCAGCTTGTGCAGCACCTGCTGCAGCGGCGGCGTGGGGCTGCCGGCGGCGGCGTCGGCCATGTCTGGCGCGTCGCGCTGCGCCAGGCGGGCGCGGATGCGCTGCGCCGTCACCTGCAGCCGGTCGCGCTCGGCGGGTTTCAGCACGTAGTCGCACACGCCCTGCTCGAACGCTTCCACCGCGTACTGGTCGTAGGCGGTGATGAAGACGATCTCGGGCAGGTGCTCGTCGTCGGCCACGTCCATCTGGGCGATCTGGCGCGCCGCATCCACCCCGGTCAGGCCCGGCATGCGGATGTCCAGGAAGACCAGGTCGGGCCGGTGCTGCGCCACCAGGTCCACCGCCTCCAGGCCGTTGCGGGCTTCGGCCACGATCTGCAGGTCGGGCCACACCTCGGCCAGGCGGGCGCGCAGCTGCTCGCGCATCAGGCGCTCGTCGTCGGCGATGACGGCGCGCACCGGGGTGGTGGCTCGGGTGTCGGGCAGGCTGGTCATCGCGGGGCTCCGGGGCAGCAGGTCAGGCGGGGTCAAGGGGCAGGGCGGGGCTGCAGAGGTCGTGTCAGCAGGCGATTCTCATGGCGCTCGCCTTCGAATTCAAACCAGGTCAGGCCGACATCGGCATAGCCCTCGCGGGCGTAGAAGTGCAGCGCGCGGGCGTTGTGCACCCATGGGGTCAGCCACAGCAGGCCGGCGCCGCGGCGGGCGGCCTCCTGCTCGGCCGCATGCAGTAGCGCCTGGCCCAGGCCGCGGCCGGTGAAGGGCTCCTGCACATACAGCCGGTCCAGCTCGGCCGGGGCGGGGTGGTCCACCAGCACGTGCCGGGTGTCCAGCGTCACCTGGGCGAAGCCCAGCAGGTGGCCCTGCTGCTCGGCCACCAGGATGACGATGCCGGGCGTCTGCAGCAGGCGCTGGTAGACCGCCGGCGCGTAGCCGTCGAGCGCCTCGCGCGCGATGGCCGGACGGATGCCGCCGGTCGCATAGGTGTCGAGGAACACCTGCATCGCCAGCACGCCCAGGCACAGGGCGTCGTCGTCGGTGGCGGGGCGCAAGGTGGGCCGTGGTGCGCGCATGGTCAGATGCCTTCCAGGGGCTTGTAGGGCACGGCCAGGGTCACGCGGGTGCCGCCGCCGGGGTTCTCGGTGATGGTCAGGCTGGCCTTGGGGCCGTAGAGCAGTTGCAGCCGCTCGCGGATGTTGGCCAGGCCCACACCGGTGCCGGCCGTGGCCGCGCGGCCGAAACCCAGACCGGTGTCGGCCACGCTGACCGTGAGCTTGCCGTGCACCACCTCGGCTTTCAGGCTCAGCCTGCCGCCCTCGGGCTTGGGCTCCAGGCCATGCTTGATCGCGTTCTCCACCAGGGTCTGCACCATCATGGCCGGGAACTCGGCCGACAGCAGGCCGTCGGGCACGTCGATCTCGGTGGTCAGGCGTTCTTCCATGCGCACCTTCAGGATTTCCAGGTAGGGCCGGATCACCGCCAGCTCACGCCCCAGATCGCGGGAGCGGCCGCCGTCGCTGCCCGTCTCGCGCATGGTGGGCATGCTGGCGCGCAGCAGTGCGATCAGGTTCTTCTGCATCTGGCTGGCGCGCTTGGGGTCCACCTCGATCAGGTGGTCGATGCTGGCCAGGGTGTTGAACAGGAAGTGCGGCTCCACCTGCGCCTGCATGGCGGCCATGCGCGCCTCCAGCACCTGACGCTTCAGTGATTCGGCCTCGGCCGTCTCCACCGCCTGGGCAGCCTGGGCCTCGGCCTGGATCTGCTTGCGGTAGGTGATCTTGATCACCAGCGACGCCACGATCCACAGGAAGGCCAGCGACGGCAGAAACTCGCCCAGGCTCACCTCGTGCCTCTCCACCGTGCGGCGTGCCTTGCGCGCCTCGGCCACGGCGCGCCGGGCCTCGCGGGCGGCTTCCACGCCAACCTGGCGGGCTTCCTCGCGGGCCACCTCGGCGTCGATGCGGGCCTCTTCCACCGCCTGCTCGATGGCATGGCGGGCTTCCTCCACCGCCTCGCGCACCACCTCGCTGGTCGCCCCCGGTGGCAGCTTGATCTCCACCAGCGGGGTGTCCGATGCAGCCGCCGCCGGCGCCGAGGCACCTGCCACCGGTGCCGGCGCCCGCGGGCTGATGCGCACGCCGCGCTCGTCGATCACGATCTCCACGCCGTTGCCCTTGGTGCCGGAGGCGGGCTTGTCGATGCGCACGGCCGGCTTGGCAGGCTTGGCCGGCGGGGCCGGTGGCTCGGGCGGCGGGGGGGGCTCGTCCACCACGTCGGCCGGCACGTTGATGGTGCGGGTGTAGTTCCAGCTGAACGGCGGCAGGTCCTTCAGCACGCCGGCAAACACCAGCAGCAGCAGCGCCAGCAAGGCAAAGCGCTTCCAGCTGATGCCCACCAGCCAGTTGGCATAGGCATGGAAGCCCAGCACGCTGGCGGTCTTGATGCGCTGCCAACGGCTGGGGCGCATGGCCAGGGAAGCGGGTGACGGGGTCATCGGTCGTGGGCGGCTGCCAGGGGGAGTCTGCCGTGCAATGTAGCGACCGCGCCCTCCGCCGGCACGGCCCGTGCGACCGCCCGGCGCCGCACGCCGACAGGCTGCCGGCGCGGCCGACAGCCTGCACCGCAGGGCGCGCGAGGCCGGGGTGCCGGCCTCGCGTTCAGCGCCGCATCAGCGGCTGTACAGCACCTGCGGCAGCCACAGCCCGATGGCCGGGAACTGGTAGAGCAAGATGATGGCGATCACCTGGATGCCCATGAAGGGCAGCATGCCGGCGAAGATCTGGTTCAGCGTCACATGCGGCGGACTCACCCCCTTCAGGTAGAACGCCGCCATCGCCACCGGCGGGCTCAGGAAGGCGGTCTGCAGGTTCAGCGCCACCAGCAGGCCGAAGAACAGCGGGTCGACACCGAAGTTGTCCAGCAGCGGGATGAAGATCGGCATGAAGATCACGATGATCTCGGTCCACTCCAGCGGCCAGCCCAGGATGAAGATGATCACCTGGCTCAGCACCAGGAACTCGGTCTTGCTCAGGTTCATCGACATGACCCAGTTCTCGACCAGTTCCTGCCCGCCCAGCAGCGCGAACGCGGCCGAGAAGATCGCGCTGCCCACGAACAGCCAGCACACCATGGCGCTGGTCTTGGCGGTGAGGAACACGCTCTCCTTGAGCATCGTCAGGTTGAACTGCCGGTAGGCCAGCGCCAGCAGGAAGCCGCCCAGCGCACCCACGGCAGCCGCCTCGGTGGGCGTGGCCAGGCCCATCACGATGCTGCCCAGCACCGCCAG
>JBBAPL010000224.1:0-7073 GCA_040400895.1 Aquabacterium sp.
CTCCGGTTTCGTACTGCACCTTAACAAGGTGTCTTCGAAACCGGCAGCAGGCCAGACAGGTCAGGAAAGTCTTCCTGGTCGGTTGCCGTCAGCCCGAGTTTGGTCAGCAGTAGTCGCCTCTCTTCTGTGGACAACCCACCCAAGGCAAGTGAATCCTCTTTCAACTCGAACAGCCATCCTCCCAGGTGACGCCGCGCTCGAAGCAGTTCGATGATCGGCCCGTAGATATTGCGCGCCAGCCATGCGGCGGCGGCGGCCTGCGGGTCATCGCCAGTGGCTGACGTACACCAGCGTCACCTCCGCCGTGTGACGGCGGTCGACCCAGAGGCTGGTCCGGTGGTCAGACCTGTTCGGCCAACAGCCGCTCCACCAGCGTGTGCAGTGCCGCGAAGTCGGGCTTGCCCACGTAGCGCTTGACGATCTCGCCGCGCTTGTTGATCAGGAAGCTGGTGGGCGTCAGCTGCACGTCGCCAAAGCCCTTGGCAATGTTGCCGGTGTTGTCGATGGCCACGCCGAACGGCAGCCTGCGCGTCTGCGCGAAGTCCGACACAGAGGCCGGCGGGTCGTAGCGCATCGCCACAGCCAGCGTCTGGTAGCCCTGGCCCTTGTACTTCTCATGGGTGGCCATGAGTTGGGGCATCTCGGCCACGCAGGTGCTGCAACTGGTGGCCCAGAAGTTCACCAGCACCACCTGGCCCTTGAGCTGGTCTGTGCTGATCTTCTGCCCGTCGAGCAGGATGTAGCTCACCTGGGGCGCCGGCCCGTGCATGGCGCTGCGGCCGAAGGCCATCCAGCCCGACGCCGCGGTAGCAGCAGCAGCCAGCATGGCAACGGTGGCAAGATGGCGACGGGTCAGGGACATGGGGAGGCATTCAATGCAACGCAGACAGTTTACGTCCGGGGTGTTCTTCAGCAGCGCTCTGTTGGCGGACCCGATCCGCGCCGCCGGGTTCAGCGAATCCGACGCTGTGCTGGGAGTGCGCAGCGCGCTGGAGCGCGGTGCCAATGCCGCGGTCGACCTGCTGGGCCGCAGCGACGGGTTCCTGGGCAACCCGAAGGTGCGCATCCCGCTGCCCGGTTTCCTGAACGACGCCGCCAAGCTGCTGAAGGCCACCGGTGGCCAGAAGAAGGTGGACGAACTGGTCACCGCGATGAACCGTGCCGCCGAGGCCGCCGTGCCACAGGCCCGCTCCCTGCTGGTGAGCACGGCCAAGTCGATGTCGGTGGACGACGCGGTGAAGATCGTGCGCGGGGGCGACACCTCGGTCACCGACTTCTTCGCCCGCAAGACCCGCAGCCCGCTGGCCGAGCAGTTCCTGCCCATCGTCACCAAGGCAACCGAGAAGGTGTCGCTAGCCGACAAGTTCAATGCCGTGGCGGGCCAGGCCGCCAAGCTGGGCTTGCTGAAGGGCGATGATGCGAACATCCAGCGTTATGTCACCAGCAAGAGCCTGGACGGCCTGTTCCTGATGATCGGGGACGAAGAGCGCAAGATCCGCAAGGACCCGGTGGGCACCGGCAGCGCCATCTTGCGCAAGGTGTTTGGCGCCTGACGCCTGCGGGTTTCAGGCCGTGCTGGCGCGGCCCACCTCCAGCATCAGCACCGGCAGCAGCATGTGGCGCAGGGCGTCGATGCCTTGCCGGGTGACCGGGCTGCCGCCAGCGGTGCTCAGCTCGCAATCCTGCCCGGCGGGCAGGACTTCCACCAGCACTGCGGCCGCAACCTCCAGCGTGCTGTTCACCGTGTTCAGGAACTCCAGCGTCAGCTCGGTGTGGCTGGGGCTGGCGTGGCGTTGCACCAGCACGTCGGCCAGGTGCGCGGTGAAGCTCAGCAGCAGCCAATCCAGGATGTCGAGGCCCGCCTCATGGTGGTATTCGCTGGCCCGCAGCTGCCGCGGGCCGGCATGGTCGGCCGGCACGTGGGCGAATTGCCAGGCCATGCGCGTGCGCACCGGCCAGGGTTTCACATCGACGCGCCAGGCCACGCTGGCGCGCGCCAATGCGCCGCTCCAGGCGGCCGCCGCGCCCAGCAAGGCCGGCACCAGGGTGGCATCGCCCAGCACGGCGGCCTGGGTGCCGGCTGGCGGCACGGCGATCGCGTCGCCATCGGCATGCACCGTCTGGCCTTGCTCTGCAAGTGCAGGCGGCTCGGCGGGCAGTTCTTTGGTTGTGACAAGTGTCATGGCAGTCAGGCACGGTTCGGCCCGGGATAATCCGGCCGATGTCTCAAGTTTCAGGATGTTGCTGCCTCCCTCGCGGGCGCTTTGCTGGGGCCAGGCTGGTGTTGCTGATGGCGGGGCTGGCGTTGACAGCTTGTTCGGCCGCCCTGGACTGGCGCGAGGTGCAGCCTGAAGGGTGGTCGCTGGTGGCGAGCCTGCCTTGCAAGCCTGCCAGCCAGCAGCGGCAGGTGGCGCTCGCAGGCCAGCCGGTGGCGCTGACGATGCTGGCCTGCACCGCGGACGGGCACACCTTTGCGCTGGCGTCTGCCGAACTGGCCGACCCTGGGCGCGTGGGCTCGGTGCTGCAGGCGCTGGGCCAGGCGGCACAAGGCAACGTGCAGGGCCGCATTGCTGCCGAGCAGCCTGCCGCCGTGCCAGGCATGACGCCCAACCCCGCGGCGCGGCGCTGGCGGTTGCAAGGCCGGCTGCCCGATGGCCAGGCTGTGGCTGAGCAAGTGCAGGTTTTCGCCCATGGCACGCGGGTGTTTCAGGCTGCGGTGATCGGCCCCGTGGCCGACGATGCCCGGGCCGGCCCGTTCTTCGACGCCCTGAAGGTCCGGCCGTGACCCTGTCCGGTGCAGGCCTGGGCCCGCGGCGGGTGTTCACCATCTTTCTCGCCTTTGCGGGTGTGTACTTCTTCTCGGCCTTGCTGCGCGCCGTCACCGCCACGCTTGCCCCGGTGTTCAGCGTCGAACTGGGCCTGGGGGCCGGCCAGTTGGGGTTGCTGGCCGGCGCCTATTTCCTGGGCTTTGCGGCGATGCAGTTGCCGCTGGGAAGTGCGCTTGATCGGTGGGGCCCACGGCGCGCGCTGCTCGCCTGTCTGTCGGTGGCGGTGGGCGGCTGCGTCGCGTTTGCGGCTGCCGCCACGCTCCAGCATCTGTTGCTGGCCCGTCTGCTGATCGGCATCGGCGTCTCTGCCTGTCTGATGGCCCCGCTCACCTGCTTTCGCCACCACTTCTCGGCGGGTGCCCAACTGCGTGCCAATTCCTGGATGCTGATGACGGGATCGCTCGGGATGCTGGCATCCACCGTCCCGGTGCAATGGCTGTTGCCGCTGCTGGGCTGGCGTGGTCTGTTCGTCGCGGTGGCTGGGTGTCTGGCCGTTGCCATGGTCGGTGTGGCGGTGCTGGTGCCGCGTGATGCTGCATGGCGTGCGGCTGCGGCTCAACCCGGGCCTGCCGGTGATGGCGGCTACCGCCAGGTCTTCCGCCATCCGGCCTTTTGGCGGGTGGCGCCACTCGGCTTCTTTGCCTACGGCGGGCTGATCGCCATGCAGTCTCTGTGGATCGGCCCTTGGCTCACCCAGGTGGGCGGCCGCAGTGCGGTGCAGGCGGCACAGGGGCTGTTTCTGGTGAATCTGGCGATGTTGGTGGTCTTTCTTTGCTGGGGGCTGGCGATGCCGTGGCTCATCCGCAGGGGCTGGGCGGGCGAGCGGCTGATTGCCCGCGCCTGGCCATTGGGCGTGCTGGTGCTGGTTGCCATCGTCTGGCAGGCTCCGCAGGCCAGCGCCTGGCTGTGGGCGCTATGGTGCGTGTGCACCAGCGTGGTGTCGCTGTCGCAGCCTGCGGTGGCGCAGGTGTTTCCTGCGGCCCTGGCCGGCCGGGCGCTGTCGGCCTTCAATCTGGTGATCTTCTCTGGCGTGTTCGTGCTGCAGTGGGGCACCGGGTTGGCCATCGATGCGTTGCTGGCGGCCGGCTGGGCCCCGGTCCTGGCGTACCAGGCGGCGTTTTGCTGCTTTGCACTGGCCTGTGCGCTGTCATTCCTGTGGCTCAACGTGTCGCGCTGGCGCCAGGGCGTTGGCCGAGGTCCTGTCCTGCAGGCGGTACGCGGATAATGTGGCGTTCTTTTCAGCCTGCCCATGACCGGTCTCTTCATCATCGCCCATGCCCCGCTGGCCAGTGCGCTGCGCACAACCGCGCTGCACGCGTTTCCCGAGGCGGCCCAGGACTTGGCGGTGTACGACGTGCCTGCAGATGCCACTGCCGACCAGGCACTGGCCGAGGCAGCATGTCTGCTGGCCGCGCTGGGTGCGATCGAGACCCTGATCCTGACCGATGTGTTCGGCGCCACGCCCTGCAATATCGCGCGTCAGCTTGCTGAGCAGGCCGGCGTGCGGGTGGTGGCGGGTGTCAATGTGCCGATGTTGTGGCGTGCGCTGAATTACCGCCAGAAGCCGCTGGACGAGATGGTGACCCTGGCGCTGGCCGGCGCGGCCCAGGGCGTCATGCCGGTGGCTGTGACCCGACCCCAGAACCAGGCCCAGAAGCCCGCCATCCATGATCCGAACGACCGCCACCATCAGCAATAAGCTGGGTCTGCACGCCCGAGCATCGGCCAAGCTCACCAAGCTGGCAGGCAGTTTCCAGTGCGAGGTGCACATGGCCCGCAACGGCCGACGCATCAACGCCAAGAGCATCATGGGCGTGATGATGCTGGCCGCCGGGCTGGGCAGCGAGGTCGAGCTGGAAACCGACGGCCCCGACGAGCAAACGGCCATGGAGGCCCTGCTGGCGCTGATCAACGACAAGTTCGGCGAAGGCCAGTAGCGTCTGGCTTTGTCGTCGGTCGCAGGCCGGCATCGGGGTCTTCACTCCCCGCTGGTTTGTACTGCGCGGCGGTTCAGGGGCGCTGCTAAAGTCAGCGCATGAGCATCCAGATGTTCGGCCAGCCGGTTTCTCGTGGTGTCGCCATCGGGCGTGCCGTGCTGGTGGCGTCCAGCCGGGTTGATGTGGCGCATTACTTCATCGATGCCGTCCACGCGCCTGCTGAGGTGGCCCGTCTGCGCCATGCACGCGACACCGTCGTCAGCGAGATCACCACGCTCAAGGCCGATCTGCCCATCGAAGCCCCGCCCGAGTTGGCGGCGTTGCTCGATGTGCACCTGATGCTGCTGAACGACCCGATGCTGACCGAGGCCACGCGGCACTGGATCGAGGTACGGCACTACAACGCCGAATGGGCGATGACGGCACAGACCGACGTTCTGGTGCGGCAGTTCGACGAAATGGAGGACGACTACCTGCGCGAGCGCAAGGCCGACATCGAACAGGTGGCCGAGCGTGTGCTGCGCGCCCTGGCCAAGGAAGAGTCGCTGTTGCCGCAGGTGGGCCATGCGCGTGACCAGGACGGTGGCGACCCGCTGGTGCTGGTGGCCAATGACATTGCGCCCGCTGACATGCTGCAGTTCAAGGGCAGCGTGTTCAAGGGTTTTGTCACTGATGTGGGCGGCCGCACCTCGCACACCGCCATCGTGGCGCGCAGCATGGACATCCCGGCGGTGGTCGGCGCCCGTGAGGCCAGCCGTCTGGTGCGCCAGGACGACTGGCTCATCATCGATGGGGACGCCGGTGTCGTTGTCGTCAACCCGACCCCCATCGTGCTGGAGGAGTACCGCTTCCGCCAGCGCCAAAGTGAGCTGGAGCGCGCGCGGCTGCATCGGCTGCGGCACATGCCATCGGTCACCCTCGACGGCCAGTCTGTGGAATTGCTCGCCAACATCGAGTTGCCCGGCGACGCGGTGAATGCCCTGGAAGCGGGTGCTGTCGGCGTGGGGCTTTTCCGCAGCGAGTTCCTGTTCATGAACCGCGAAGGCGCGTTGCCTGACGAAGACGAGCAGTTTGAGGCCTACCGCGCCGCGGTGGTGGCGATGTCTGGCCTGCCCGTCACCATCCGCACGGTGGACATCGGTGCCGACAAGCCGCTGGACCGCATGGCCGCGCATGAACTCCGCCACGAACACGCGCTGAACCCGGCGCTGGGCTTGCGCGCCATCCGCTGGAGCCTGTCCGAACCTGCCATGTTCAGGCAGCAGCTGCGCGCCATCCTGCGTGCCAGTGCCTACGGCAAGGTGCGGGTGCTGATCCCGATGTTGGCCCACCGCAGCGAGGTGATGGCCACGCTGGAAGCGATGGATCGTGCCCGCCAGCAACTGCAGGACGCGGGTGTTGCATTCAACGATGTCGAACTCGGCGTCATGATTGAAGTGCCTGCAGCTGCCATGACGATGCCGCTTCTGCTGCAGCACTTCGACTTCGTCTCGATCGGAACCAATGATCTCATCCAGTACACCCTGGCCATCGACCGTGCCGACGAGGCCGTGGCCCACCTCTACGATCCCTGGCACCCGGCCGTGCTGCGCCTGATTGCAGACGTCATCTCGGCTGCCAATGCCGCCGGCAAGTCCGTCAGCGTCTGCGGCGAGATGGCCGGTGACGTCGCGTTCACTGACCTGCTGCTGGGCATGGGGCTGCGCAGCCTGTCCATGCACCCCAGCCAGGTCTCATCGGTCAAGCAGCGCGTATTGCGTGCAGACGCCTCGCGTTTCGCCAAGGCCGTCGAGCCCACGCTCGCCAGCCCCGACCCGGCAGCAACCTGGGCGGCCACGAACGAGCGATGGGCACAACGCACCCGCATTGCCTGAGCGGTCTCAGCGCCTGGCATTCCCCATCAGCGCGAGCGCCAAGGACGCTGCACAAAGAGGTCATCCTGCAATGACTGCTCAGGGCACGGCCGACTGGTCCCGCGCACAGAACAGCGAATCGCCACCAGACGCGTGAACGACAGGTGCTATCGTGGGGCTACGCTGCTTCCGGCCATTGCTTAGCGATTGAGCAGGCAGCAAAGAAGAAAGCGGCGGCGGGGGTTTACACGGTCAGCAAGACGTGCCAGAATCATAGGCTGCGCTGCAAACAGCGGTCTGAACGACGCAAACAGCAGCAAAAAGAAGTGGTTGACAAGCTTCAAAAGCTGAATCAAAATCCCATCTCTTTGTTGGTTGCAGCAATTCGCAATCGACAGGTTCTTTAAAAATCAACAGCCGATAAGTGTGGGCGTGAGAAGGCGAGTGCCAAGATG
>JBBAPL010000225.1:0-6994 GCA_040400895.1 Aquabacterium sp.
CCGCCACGCTGGGCCTGTTCCTGTCGCTGATGGTGATCCTGGGCACCCGCACGCTGATGGGCGATGTCGCCTTCGGCGACTGGGGCTGGCGCATCCCGTTCATCGTGTCGATCGCCCTGCTGGCCATCAGCGTGTGGATCCGGCTGTCGATGAACGAATCGCCTGCCTTCAAGAAGATGAAGGAAGAGGGCAAGACCTCGAAGGCGCCGCTGACCGAAGCCTTCGGCCAGTGGAAGAACATGAAGATCGTGATGCTGGCGCTGTTCGGCCTGGTCATGGGCCAGGGCGTGGTCTGGTACACGGGCCAGTTCTACGCGCTGTTCTTCCTGGCCAACGTGCTGAAGGTCGACTCGGCCACCGCCAACATCATGGTGGCGGTGTCGCTGATCATCGGCACGCCGTTCTTCGTGGTCTTCGGCACCCTGTCGGACAAGATCGGCCGCAAGCCGATCATCCTGGCCGGCATGGCCCTGGCCGTGCTGACCTACTTCCCGCTGTTCTCGGCGCTGACTTCCGCCGCCAACCCCGAGCTGGCCAAGGCGCAAGCCACGGCGCAGATCAGCGTGAAGGCCGACCCGAAGAGCTGCTCGTTCCAGGGCAGCCCGATCGCCCGTGAGGTCGACTTCCTGTCGGGTTGCGACATCGCCAAGCGTGCGCTGACGCAGAACTCGGCCAGCTATGCCAACGAGGTGCTGCCGGCCGGCAGCCCCACCGTGATCAAGATCGGCGACAAGGAACTGACCCCGCCCACCGCCAGCACCATGGCCGGCGGCCACAAGTTCGACGAAGCCTCGGCCAAGGCCATCGCCGCCTTCAAGAAGGAACTGGCCGAGACCCTGAAAGCCGCCGGCTACCCGCCCAAGGCCAAGCCGATCGAGTTCATGAGCGGCCAATGGTGGCAGGTGGTGGGCATCCTGTCGATCCTGGTGCTGTACGTCACCATGGTCTACGGCCCGATCGCCGCCATGCTGGTGGAGCTGTTCCCCACCCGCATCCGCTACACGTCGATGAGCCTGCCGTACCACATCGGCAACGGCTGGTTCGGTGGCCTGCTGCCTTCGGTCACCTTCGCGATGGTGGCCTCCAACGGCAACATGTATTACGGGCTGTGGTATCCCATCGTGATCGCTGCGGTGTGCTTCGTCATCGGCCTGATCTTCGTGCGCGAGACCAAGGACGTGGACATCTACGCCCGCGACTGAACCCGCCCATTGACTGAGTGACAGCGAACCGGGCGCCAAGGCGCCCGGCTTTTTGTGGACCGCCCCCAACCCAGGACATCTCGACCATGTGGAAAATTTTTGTCGGTTTCATCGTCTTCGCTGCCATCGGGCTGTTCGTGCTCAAGAAGGCCGGCGGCGACGTCAACATGGGTGGCGAAACCCATGACGTGACCGGCGGACACAGCGCCGCAGCATCCGCACCAGGCGCGTCGGCCCCAGCCGCCGCTGCCGCAGACGCCGGCGCATCCGCCGCAGTCCTGCCGGCATCTGCCGCATCGCAGTGACGCCCAGCGGCTGACAAGCCGCAGGTTGCACCACCGAAGCCGGCCGCGTCTGCCAGACGCCGCCGGCTTCCGTGCTTCTGGCAACCGTCGGCGCGGCGCGGCGTGGTCAGCCCGCGGACAGGTCCACCAGCGCGCGCACCGGCGCCGCCACGCGGGGCCACAACTGGCGCTGCACCTGGCGGTGCGGCAGAGCCGCCATGTCCATCGAGCCGGCACCGGGCGCCGAGACGTACAGCACCTCGCGCGCAATCGGCGCAAACCCGGCATGGAAGTGCTGGGTCGACTTGGCCACCAGCGCACGCGGGCGCAGCGGGTCAATGCCGGCCACGCGGAAGCAATCCGGGTGGAAGCTCTGCACCCGGTGGTCATTGACCACGATGTCGATGGCCTCGGCATCGCCCAGGCCGTAGCGCAGCCAAGCCATGCGGCCCAGTGGCGCCATGGCGCCGCCAAACGGCTGCCAGCCATCGGGCGTGAGCGCCATCACCTGCACATCCAGGTCCAATGCCGTGCCAGAAGCCCGGCCCAGCTTGCCGCCGATGCGCATGGCCAGCCGCGCGCCCACGCCGGCGTCGAAGGCCAGCGCAGTGGCCACCGGGTCCCACAGCGGCGACACCGCCACGCCACCCACGCCACGTTCGATCAGCCGCTGCAGCAGGAAGGTGGAATCGCCCGCGGCGCCGATGCCGGGGTTGTCGGCGGTGTCGGCCAGCACCACCGGCCGGCCGTCGGGTGCCAGTTCCAGCAGCCGGTCGATGGCGCCATCGATGCTGTAGAACGGCGGCACGATGGCATCGCGTGCGGCCCACACCGCCTCGCCCAGCGCGGTGGCATGGCGCTCGGCCAGCGCCTGGTCGCCGTCGGTCACCACCAGCACCCGGGTGCCCACCTCGGGCGTGTCGCCCCAGGGGAAGCCATGCGCCAGCGACACCGACAGCACGCCCGGCTCCGACTCCAGCGCGGTCATGCGTTCCACCATGCCGGCCAAGGGTTCGGCCGTGGTGGGGTAGATGCCGAGCATGGCGCAGTCGTACACCGCCATCACCGGCCGCACATCGCCGTCCAGCATGCGGCGCAGCAGGCTGAACACCTCGTCGGCGCGCTCGGCCACATCCACATGCGGGTAATGCTTGTAGATCACCAGGATGTCGGCGCTGGCCACCTTCTGCCGGGTGAGGTGGCAGTGCAGGTCCAGTTCAGCGGCGATGGGCACGCCGGGGCCGACCAGGGCCCGCACCCGGGCCAGCAGATCGCCTTCGGCGTCGGGGTCACCGTCGGCGATCATGGCGCCGTGCAGGTTCAGCAGCACCGCATCCACCGGCAGCGCGCGCTGCAGGTCGGCCAGGATCTCGTCGCGCAGCGCGGTGTGGGTGGCCTGGGTGGTGTTGCCGGCCGGCGCGGCAAAGCAGGCCAGGCCTTCGGCCACGGTCCAGCCCAGGGCCTCGGCCTGCTGCTTCCAGCGCAGCAGCGGCACGCTGAACAAGCCCGGCCGGTCGCCATGCTGGCCGCCGCGCACCAGCATGGTCTGCTGGTACACCGACATGCCAGTGGGGATGGGCGAGAAGGAATTGGTCTCGGTGCCGAGACAGGCGGTGAAGATGCGGCGTGGCATGGAAGGCGCTGGCAGTAGAGGAGGCGCCGATCGTCGGTCACCAGCCGCCGCGGCGCAAGCGGGCTGGCCCACGCGAAGCGCACCGACGGCCGCCCAGCACCGCCATAAGCTCCGGCAGGCACGAGGCCATCCCGGCCCCGGGCTTCAGGAGCAGACAACCATGCATCAGACCGTCGGCATCATCGGCACCGGCTGGGTGGGCACCAGCGTGGCCATCTCCACCCTGCACTCTGGCGCGGCCGACGCGCTGTGGCTGCACGACGTGCGCGGCGCGGTGGCCGAGGGCGAGGCCATGGACCTGGCCCACGGCGCCGCCTTCTACCCGCCCTGCACGGTCCAGGTGGCATCCATCGAGGCCATGCGCGCCAGCCAGGTGGTGGTGGTGGCCGCCGGGCGCAACGGCAAGCCGGGCGAAAGCCGCCTGGACCTGCTGCGCGACAACGCCCGGGTGGTGGCCGACATCGGCCGCACGCTGGCCGGCTTCGCCGGCACCATCGTGCTGGTCAGCAACCCGGTGGACGTGCTCACCCAGGTGATGACCGATGCCAGCGGGCTGCCGCCGGCGCGGGTGCTGGGAACCGGCACCCTGCTCGACACCTCGCGTCTGCGGCAGATGCTGGGACAGCGCCTGCACCTGGCCACCAATTCCATCCATGCCCAGGTGGTGGGCGAGCATGGCGACTCTGAGGTGGTGCTGTGGTCGGGTGCCCAGGTGGGCGGCGTTCCGCTGCGCCGCTGGCCGGGCTGGAACCCCGCCGACGAGGCCGCCCTGGCGCTGGAGGTGCGGCGCGCCGCCTACGAGGTGATCGCCCGCAAGGGTGCCACCAACCACGCCATCGGTCTGGTCACTGCCCACCTGCTGCGCTGCATGCTGCGTGGCGAG
This sequence comes from Aquabacterium sp., assembly GCA_040400895.1. Classification (GTDB taxonomy): domain Bacteria; phylum Pseudomonadota; class Gammaproteobacteria; order Burkholderiales; family Burkholderiaceae_C; genus Pseudaquabacterium. The sequence goes on from JBBAPL010000225.1 coordinate 4,003, forward strand.
CGCCGGGTGCTGACGGTGTCGCGCGTGCAACAGGGGGCATTCGGCCTGCACGGCGTGGCGCTGTCGCTGCCCACGGTGGTGGGCCACGACGGCGGCACCACCGTGCTGGAGCCGGCGCTGGACGCCGCCGAACTGGCGGCATTGCAACAGTCGGCTGCCGTGCTGCACCAGGCGCACGGCGGCTTGCAGCAGCCGGCCCAGTCATAGTCAAACCAAATCGCTGGGATTCAATCAATCAAACCACGCAATGCTGCAGTGCAACTAAAGTACACCCATTGCAGCCTTTCAACCCACTCCCCAGGAGCCCACGATGTCCATCATCAACACCCCAGTGCAGCCTTTCAAGACCACCGCCTTCGTCAACCGGGCCGGCAAGGGCGAGTTCATCGAAGTCTCCGACGCCAGCCTGAAGGGCAAGTGGTCGGTGCTGATCTTCATGCCGGCCGCCTTCACCTTCAACTGCCCGACCGAGATCGAGGACGCTGCCGACAACTACGCCGCCTTCCAGGCCGCCGGCACCGAGGTCTACATTGTCACCACCGACACCCATTTTTCGCACAAGGTGTGGCACGAGACCAGCGACGCCGTGGGCAAGGCCAAGTTCCCGCTGGTGGGCGACCCGACCCACACCCTGACCAATGCCTTCGGCGTGCACATCCCGGAAGAAGGCCTGGCGCTGCGCGGCACCTTCGTCATCAACCCGGACGGCATCATCAAGACCGCCGAGATCCACAGCAACGAGATCGCCCGTGACGTGTCGGAGACCCTGCGCAAGCTGAAGGCCGCCCAGTACACCGCCGCCAACCCCGGCCAGGTGTGCCCGGCCAAGTGGAAGGAAGGCGCCAAGACCCTGGCACCCAGCATCGACCTGGTTGGCAAGATCTAAGCAGTCCCCGTGCAGTTGAACGGGGCGGGCCGCCGGCCTGCCCCTTTCCCCCGGCCTGACACCCTGTTCAGGCCCCGCTGACAGCCTCCAACGCGATCCTGGCGTCGGAGGCTGTCAACGGGGTCCAACCGACTCCGTCCAGCCACTCCGCCGACAAAGGACACCGCCATGTTGGACGACAGCATCAAGGCACAACTCGCTGCCTACTTCGAACGCATCACCCAGCCGATCGAGTTGATCGCCAGCCTCGACGATTCCGAAGGCGCACAGCAGATCCGCGAACTGGTGGCCGAGGTAGCCGCCGTCGCCCCGGCCAAGATCAGCGCCCGTTTCGACGGCAACTTCGCGCGCAAGCCGTCGTTCCAGATCACCCGCGTGGGCCACGACATGGGCGTGCACTTCGCCGCCGTGCCGATGGGGCATGAGTTCACCTCGCTGCTGCTGGCCGTGCTGTGGGCCGGCGGCCACCCGCCCAAGGTGGAGCCCGAGGTGCTGGAGCAGATCCGCGGCCTCGATGGCGACTTCGCCTTCGACACCTGGATGAGCCTGACCTGCCACAACTGCCCCGACGTGGTGCAGGCCATGCACCTGATGGCGGTGTTCAACCCACGGGTGCGGGCCGTCGCCATCGACGGCGGGCTGTTCCAGCAGGAAGTGGACGACCGCCAGATCATGGCCGTGCCCAGCGTGTTCCTGAACGGCCAGGCCTTCGGCAACGGCCGCATGGAGGTGGGCGAGATCCTGGCCAAGATCGACACGGGCGCGGCCAGGCGCGACGCCGCCAAGCTCAGCCAGAAGGCGCCCTACGAGGTGCTGATCATCGGCGGCGGCCCGGCCGGCGCTGCGGCGGCGGTCTACGCCGCACGCAAGGGCATCCGCACCGGCATCGTGGCCGAGCGGTTTGGCGGCCAGACCATGGACACGCTGGGCATCGAGAACTACATCTCGGTGCTGGAGACCGATGGCCCGAAATTCGCCGCCGCGCTGGAAGCCCATGTGCGCCACTACGGCGTGGACATCATGACGCTGCAGAAGGTGGCGAAGATCGACCCGGCCACCGAGCCCGGCGGCCACGCCAGCGTGGTGCTGGACAACGGCGCAGTGCTGAAGGCCCGCACGGTGATCGTGGCCACCGGCGCGCGCTGGCGCAACATGGGCGTGCCCGGCGAGGCCGAGTACCGCACCAAGGGCGTGGCCTACTGCCCACACTGCGATGGCCCGCTGTTCAAGGGCAAGGACGTGGCGGTGATCGGTGGCGGCAACTCCGGCGTGGAAGCCGCCATCGACCTGGCCGGCCTGGTCAAGAGCGTCACGGTGCTGGAGTTTGCCGACCAGTTGAAGGCCGACGCCGTGCTGGTGGACAAGCTCAAGAGCATGCCCAACGTCACCATCCACCTGAACGCCCAGACCACCGAGGTGATCGGCGACGGCCAGAAGATGACCGGCCTGCACTACAAGGACCGCCTCACCGGGGCTGAGCACGCGTTGCCGCTGGCCGGCGTGTTCGTGCAGATCGGCCTGGTGCCGAATGCCGAGTTCCTGAAGGGCACGGTGGAACTGAGCCGCTTCGGCGAGATCATCATCGACGCCAAGTGCCACACCAGCGTGCCGGGCATCTTTGCGGCCGGTGACGTGACCACGGTGCCGTACAAGCAGATCATCATCGCCACCGGCGAGGGGTCGAAAGCCGCGCTGAGCGCCTTCGACCACCTGATCCGCACGCCCGCTGCCGCCGCTGCCTGACGATGCGCCCGCCCCTGGGCGCGCAGAACCGGCCCAGGAGCGGCCCAGGGCAGAATGGCCGGCTTTGCCTGACTGAATCAAGGAAAGCCCGCGCGTGTTCAAGAACCTGATGGTGTACCGGCTGGCGCCGGACTGGCAGCCCACGGTGGCGGCCATTGGCGAAGCCCTGGCCACCGTGCCGTTTGCCGAGTGCGGGGCCACCCAGCCCCGCGCCATGGGCTGGGTCAGCCCGCGCGGCGAGGCCCACGGCGCGCTGGTGGAAGCCATCGACGGCCAATGGCTGCTGCAGTTGATGGTCGAGTCCAAGCTGGTGCCCGGATCGGTGATCAACCGGTCCCAGTCCTCGGGCTTGACGTAGGTGCC
>JBBAPL010000226.1:0-6839 GCA_040400895.1 Aquabacterium sp.
GTTGCTGCTGGCCCGGCTGGCGGTGTGGAACCCGCGCCTGCTGGTCTGGGGCCTCTCGGCCACGCTGGGCAACCTGGCCGATGCGCTGGCCATGCTGCAGGGCCCCCAGCCTCCGGGTGATGCGCCGCCGGTGCTGGTGCGCGGGCGCATCGACAAGGCCCTGGTGATCGACACCCTGCTGCCGCCCAACCCAGGCCGGTTCAGCTGGGGCGGGCACCTGGGCGCGCAGATGCAGCAGCCGGTGGCCGACGAGATCGCCCGCACGGCGGCGGCGGCCGCCGTGGACGGCGGCGGCACCACGCTGGTCTTCACCAACGTGCGCAGCCAGGCCGAGGCCTGGTACCAACTGCTGCTGGCTGCCCGGCCCGATTGGGCCGGCCAGATCGCGCTGCACCATGGCTCGCTGGACAAGGGCGTGCGCGAATGGGTGGAGGCAGGGCTCAAGGCTGGCACGCTGAAGGCGGTGGTGGCCACCTCGTCGCTGGACCTGGGCGTGGATTTCCTGCCGGTGTCGCGGGTGCTGCAGATCGGCTCGGCCAAGGGCGTGGCGCGGCTGCTGCAGCGCGCGGGCCGCTCGGGCCACCAGCCCGGCCGGCCCAGCCGCATCACCCTGGTGCCCACCAACACGCTGGAACTGATCGAGGCCGTGGCCGCCCGCCGGGCGGTGGCGGCTGGCCAGGTGGAACCGCGCCACGCGCCCGAGGCGCCGCTGGACGTGCTGGTGCAGCACCTGGTCAGCATCGCGCTGGGCGGCGGCTTCACCGCCGAAGCGGTGCATGCCGAGGTGCGCCGCGCCCACAGCTTCCGCGATCTCTCGGCGCAGAGCTTCCAGTGGGCGCTGGATTTCGTGGTGCGCGGCGGGGCGTCGCTGGGCGCTTACCCCGAATACCACCGCGTGGTGCAGGGGGACGACGGCGTCTACCGCGTGCCCGACAAGGGCATCGCGCTGCGCCACCGGCTGCAGGTGGGCACCATCGTCGGTGAATCGGCCATGCTGGTGAAGTGGCTGACCGGCGGCACCCTGGGCCAGGTGGAAGAAAGCTTCATCGCCCGGTTGAACAAGGGCGATTGCTTCGTCTTCGGCGGCCGGGTGCTGGAGTACGTGCGCACCCAGGACATGGCTGCGTATGTGCGCAAGGCCACCGGCAAGCGCGGTGTGGTGCCGAGCTGGGGTGGCGGCAAGATGCCGCTGTCGTCCGAGCTGGCCGACGCCACGCTGGCGGTGCTGGGCGGCGTGGGTTTGTCCATGACACAGGCCGGTGATGCCGCCATGGCCATCGACCCCGAACTGCGCGCCGCCGCGCCCATGCTCGAGGCCCAGCGCCGCCTGTCGCAGTTGCCGGCCACCGGCACGCTGCTGGTCGAGCAGTACCGCTCCCGCGAGGGCTGGCACCTGTTCGTCTACCCGTTTGCCGGCCGCCATGTGCACCTGGGCCTGGCAAGCCTGCTGGGCTGGCGGCTATCGCAGCACCGGCCCAACACCTTCAGCATCAGCGTCAACGACTACGGCTTCGAGCTGCTGGCAGCCGAGGAGGTGGACTTGGCCTCGGTGCATGACCAGTCGGTGTTCGACCCCGGCCCCGACCTGCTGGCCGATGTGCTGGCCAGCCTCAACAGCAGCGAGCTGGCGCGCCGGCGCTTCCGCGAGATCGCCCGCGTGGCCGGCCTGGTGTTCACCGGCTACCCCGGCGCGCCCAAGAGCACGCGCCAGCTGCAAGCCAGCTCGGGCCTGTTCTACGACGTGTTCCGCCAGTACGACCCCACCAACCGCCTGCTGCACCAGGCCGATGCCGAGGTGCTGGCGCAAGAGCTGAACCTGCGCCAGCTGGCCGCCAGCCTGGCCCGGCTGCGCGCCTGGCGCCTGGCGCCGGTGCAACTGCGCGCGCCCAGCCCGCTGGCGTTGGCGTTGATGGTCGAACGCTTCCGCGAGCAGCTCAGCACCGAAAAGCTGGCCGACCGACTGGCGCGCATCGTGGCCGACGCCGAGGCCGCGATGCAGGGCGATGACCCGGCCACCCAGGCCGCGCTGCCGACCGGCCGGCCTGGCCGCCGGCCACGCCGGCCCCGGGCTTGAGCCCGATCAGCGTGGGTGCAGCACCGCACATCAGCCGATCGGCCCCAGGCCACGCCGGACATCATCGTGGGCGACGTTGTGCCCATGCTGCTGACCCTGTCCTCTCCACCCGCCACACGCCTGCGCCAGCTGCTGGTGCTGCTGCTGCTGGCCCTGGGCCTGCTGGCCGGCGTGTCGGTGTCGCAGAGCCGCGACGCAGAAGCCCAGGCCATCCACACCGAGGCCGTGCTGCTGCCGGCACTGCAGCAGGTGCACGATCTGGCCAGCCGGGTGGACGAGCAACGTGGCATGGCCGCGCTGCACATCACCCTGCGCAGTGGCTCCGAGCGACAGGCGCTGGAAGCCCGGTTGCGGGCCAGCCGCCAGCAGGTGGAACGCCGCATGGCCGCCCTGGGCCAGCGCCCGGCCGGCGACACCGACCGCCAGCACCATGCCACCGTGCAGGCCAGGCTGGCCGGCTTCTGGGCGGCGCAGGACAAGCTGCTGGCCGCCTCGCGCCGCGCCGCGCTGGACCCGGCCGCGGCCGACCTGGCGCGCAGCCTGCTGTCCGGCGAGGCGCAGCAGGCCTTCGACAGCCTGCGCGCCGACATCGAGGCCTGGTGGGTCGAGATCGAGCGTGTGGCCGCCCAACTGGCCAGCCAGGCGCGTGGCAATGCCCATCATGCCGCCCTGGTGGTGTGGGCCCTGGCGCTGCTGGCCGCGCTGGCGCTGGCGGTGGGCTGGGCGCTGCTGCGTCTGCCGTTGCACCCGCCACTGGCGACCAAGCCAGGCGCCGATGTGCCCCACAACCATGCGGCCCAGCAACATCTGCTGGCACTGAACCAGGCGGTGGCGGCCGCGCGCCGCGGCGAGCCCGGCCGCGCGCCCGGCCTGTCGTCCATGGAGGCACAACGCCTGGCCGAGCAGGTAGACGGCGCCGCCCAGGGCCTGCGCCGCCTGATCGACAGGCCGGCTGCGGCGCCCACCGACCGGCCCGGCAGCCCGCCGCCTGCCGACTGATCCGGCCTGGCGCGCAGTCGCCCTGCCGTACAGTGCGGAGCCTTTCGCCCTGGCTGCCACCATGCCGTCTCTGCCCACGCTGCCGCAAGACGCCGACAGCCTGCTCAAGCTGGCGGCACAGTCGATGTTCGACCTCTACGCCCGGACGGTGCAGGGCATGCTGGTGGTCGACCGCGCCCACCGCGTGGTGTGGATCAGCGACGGCTACAAGCGCTTCCTGCCCGCGCTGGGCTTTGCCGGTGCGCATGAATTCGTCGGCCGCCTGGTCGAGGAGGTGGTGCCCAACACCTTGCTGGCCCAGGTGATCGACAGTGGCCAGCCCATCATGGTGGACCTGCTCACCAACAAGGCCGGCACCTTCCTGGTCAGCCGGGTGCCGCTGCGCGACGCAACCGGCCAGGTGATCGGCGCGCTGGGCATGGTGCTGGCCGACCAGAGCGACGTCACGCCTGAGAGCAGCATGCAGCCGCTGATGGCCAAGTTCGCCCAGCTGCAGCGCGACCTGGCCGACGCCCAGCGCCAACTGGTGGCCGAGCAGGTGCGCAACCGCCGGCCCAAGTACACCATCGCTGCCTACATCGGCACCAGCCCGGCAGCGCTGGAAGTCAAGCGCCAGGCGCGGCGGGTGGCGGGCACCGGGTCCACCGTGCTGCTGCTGGGCGAGACAGGCACCGGCAAGGAACTGCTGGCCCATGCCATCCACGCCGCATCGGCGCGGGCCGGCAAGCCGTTTGTCGGTGTCAACATCGCCGCCGTGCCCGACACCCTGCTGGAAGCCGAGTTCTTCGGCGTGGCCGCAGGCGCCTACACCGGCGCCGACCGCAAGGGCCGCGACGGCAAGTTCAGGGTGGCCGATGGCGGCACGCTGTTCCTCGACGAGATCGGCGACATGCCGCTGGCGCTGCAGGCCAAGCTGCTGCGCGCGTTGCAGGAGCAGGAGGTCGAGCCGCTGGGCAGCAACCAGGTCATCAAGGTGGACGTGCGGGTGATCGCCGCCACCAGCCGCGACCTGGCGGCGATGGTGGCCGACGGCCGCTTCCGCGCCGACCTGTACTACCGCCTGAACGTGCTGCCGATCCGGCTGCCGGCGCTGCGCGAGCGGCTGGCCGACATCGAGGCGCTGGCCGACGCGCTGCTCGACGACATCGCCCGGCGCAGCAGCCTGCCGCACAAGAGCCTGTCGGCCGACGCGCTGGACCGGCTGGCCGGGCACGACTGGCCGGGCAACATCCGCGAGCTGCGCAACGTGCTGGAGCAGGCCGCCCTGATGACCGACGCGCCGGTGCTGCGCCCGGAAGACCTGAACAGTGCGCTGGCGGCGGCCCCCCGCAGCGGCCCGCCGCCGCCCGGCCCGGCCCGGCCCGCCGATCTGGCGCCCACCCACACCGGGCCCGGTGCGGCGCCCCCGGCCGCCATCCAGCCCCTGCCGCAGGCGATTGCCGAGCTGGAGGCACGTGCCATCGACGCCGCCCTGGCCGCCACCGGCGGCAACAAGGTGGCCGCGGCGCGGTTGCTGGGCATCGCCCGCGCCACGCTCTACGACAAGCTGCCTGCCGCCTGGCGTTGACAGCGTCTGAATTTCAGGCAATGCCTGAAATTCAGACGCATCTCTTTCATGATTGCCTGGATTGCATCCACTTCTGGCGACTAACCCATGCACCTCTTCGGTGGAACAGGCGCTTCTGCCGCATGGCGGGGCTCGAACCACAGGGTTTTCCCTGGCTTGGTGCGGCTTGGCACCCGCTTTGCAATGGCAACCCTGCGGCCGGCGCCCAGCGCGGCCACCCCATCCCCAAGGAGACCCCATGACCACACGCCTGACCAACCGCCGCCTGGCCTGCCTGACCCCGCTGGCGCTGGCGGCCGCTGCCATCCTGGCGCCCGCCGCAGCCTGGGCCCAGGGCGAGGTGAAGATCGCGCTGATCAGCAGCAAGAGCGGCCCGCTGGAAGCCTTCGCCAAGCAGACCATCGTCGGCTTCAACATGGGCCTGAACTACGCCACCGGCGGCACCATGGCCGTCAATGGCAAGAAGCTGGTGGTCATCGAGCGGGACGACCAGGGCAAGCCCGACGTGGGCAAGGCCCTGCTGGCCGCCGCCTATGCCGACGACAAGGTCGACATCGCCGTGGGCCCGACCGCCAGCCCCGTGGCCCTGGCCATGCTGCCGGTGGCCGAGGAATACAAGAAGATCCTGCTGGTGGAGCCGGCCGTGGCCGACAGCATCACCGGCGAAAAATGGAACCGCTACATCTTCCGCACCGGCCGCAACAGCAGCCAGGACGCCATCGCCAACGCCGTGGCGCTGGACAAGGTGGGCACCACGCTGGTGACGCTGGCGCAGGACAACGCCTTCGGCAAGGACGGCGTCAAGGCCTTCAAGGAAGCCGTCAAGAAGGCCAAGGTGGCGCATGAGGAATACCTGCCCGCGGCCACCAGCGACTTCACCGCCGCGGCCCAGCGCATCATCGACAAGCTGAAGGACCAGCCCGGCCGCAAGATCGTCTGGATCATCTGGGCCGGCGGCAACCCGTTCAAGATCGCCGAGCTGGACTTCAAGCGCCACAACATCGAGATCGCCACCGGCGGCAACATCCTGCCGGCGATGACGGCCTACAAGAACTTCCCCGGCATGGAAGGCGGCCTGTACTACTACTTCGGCATCCCGAAGAACCCGGTCAATGAATGGCTGGTGGCCAACCACTACACCCAGTACAAGACCCCGCCCGACTTCTTCACCGCCGGCGGCATGAGCGCGGCGATTGCGGTGGTGGAAGCCCTGAAGAAGACCAAGGGCGACACCAACACCGAGAAGCTGATCACCGCGATGGAGGGCATGAGCTTCCAGACGCCCAAGGGCCGCATGACCTTCCGCAAGGAAGACCACCAGGCGCTGCAGGACATGTACCACTTCAAGATCAAGGTGGACCCGGCGTTTGCCTGGGGCGTGCCGGAGCTGGTGCGCGAGATCAAGGCGGAAGAGATGCAAGTCCCCATCCGGAACAAGCGCTGACCCTGCCGTGCTCGAGACCCGGGATCTGTCGATCCGCTTCGGCGGCCATGTGGCCGTCGACAGCGTGTCCTGCGCCTTCCAGCCCGGCACGCTGACGGCCATCGTCGGGCCCAACGGCGCCGGCAAGACGACCTACTTCAACCTGATCAGCGGCCAGCTGCCGGCCAGTGCCGGCCAGGTGCTGCTCGACGGGCAGGACATCACCGGCCTGAGCGCGCCGCTGCGCACCCGGCTGGGCCTGGGCCGGGCCTTCCAGCTGACCCAGCTGTTCGCCAACCTGACGGTGCGCGAGAACGTGCGCCTGGCCATCCAGGCGCGCGAATCCGGCCGCGGCCAAGGCGGCGGCTGGGGCGGGGTGGACCTGTTCCGCGTGTGGCTGGACCGCCGCGCCTGGATCGACGAGGCCCAGGCGGTGCTGGCCCAGGTGCGCCTGGCCGACAAGGCCGACCTGCTGGCCGCCGCGCTGCCGCATGGCGACCAGCGCAAGCTGGAAGTGGCGCTGCTGATCGCCCTCGACCCCAAGGTGTTCATGTTCGACGAACCCACCGCAGGCATGAGCGTGGACGAGGTGCCGGTGATCCTGGACCTGATCCGCGGCCTGAAGGCGACGCTGCGCGCCAGCGGCCGCGGCACCATCCTGCTGGTGGAGCACAAGATGGACGTGGTGCGTGAACTGGCCGACCGCATCATCGTGCTGCACAACGGCCAGCTGGTGGCCGACGGCGAGCCGGCGGCGGTGATCGCCTCGCCGGTGG
>JBBAPL010000227.1:0-6458 GCA_040400895.1 Aquabacterium sp.
GGCTGAAGGTGTCGGTCTTCACGCCGTGCGGCACCACCACAATGCCGGCCGGGTCCATGCCGCCGTCCACCAGGCGGTCGCGCGACCACGCCGACGGCGTGACGATGCGGTTGTCGCCGCGGGTGAAGGCCCGCGGGTCGGGCGGCGGCGCGTCAAAGCAGTCGTCGACCAGGCCGCACTCGGTGACCATGAAGGTGAGCGTGCGCACGTCAGAGTCGATCTGCGACCTGAACGGTGAGCTGATGCGCAGCAGGCAGTCGGGCACCAGACCGTTGGGCGGTGCAGGCACGGCGTCGATGCGGGCCTGCTCCTCGTCGGTGAAGCCCGCCGGCATCTGCCTGGTGTTCCAGTGCTTCAGGAAGAACGGCAGGTCGCGGTGGTACAGCTGCCACTCGGCGCGCCAGGCTGGGTCGTTCAGCAGCACCAGCATCTGGTACTGGTTGACCAGCGCGATGGAGTGGCTGACGCCCCGCCAGCCTTCGATGCAGAGGGTGTTCATGCGGTGGCTTTCATTTCAACCAATCGGTGAGGCCGGTGCCCAGCGATGTGAGGGTTGCATTCATCTGCTGCCCGTCGTGCAGCGCATTGACGTACTGCACCCGCAGGTTGTAGTGGTCGGTCTCGGCGGCGATCACATCGAACAGCGAGCGCCGGCCCATCTGCTGCCACTGCTGCAGCGTGAAATTGCGCAGCCGGTCGCTGTCGCGCAGCACCAGGGCCACCCGCCGAAGACGGTCGAATGCGGCACCGGCCTGCTCATGCACCTCGCCGATGCGCTGGCGGCGCTGCTCCAGCGCCTCGGCGCGCTGCAGGCTGGCGGCCTCGGCGCGCTTGCGCGCCGCCTGGCTGCTGTAGGCGATGCCGGGGTTGAGCAGGGGCACGCTCAGCGTCACGCCGGCGCTCAGGCTGGCACTGTGCTGCCCACCACTGGCGCCGCCGCTGCCGGCCGACAGCAATGCGCTGCCGCCCACGTTCCAGCTGACCTGGGGCTTGTTGCCGGCCTCCACCACGCGGGCGATTTCGGTCAGCGCGCGGGCGTTGGCGGCCAGCTGGTGGATGTCGACCGAGCGCTCGGCCGCGCTCAACACCGCGGGCAGCTCGGGCACGGCGAGCAGCAAGGTGGCCATGCCCTCCGTGCCGGGCAGGCCGTCACCCACCACGCGGCGCAGCTTGGCTTCCACCTGCCGGGCCTGGCTTTGGGCCTGGGCCTGCTGCAGTTCGGCCTGCTGCAGTTGCTTGCGCGACTGCACCAGCTCGCTGGTGCGGCCCTTGTCGGCGCCGACGATGGTCTCCAGTGCCTGCACCAGACATCCCATCTTGCGCACGTTCTGGCCATAGATCACCGCCTGCATGCGAAAGCGGCTGCGCTCAAAGGCCATCGACGTGGTGGCCAGGGTGATCTGCTCCTGGGTCGACAGCATGCCCAGGCGGGCGGCTTCCGCCTGCTGGCGCCGCCAGTCGATCAGGCGGTCGCTGCGGCCGCCGTCGTACAGCGTCTGGCTGAGGGTGATGCCGGCGCGGGCCTGCAGGCTGGCGCCACTGCCGCCCTTGCTGCCTTCCAGCGACGGACTGACGTTGCCAGTCAGGAAGGCCTGCATCTTCTTGCTGGCTTCGGCTTCGCCAATGTCCTGCTCAGCCGCCTCGGCCAGCAGGCGCGCAGCGCCGATGCCGTGGCTGCGCGCCAGCGCATCGCCCACCAACTGTTGCAGCAGACTGCGCGGCGGTGCGGCGGCCGGCGTGGCCTGTGGCGGTGACCCTGCCGTGGACATGGCGGGCAGCGACTCCAGCTTCTCTTCGTCCAGGCAGTTCGCCTGGGCTGCGGCGGTCAGCACCGCCACGGCTGCCCCGGCCAGCAGTGGCCGGGCGAGGGAGAGGAAGGAGGGCGTCAAGGCGGGCACCGGAAGGCTCATAAGTCCAGTGACCAGTAGACGCCGGCAGGCCACAGGGCAATCGCTGAAATGCCGGCGGCTTTGGCCGGCATTTCGGCGCTACGGCCCGCAAGCATGCGGGCAGCGCCAACGCCAGCCGTGGGCCAGAAGCTTGCCCGCAAGCATGCGGGCAGAGCCAACGCCTGCCGTGGGTCGCCTGCTGGCGACCCACGCGCGGGCTCAGCGCTCGGTGAAGGCCTCGGTGGCTTTCATCATGGGGCGCAGGATGAAGCTCAGCACCGACCGGCGGCCGGTGCGGATCTCGGCCGTGCCGACCATGCCGGGCAACACCGTCAGCGGCTTGCCGCCGGCCATCAGCTTGCTGGCGTCAGCACGCACCAGGGCACGGTACCAGCTGGCCTCGGCACCAGTGGCCGGGTTGGTGCCCTCGCCCATGGCGTCTGGGCTCAAGGTGTCCACTGTGCCGTGCAGGCTGCCGTAGATGGTGAAGTCATATGCCGACAGCTTGATCTCCACCGGATGACCCACGCGCACCCAGCCGATGTCGGACGGCTTGACGCGCAGTTCGACCAGCACCTGCTCGTCCACGGGCACGATCTCCATCACCGGCGCACCGGCGCTGACCACACCACCCAGCGTGTTCATGCGGATGTTCTTGACCAGGCCACGCACCGGCGACGTGAGCGTGGTGCGCTTGAGAATGTCGTCGCGCACCACCTGCTGCTCACCCAGCATGGTCAGCTCGGTCTGGGTCTTCACCAACTCGGCACTGGCGTCTTGGCGGAAGCGGTTGACGCGCTCCTGTGTCACCAGGGCCAGGTCATTGACCTGGCGGCGCAGGCGCATCACCTCCACCTCGCTCATCAACCCCTTGGCGGACAGGGCCTGGGCCATGCCCAGTTCGCGCTCCATCAGCGCCTGGTTGCGCTGGTTGCTGGCAACAGCCTCGTTGAGCGCCCTGCGCCGCGCTTCGAATGAGGCCGTCTCGCCCTGCACCACCTGCGGCACCGCGGTCAGTTCCTTCGGGAAAACCAGCGCCTTGCCACTGGCCTCGGCCTGCAGCCGGGTCACCGTGGCCAGCATGGCCAGGCGCTTCAGGTGGCCTTCGTTCTGCTGCGCTTCCACCCGGGTGGGGTCGAGCAGCGCCAGCGGCTGGCCGGCCACCACAGCCTCGCCCTCACGCACCTTCAGTTCGCGCAGGATGCCGCCTTCCAGGCTGGCGATCACCTGTTCGCGCCCGACTGGAATCACCCGGCTCTCGGCCCGGGTGATCATGTCCACCTTGGCCAGTGCGGCCCAGGCCAGTGCCACAGCCAACGCCACCAGCATCAGATAAACCGACCAGGTGGCGACATGCGCTGGTTCGTCCTGCTGCGCCTTCTGCAGGGGTGTGAGGAAGTCGATGTCGCCGCGCTGCAGCGGCAGGTTGTCAGCCATGGCGCGTGCTCACACCGCCGCCTTGCGCTCGGCGGGCTGGGTGCTGGGGTGGCGGTGGACGTTGTTCGGCGCAGCCGCGCCACCCTGCCCCGGCTGGCCCGGCTGCGGCACCGGGCGGGCACCAGACAACGCGGCCAGCACCTGGGCCTTGGGCCCGTCCATCACCACCCTGCCGGCATCGATGACGATGATGCGCTGCACCAGTTCCAGCACCGCCGGGCGGTGGGTCACCATGATCAGCGTGCAGCCGCGGGCTGATTCATGCAGCTGGCGCAGGAAGGCCAGCTCGCTCTGCGCGTCCATCGAGCTGGTGGGCTCGTCCATCAGCAGGATCTTGGGCTCGGTGATCAGGCTGCGCGTCAGCGCCACCAACTGGCGCTGGCCGCCCGACAGCAGCGAACCCGATTCACCCACCGGCAGGTCCCAGCCCAGCGGGTGGCCCTCGGCCACGCGGGCCAGGCCAGTGAGCTTGGCCACCGCCGCCAGGCGTGCCGCGTCGGCCCCAGGCCGGCCCAGCAGCACGTTGTCACGCAGGGTGCCTTTGAACAGGCGTGAGTCCTGCGGCACGTAGCCGACCTTGAGCCGGAAGTCGCCCGGGTCGAGTTGGCGCAGGTCCACCCCGTCCACGTCCACCAGGCCGTCGCCGGGCCGGTACAGCCCGCCGATGACGCGCAGGATGGTGCTCTTGCCGCTGCCGATGCGCCCGAGGATGGCCACCCGCTCACCTGGCTCGAAGCGCAGCGTGACGCTCTTGAGCACCTTGGGCGCCTCCTGACCGTCCTTGGCCGGGTAGGCAAAGCTCACGTCGCTCAGACCGATGCGCCCGCTCATCTCGCGCACCGGGATGTAGTCGCGCCCGGGTTCACGCTCGACCGGCTGCGCCATCACATTGTCCAGCGCCACCATGGCCGCGCGCGCTCCCTGCCAGCGGGTGGCCAGCATGACGATCGACGACAGCGGCGCCACCGCGCGCATGGCAAACATCACCGCGCCCATCAACGCGCCGCCGGTGATCACCTGTGCGTCGATCAGGTACACGCCCCACACCAGCATCACCAGGGTGATGGCCTGCTGGCTCATCATCGACATGTTCATCGTCAGGCTGGTGAGCCGGCGCGCGCGGATCGCGCTGCCCACCGCGGACGACGACGACTGCTCGTAGCGGTGCAGGAAGCGGCCCTGCGAGCCGGTGGCCTTGATGTCCTCCAGCCCTTCCACCGCCTCCACCAGCAGGCCGTGCAGGTCGGCCTGCTCCTGCATGTTCTCCGAGGTGGCGCGGCGCATCGCGCCCTGGATCAGCCAGGCCACGCCCATGATCAGCGGCACCCCCACCACCAGCACGAAGCCCAGCGGCCCGCCGACGACGAAGGTCATGGCGATGAAGATGAAGATGAAGGGCAGGTCACTGATCGCCGACAGCGTGGCCGACGAGAAGAATTCGCGCACCAACTCGATCTGGCCGACGACGTGGCTGTAGGCGCCGGCCGACTCGGGCCGGTGCTCCATGCGCACGCCCAGGCTCTGGCGGAACAGCTGGGTGCCCACCAGCAGGTCGGTCTTCTTGCCGGCCAGGTCGATCAGGTAGGCGCGCAGCTGGCGCGCAGCCAGGTCGAACGCCAGCGCCAGGCCGCAGGCGACTGCCATGGCCCACAGCGTGACGAAGGCCTTGTGCGGGATCACCTTGTCGTAGATGACCGAGGTGACCAGTCCGGTCACCAGCATCAGGGTATTGCTCAGCAGCGCAGCCAGCAGGGCCGAGCGGTAGTAGGGGACGAAGCGCCGCACCGTGCCCCACAGCCAGTGGCTGTCCGGGTCGCGCAGGGCGCCCGCGGCGTCGGTACTGGCCGCGCTGCCACGCACGTGCGGCGCCGGCCGGGGCGTGGCCACCAAGGCCACGCCGGCATACTCGGCCGCCAGTTCGGGCTCGGTGGCGGTGATCTCCTGCGCCGTCTCCAGACCGTCGTCACCCGGCATCAGCACCGTGCACAGCGGCGGGCCGCCGGCCTGGGCCCGCCGGGCCAGCAGCACCACCGCGTCGCCGGTCTTCAGCAGCAGCACCACCGGCAGCAGCAGGTCGCTGAACTCGCCGATCGGCCGCTGCACCAGCGCGGCATTCCAGTGCGCCTCGCGCAGCGCACGCACCGCCTGGTCAGGGCCCAGCTGGCCCTCGACATGCTGGCCTTCCAGCAGGGATGCAATCGATCGCTCGTGGCCGTGGTGGCGGGTCAGCCACACGATGGCCTGCGCCAGCGCGTCCTGCTCCAGGCTGGGCGGCAGCTCAGGCTGGAGGTCGCCCTGGGGGTCCAGGTGCGGGTCGTCGCGGGCAGACACGGGGGGCAGGGGCAATCAGGTTGGTCGGTGGCCGGTCAGTCAGTGGCGCGGTGTTCCAGCGCCAGGCGCTCGAACTGCGACTCGATGTTGCGCACCAGCTGGGGAATGTCGAACAGCGGCGAGGTGCGGCCATGCTCTGCCAGATAGCGCTTGTAGGAGGCGATGCGCGCGGGCTGGCGACCCAGCAGCACGGCCAGCCGCTCGTAGTCGGCCAGCGTGGTGGTGGCCAGCTCGGGCAGGCCCACGGCACTGAGCAGGCTGCCGGCCATGCGTGAGATGTAGGTGCGCCCGCTCAGGGTGACGATCGGTGTGCCCATCCACAGCGCGTCGCTGGCGGTGGTGCCGGCGTTGTAGGGGAAGGTGTCGAGCACCAGGTCGGCACACTGGAAGCGTGCCAGGTATTCCGGCGGCGCCACCCGCGGCGCGAAGATCAGGCGGTGACGCGCCACGGCGTGGGCATCGGCCTGGCGCAGCATGTTCTCGCGCGCGGTGTCGTTGTCGGACAGCAGCCACAACACGCTGTCGGGCACCTGCTGCAGGATGCGCATCCAGGCGCCGAAGACCTCGGGCGTGAACTTGTGGTTGTTGTTGAACGAGCAGTAAACGACGGCATCGTCCGGCAGGCCGTAGGTGCTGCGTGCGGGGCGCGGCGCCACCTCGCGCTGCCGGTCGCTGACCTGGTAGCAGTGCGGCACATGCAGCGGCCGCTCGGTGCAGTAGGGCTCCAGGTCGGGCGGCAGCACATAGCGGTCCGACAGGATCCAGTCGACCCCCGGCAGGCCCGACGTGCCTGGCAAACCC
>JBBAPL010000228.1:0-6423 GCA_040400895.1 Aquabacterium sp.
GCGCGGCGGGCACTACCTGGACCAGTTCACCCATGCCGGGCGGGCCACCGACTGGCGCGGCAACAACAACATCGCCGAGAGCCTGTTCAACCAGCTGGCGCTGGAGCCTCACCCGCTGCCGCGCTGGATCGTGGTGGGCGCTGGCACCGGCGGCACCTCGGCCACCATCGGCCGCTTCATCCGCTACATGGGCCGCACCAGCCGCGAGGCCCTGGCCACCACCCGGCTGGCGGTGGTCGACCCCGAGCGCAGCGTGTTCTTCGACGCCTTCGTGCAGGGCCGGCGCGATGTCGCCAGCACCGAGCGTGGCCGCATCGAAGGCATCGGCCGGCCGCGGGTGGAGCCCAGCTTCCTGCCGCCGGTGATCGACCGCATGCTGCGCGTGCCCGACGCCATGAGCTTTGCCGCTGCGCTGGACCTGTCGCAGCGCCTGGGCCGGCGGGTGGGGCCGTCCACCGGCACCAACTTCGCCGGGGCGCTGCACCTGGCACGGGAACTGGCGGCGCGCGGCGAGGTGGGCAGCATCGCCACGCTGATCTGTGATGCTGGTGAGCGCTACGACGACACCCTGTTCGCGCCCGGCTGGCTGGCCGCACAGGGGCTGGACGGCACCGCCGGGATCACCGACAGCGCCTGATCAGACGCCGGGCAGCGGGCCCTGCACCAGCGGGTCGAGCCGGTCGAAGATCTCACCGGCCGGCAGGCTGCAGCCGATGCTGGCCAGATCGACCGGCGGCAGGCCGGTCAGGTGATGCAGGGTGAACAGGCCGTCGGCTCCCCTGCCGAACACCCGACGGGGGGGGCTGCGCAACCCCTGGCGCAGCATGCCAGCGATGTTGCCCCCCGCAGTGCTGTGCACACGCCGGCACTGCCCATCGCAACCACCTGACCGCACATGCGCTCATGGCGTTCGGCCTGAATCTCCCCCCAGGCCAGGAAGTCGGCGAGTGTCTGCATGGCTGGCGCACTCCCCTTGGCATCGATCCTGGCTGCTGGGCCGATCCGGCGACAATCCGCCGCTTATGTCCTCCTATGCCCTGTTCGACGATGCCGGCAAATTCCTCGCCGGCCGCGTGATGTCGGAAGCCGATGCCTCGGTGCAGATCGAGCTCGATTCCGGCAAACGCGTGAAGGTGAAGGCCGCCAACGTGCTGCTGCGCTTCGCCAAACCCGAGCCGGCCGCACTGATGGCCGCCGCCCAGGCCCAGGCCGCCGACATCGACCTGGAGATGGCCTGGGAATTTGCGCCCGAAGGTGACTTCGGCTTTGCCGAGCTGGCGCGCGATTACTTTTCAGCCAGCGCCGGGCCCGAGCAGCAGGCGGCGATGCTGTTGCGTCTGTTCGAGGCGCCGCACTACTTCCGCCGCGCCGGCAAGGGCCAGTTCAAGAAGGCGCCGGAAGAGATCGTCAAGGCCGCGCTGCTGGCCATCGAACGCAAGGCCCAGCAGGCCGCGATGATCGAGGAATGGGCCGCCGAGCTGGCCGCCGGCCGCTGCCCGCCCCCGGTGCGCGAGCAGCTCTACCGCATCCTGTTCAAGCCCGACAAGAACGGCCCAGAGTACAAGGCGGTGGTGGCCGCCACCCAGCGCGCCCAGAAGGCACCGCTGGACCTGCTGCTGGCCGCAGGCGCCATCGACAGCCCCTACCAGTTCCACTGGCGGCGCTTCCTGTTTGACAGCTTTCCCAAGGGCACGGGCTTCCCGGCGCTGGCCGCACCGGCCATTGCCGACGCCTTGCCGCTGGCGCCGGTGCAGGCCTTCTCGATCGACGATTCGCAGACCACCGAGATCGACGATGCGCTGTCGGTCAACGGCCTGGGCAGCGGCGAGATCATCTTCGGCGTGCACATCGCCGCACCGGCGCTGGCCATCGCGCCCGATTCGCCCATCGACAAGGTGGCGCGTGAGCGGCTGTCCACCGTCTACATGCCCGGCCACAAGCTGACCATGCTGCCGGATGCCGTGGTGCAGGCCTACACGCTGATCGAGGGGCGCGACTGCCCGGCCGTCAGCGTGTACTTCCGATTCGACGAGGCCACGCTGGCGCTGAACGGCGCCGAGACCCGCATCGAGCGGGTGCCGATTGCCGCCAACCTGCGCCACGACCAGCTCGACGAGGTGGTGACCGAGTCGGCACTGACCGGCGAGTCGGTGGCCGAGTACCCGTTTGCGCAAGAACTGGCCTTCTGCTTCCGCCTGGCGCGGCACCTGAAGGCCCAGCGCGAGGTGGTGCGCGGCAAGCCCGAGAACTTCAACCGGCCCGACTACAACTTCCGGCTCGACGGCGTCCCGGACAAACCGGCCGGCGAACCCACCGGCAACGAAACGGTGCGCATCAGCGAGCGCAAGCGCGGCGCACCGCTGGACCTGATCGTCAGCGAGGCGATGATCCTGGCCAACTGCCACTGGGGCGGCTTCATCGCCGACCAGGGCGTGCCGGGCATCTACCGCAGCCAGGCCAGCATGGCGCCGGGCATCAAGGTGCGCATGGGCACCAAGCCGGCACCGCATGCCGGCATGGGCGTGCCGCAGTACACCTGGGCCACGTCGCCGCTGCGCCGCTATGTCGACCTGGTGAACCAGTGGCAGATCATCGCCGCCACCCGGCATGGCCGCACCGCGGCGCTGGTGGCGCCGTTCAAGCCCAAGGACGCGATGCTGTTCTCGGTGATCTCGCAGTTCGACGCCGCCTATGCCGCCTACAACGACTTCCAGCGCGCCATCGAGCGCTTCTGGACACTGCGCTGGCTGCAGCAGAACGACATCACCGAGCTGGATGGCGTGGCGCTGAAAGATGGCCTGGTGCGCGCCGACAACGTGCCACTGGTCTTCAAGGCCCTGGGCTGCGAGGCCCTGCCGCGCAGCGCCCATGTGCGCGTGCGCATCACCGGCATCGACCTGCTGACGCTGGACCTGCACGCCAACCTGGCCAGCCGGCTGGACGACGCCCCAGCTGCGCCGGCTGCCGACGACGCCGGCGACGACGACGAAGCGACCGCCGCCGCGCCGCTGGCCCTGGCCATCGACCTGGGCGACGGCGGGGCGGTCGGCACCGACACCCCGGCCGCGCCGGACGCCGCGCCAGACCCGGCGCCGGCAGGCTGACCCGCAGGCCGCGCCCCACCGCCGAGCCGCGATGCCCATGCGCCGCATCAGCACGCTGCACGGCGCACTGGCGGTGTCGGTGGCGGTGCATGGTGCGCTGATCGGCTGGCGCTGGGCCGACCCGGCGGGCTTCGACCGGCTGTTCAATGCCACGCCGCTGGAGGTGATCCTGGTCAATGCCAAGTCCAGCGAGACGCCGCCCGAGGCCAAGGCCCTGGCCCAGGCGGCGCTGGCCGGCGGCGGCGACCAGGCCGAGGGCCGGGCCACATCCCCCCTGCCCGCCATGCCACAGGCCGAGATGGGCAATGCGCCCGACGAGGCCCGCAAGCGCGTCGACCAGCTGCAGGACCAGCAGCAGCAGTTGCTGGCACAGATCCGCCGCGAAATGGCGCTGCTGCCGCCGCCCGACCCGCGCCGCGACACCGGCACGCCGCAGGAGCGTGAACAGGAAGAACGCCGCCGCCAGTTGCTGAAGCTGCTGGCCGAAATCGAGAAGCGCATCAACGACGACAGCGCCGCCCCGCGCAAGCGCTATGTCAGCCCGGCCACCCGCGAGGTGGCTTACGCGCTGTACTACGACCGCCTGCGCCGCCGCATCGAGGAGCGCGGCACGCGCGACTTCCCGCAAGCCGCGGGCCGCAAGCTGTACGGCGAGCTGACGATGAACATCACGGTCGACGCCGCCGGCCGCCTGCTGGAAGCCGACATCGTGCGCGGCTCGGGCAATGCGCTGCTGGACCGGCGCGCCGTGGCCATCGTGCAGCGGGCCGCGCCGTTTGCCAGCTTCAATGCCGCACTGCGCGAGCAGACCGACCAGATCGTGATCACCTCGCGCTTCCGCTTCACCCGTGACGACGGGCTGGAAGCCACCCTGGTGTCGAACCAGGCGCCGGGCGCCGGGGCCGCCGCCGCCACGCCAGCCGGCAACGCACAATCTAGGCCGCCATGAACCCAGATCCGCATCCGTTGCCCGACCGCTATGCGGTGCTGGGCCATCCGGTGGCGCACAGCCAGTCGCCCTTCATCCACGCCGCGTTCGCCCGCCAGACCGGCGAGCACATCGCCTACGGCCGCATCGAGAGCCCGCTGGATGGGTTTGAGGCGACGGTGCGCGGCTTCATCGCCAGCGCCGACCCGGCCGCCGGTTTGGGCGCAGCGCGCGGCTGCAACATCACCGTGCCGTTCAAGTTCCAGGTGCTGCCGCTGGCGCGCCGCGCCAGTGACCGGGCAGTGCTGGCCCAGGCCGCCAACGTGCTGCGTTTCGACGCCGACGGCTGGTTGGCCGACAACACCGACGGCACAGGCCTGGTGCGCGACATCCAGCAGCATGCCGGCCGACCGTTGGCGGGCCAGCGGGTGCTGCTGATCGGTGCCGGCGGCGCGGCGGCCGGCGTGCTGGGGCCGCTGATCGAGGCCGGTTGCGCTGCCATCACCGTGGCCAACCGCACGCCGGACAAGGCAGAGCAACTGGTGCAGCGCCATGCCGCCTGGGCCGGCCAGCACGGCGTGGCCCTGGCCGCCACCGGCCTGGTCGATGCCGGCGAGGCCTTCGACGTGGTGCTCAACAGCAGCGCCAGCAGCCTGGCGGGCGCCGGTGTGCCGGTGGCCGCCACGGTGCTCAAGCCCGGCGCGCTGGCCATCGACCTGATGTACGGCCCGGCAGCCCAGCCCTTTCTGGACTGGGCCAGCACCCACGGCGCCACCCCGCGCGACGGCCTGGGCATGCTGGTGGAACAGGCGGCCGGCGCGTTTGAGCTGTGGCGCGGCGTGATGCCGGACACCCCGCCCGTGCTGGCGGCGTTGCGCGCAACGCTGGCCGCCAAGGGCTGATCGGCTCGATGGCTGGCAAGCGCGACGGCCTGCGCGGCCACGCCCTGCGGCTGCTGGGACTGGTGTTGCTGTGTGCGGTGTCGCTGCAGTTGTTCTTCCTGGCCCGCATTGCGCTGATGGCGGTGGTCGACCCGCAATCCACCACCTTCCAGCGCAGCGAGATCGTGCGCCTGGCGGTCGACAAGCACCAGGTCGCCTGGGCGCAGCAGTGGGTCGACAACGACCGCATCGCCGCCCACCTGAAGCGCGCGGTGATCGCCAGCGAGGACGCCGGCTTTGCCGACCACAGCGGTGTGGAATGGGACGCGCTGGAGGCCGCCTGGGAGAAAAACCAACGCGCCGAGGCGGCCGCAGAGCGCCGCAACGCCCAGATGGCCGCCCAATCGGCCAAGCGCGCCCCGCCGCCAGACAGCCCCGCCCCCGCCAAGCCCCGGCCGGCGGTGGTGCCCAAGGTGGTGGGCGGCTCCACCATCAGCCAGCAGCTGGCCAAGAACCTGTTCCTGTCGGGCGAGCGCACCGTGCTGCGCAAGGCGCAGGAGTTCATGCTCACCTTCATGCTCGAGGGCCTGCTGAGCAAGCAGCGCATCCTGGCCATCTACCTCAACAACGTGGAATGGGGCGAAGGCCTGTTCGGCGCCCAGGCGGCGGCGCGGCACTACTTCCGGGTGGATGCGTCCCAGCTGGGCCCCAGCCAGGCGGCCCGGCTGGCGGTGATGCTGCCGGCGCCCAAGCGCTTCGAGCAGAACCCCGGCTCGGGCTACGTGGCCAGCCGCGCCGCCACCATCGCCGCCCGCATGGGTGCCGTCGCCTTGCCCTGACCGCCTGGCCCTGGCCCACGCCTGGCGCCAGGCGGCCGGGCACAATCCGATCCCATGTCAGGAGACCTTGCAGACGAGATTGCCGCCACCGCCGCCCGGCTGGTGGTCGACGAAGGCATGGAATACGCCCAGGCCAAGCGCAAGGCCCTGCGCAGCCTGGGCCGCAGCGGCAGTCGCCAATCGGCCCTGCCCAGCAACGAGCAGGTCGAAGACCAGGTGCGCGAGCACATCGCCATCTTCTGCGCCGACACCCAGCCGGCCGAGTTGCTGGCCCTGCGCCGGCTGGCCCTGGTGTGGATGGACCGCCTGGCGGAGTTCCGGCCGCATCTGTCGGGTGCGGTGTGGCGCGGCACCGCCACCCGGCTGTCGGCGATCCATCTCGACCTGTACTGCGACGATGCCAAGTCGGCCGAGCTGGCGCTGATCAACCACGGCGTCGACTACGACGTGGGCAGCCGGCCCGACCCGCGCGGTGGCCAGGTCGACCTGCTCAGCATCGCCAGCCGCTGCACGGAGCTGGGCGAGATGGTGACACTGTTCCTCACGGTGCTGGACCACGACGACCTGCGTGGCGCGCTCAAGCCCGACGCCCGCGGCCGCAGCTGGCGCGGCGACGCCGCAGCGCTGCGCCGCCTGCTGGCCGAACCGGTGGAGTCCGCCTGATGGCCAGC